>JAKCEK010000093.1 GCA_021838005.1 Actinomycetes bacterium
CCGACCGCGACGGGATCCAGGGTGACTACGTCGTGGCCCTGCTCGGGGAGATCGGCCGGGCTCGCGACGAGGGCCTGCCCGCGGCCACCTCGGTCTTTTTCGGCGGGGGCACGCCGTCGCGCCTCCCGGCCGACGACCTGCTGGCGGTGCTCGAGGCGATCCCGCGCGTCGAGGGCGCCGAGGTCACCGTCGAGTGCAACCCCGAGGACGCCTCCCTCGAGCGCCTCGGCGCGTACCGCGCGGGCGGGGTGACCCGCATGAGCTTCGGGGTGCAGTCGACCCAGGCGGCGGTGCTCGCCGACCTCGGGCGCCGCCACGGCACGGGCGCGCACCGCGAGGTGAGCGAGCGCGTCACGGCGGCCGGCTTCGCGACGTGGAACATGGACCTCATCGTCGGCTCGCGCGCCGAGGGGCTCGACGACGTGCGCGCCACCCTCGGCGACATCCTCGGTCTCGAGCACCCGCCGCCCCACGTGAGCTGCTACGCGCTCACCGCCGAGGCGGGCACCCCGCTCGGGCGTGACCCGGCGCGCCACCCCGACGAGGACGCCACCGCCGACGCCTACGACCTAGTCGGCGCGACCCTCGAGGCGGCCGGCTACGCCTGGGAGGAGATCTCCAACTGGGCCCGCCCGGGCCACGAGGGCCGCCACAACCACCTCTACTGGGACCGCGAGGAGTACGTCGGCTTCGGCTCGGCCGCCCACTCGTACCGGGCGGGGCGACGCTGGTGGAACGTGCGCACCCCCGAGCGCTACGTCGCCGCTCTCGCCGCCGGCGCGTCGCCCGTGGGCGGCGAGGAGGTCCTCACCGACGGCCAGGCCCTCTTCGAGCGCGAGTCACTCGCCCTGCGCACGACCCGCGGCGTGCCCGTCGAGTCGTTCGACGCGCTCGGTGAGATCGCCCACCTCGTCGAGGTGCGCGACGGCACCGTCACCCTCGCTCCGCGCGGTCGGCTGCTCGCGAACCAGGTGATCGTCCGCCTGAGGAGCGCCGGGGCGTCCGGTAACCTCGAGGGATGACCGACCCGGCCGAACGCGACCCCGAGTTGCTCGACAAGGTCGTGAACCTCACCAAGCGGCGCGGCTTCATCTTCCCCTCGGCCGAGATCTACGGGGGCTTCCGCTCCACCTACGACTACGGCCCCCTCGGGGTGAGCATGCTGCGCAACGTGAAGGACGAGTGGTGGCGCGCCATGGTCCAAGAGCGCCACGACATCGTCGGCCTCGACGCGGCCATCCTCTCGCCCCCGGCCGTCTGGGCGGCCTCGGGACATCTCGAGACCTTCACCGACCCCCTGGTGGACTGTCTCACGTGCAAGGAGCGCTGGCGCGAGGACAAGATCGGAGGCGTCTGCCCCAACTGCGGGGGGACGACCTTCACCGAGGCGCGGGCCTTCAACCTCATGTTCAAGACCCAGGCCGGTCCGGTCGAGGGGGAGGGCGCGACGGCGTACCTGCGCCCCGAGACGGCCCAGGGCATCTTCACCAACTTCGCCAACGTGCTCGCCACCACCCGCAAGCGCCCGCCCTTCGGCATCGCCCAGGTTGGCAAGTCCTTCCGCAACGAGATCACCCCCCAGAACTTCGTCTTTCGCACCCGGGAGTTCGAGCAGATGGAGATGGAGTACTTCGTCCCACCGGCCGAGGCCGAGACGTGGTACGCGTACTGGATCGAGACGCGCTTCGCGTGGTACGTCGACCTCGGCATCCCCGAGTCGATGCTGCGCCGCCACGTCCACGCGAAAGAGGACCTCTCGCACTACTCGCGCGGCACGACCGACGTGGAGTTCCTCTTCCCCTGGGGCTTCGACGAGCTCGAGGGCGTCGCGAACCGCGGCGACTACGACCTGACCCAGCACGCGACCCATTCGGGGGTCGCCCTCGACTACTTCGACCCGGCGACCAACGAGCGCTACACCCCCTACGTCATCGAGCCGGCGGCCGGCGCGACCCGGGCGATGATGGCGTTCCTGCTCGCCGCCTACCACGAGGACGAGGTCGGCGGCGAGCGCCGAGTGGTGCTGCGCCTCGACCCGCGCCTGGCGCCCTACCACGTGGCGGTGCTGCCGCTGTCGAAGAAGCCCGAGCTCGACGCCGTGGCGAACGAGGTGCTCGACCGGCTCAGCCCCCACTTCATGTGCGACTACGACGTCACCCAGTCGATCGGGCGGCGCTACCGCCGCCAGGACGAGGTCGGCACGCCCTGGTGCGTCACGGTCGACTTCGACTCGCTCGAGGACCGGGCGGTCACGGTGCGCGACCGCGACACGACGGCTCAGGTGCGCGTGGCGATCGACGGGCTCGTCGAGCACCTCGCGGCCCTGCGGCCCCCCCGGTGAGCGACGGTCGGGGCCGGCTCTTTGGCACCGTCGCCGAACTCTACGACCACTACCGGCCCGACCCGCCCGAGGGGCTCGTCGCGTACCTCGGGGAGCTCGCGGGCCGCCGGGTGCTCGACGTGGGCGCCGGCACGGGCAAGCTGACGCGCTTCTTGCTCGCCCGCGGGGCGCGGGTCAGCGCCGTCGAGCCCGACGACGCGATGCGCGCCGTCCTCCTCGCGAGGTCCCCCGGGGTCGAGGCGATCGCCGCGACGGCCGAGGCCCTGCCCTTCGCGGAGGCGACCTTCGACCTCGTGGCCTCGTCGTCGGCCTGGCACTGGTTCGAGCACCCGGCGGCCGAGCTCGAGCTCGCCCGGGTCCTGAGAGACGGCGGGCGGATCGTCGTCGCCTGGAACGGGCTCTCGCGCACCGAGCCGTGGGTGCGCGACCTGGTGCGACGGCGCGAGCGAGGGGACGACCCCTACCGTCGGCCCCGGGGCTGGCACGCCGACCTGTCGGCCGGGCCCTACGCCGAGCCGTCCGACTTCGACCTCGAGTGGGTGTGGCGGCGCAGCGTCGAGGAGCTGGTGGGGGTGTTCGCGACCTACTCGGGCTCGCTCGTGCGTCCCGACGAGGAGCGCCTCGAGCTCCTCGCGGCCGTGCGCGCCGAGGCCGAGGCGCGGGCCGTGGGCGGGGTCCTCGAGGTCCCCATGAGCCTGCGGGGCACGACGGCCCGCCGCCGAGCCCGCTAGGAGTCGGCGCCCGCCACCGTGGGGATCGGCCGCGGCGCGGCGCTGCGGCGCCACCAGACGGCCGGCACCACCAGGCCGGCCCCGAGGATCGCCCCGAGCCAGCAGTCGCCGTACCAGCCGAAGAGGGCGTAGGCCTGGCCCGAGAGGTAGGAGCCGAGTGACGCGCCGGTGAAGCCCGCCACCATGTAGGCGCTGTTGATGCGGCTGCGCGCCCCGGGCAGCAGGCCGTAGATCACCGACTGGTTGGTGATCTGGGTCCCCTGCATGCCCGTGTCGAGCAAGACGATGCCCACCGCGAGCGCCGCCACGTCGCTGCGCCCCAGGGCCAGCATCCCGAACGACGCGAACAGGATCGCGGTGAAGACGATCGTCGTCACCGACTGGCGCTGGCGGTCGGCGTGGTGGCCGGCGGCGTTGGCCGCCATCACCCCGCCGACCCCGAAGAGGCCGAAGAGGCCGATCACGGCGTTCGCGTAGTGGAAGGGCGCCCCGGCGAGCAGGTACGAGAGGGTCGTCCAGAGCACGTTGTTGCAGGCGAAGATCATCGCCCCGAAGTAGGCGCGCCGACGCAGCACCGGCTCGGTCCGGTACAGCGAGAAGACCCCGCCGATGAGCGTGCGGTAGGCGACCCGGGGCCGGGGGGCCTCGTCGGGGAGGTTGAACCACAAGAGCGCGGCCATGACCGTGAGCGCGCCGGCCGCGATGAGATAGACGCTGCGCCAGCCGGCCCACTGGGCGATGAGCCCCGAGAAGGTGCGGCTGAGCAGGATCCCGACGAGCAGGCCGGACATCACCCGGGCGATGACCCGCCCGCGCTGGGACTCCGCGGCGAGGTCGGCGGCGAGGGGGATGAGCACCTGGCCGCCGACCGAGGTGAGCCCGATCACCAGCATCACGAGGGTCAAGACGGTGAAGGAGTGCAGCGTGGCGGCGAGGAGCAACATGGCCGCCGAGAGGACGAAGATCCCGGTCGAGAGCTTTCGTCGCGCGATCACGTCCCCGAGGGGGACGACGAAGGCGAGCCCGATCGCGTAGCCGGCCTGGATGAGGGTCATGAGCAGGGTCGCGTGGGTGATGCCGACCGAGAAGTCGCGCGAGATCTGGTGCAGGAGCGGCTGGAGGTAGTAGAGGTTCGCGACGATGATCCCGATGGCCACGGCCATCAGGGTGATCAGCCGGCTGGTGAGGGGCCGGGCGGCGTCGGGCGGCGGGGTCACGGTGGGACCACGCTAGTGGCGGCCCCTAGTCGTGGGGCGGGATCGAGTAGGTGACCGAGGCCTTGGCGACGAGTTCGCCGGTGGCCCGCGAGGTGATCGCCACGTCGGCCACGGCGAGGCGTCGGCCGAGCTTGACGAGCGTGGCGCGCGCGGCGATGGCGTCGAGCGGGGGCTTGCGCAGGAAGTCGATGTGCAGGCTCGTCGTGACCGCGAGCAGCACCGGGCCGATGTGACCGAGGATCACCAGCCACGCGGCGTTGTCGGCCAGGGCCATCATGGTCGGCCCCGAGATGGTCCCGCCGGGGCGTCCGTGGCGGTCGTCGACGCCCTGGACGACGACGAGCGTGTCGCCTTCGAGGGACTCCACCACGGGGGGCGTGTGGTCGGGGAAGGCCTCGTCGACGATCCGCTGGAGGTCCTCGACGGTGAGCCGCGTGGTCATCAGGCCACCCGACGGTACCGGGCGACGGCGAGCGGCGCGAGCACCGCGACGATGCCGACCGACCAGGCGACCGAGATCCACGTCGAGGACCCGTGGGCCGTGCCCATCATGAGCCCGCGCACCGCGAAGGTCGCCTGGCTCACCGGCTGGTTGTTGGCGAAGGGCTGCAGCCACGACGGCATCGAGGCGACCGGGACGAAGACCGCCGAGGCGAAGGTCAGCGGGAAGATGAGCGGGAAGGTCATCGCCTGGGCCGCCTCGGAGTTGGGGGCGGCGAGGCCCACGAAGGCGAAGCCCCACGAGAGGCAGTAGGCGAAGAGCAGCATCACGAGACAGCCCTGGACGTAGGTCCACACCGATCCCGTCGGGCGGAAGCCGACCGCGAACCCCACCCCGGTGATGAGCAGGAGCACGAAGACGTTACGGACCGTGTCGGCGACGGTGCGCCCGGCGAGCACCGCCATGCGCGCCATGGGCAGGGCGCGGAAGCGCTCGATGAGGCCCTTCTGGAGGTCCTCGGAGAGCCCGATCGCCGTGTTCACCGAGCCGAAGATCGTGGCCTGGGTCAAGATCCCCGGGATGAGGTAGTTCACGTAGTTGCTGCCCGGCACGGTGATCACCCCGCCGAAGACGTAGCGGAAGAGCAGCACGAACATCACCGGCTGGACGAGGGTGAAGACGAGCGCGACGGGGATCCGCACGATCGCCATGAGGTTGCGCCGGGCGATGGTGAGGACGTCGGAGACGGCCCAGAGGATCGCCGGGCGGCTCGACGCGCCCGCGGCCGGCGTCCCCGCGGGGGCGACGGCGCTCACGGCCGCCCCCGCCGCGGGCCGCCCGCCGCGGCCGGCGCGAGGTCGCTGCCGTCCTCGGCCTTGTGGCCGGTGAGGGCGAGGAAGACGTCGTCGAGGCTCGGCTCGCGCAGCTGCAGGCCCGTCGGGCTGATGCCTGCGCCGTCCAGGCGGCGCAGCGCGTCGGCGGTGGTCGCGGGTCCGTCGTCCACGGTGATCTCCAGGTTGTGGCCCTCGAGGTTGGCCGGGGTCGCCGACAGGTCGGCGAGCATCGGGACGGCCCGGGCGGCCTCCTCGGTGCTCGAAAAGCCGAGCTCGAGCACCGTCGCGCCCATTTGGGCCTTGAGCTCGCGCGAGGTGCCCTCGGCGATGATCTTGCCGTGGTCGAGCACGACGAGCCGGTCGGCCAGTCGGTCGGCCTCGTCGAGGTACTGGGTCGTGAGGAGGACCGTCGTGCCGCCCTCGACCAGCCGCTCGATGATCGTCCAGAGCTCCGAGCGGCTCTGGGGGTCGAGGCCGGTCGTGGGCTCGTCGAGGAAGAGGAGGGGGGGCTCGGCCACCAGGGCGGCCGCGAGGTCGAGCCGCCGGCGCATGCCGCCCGAGTAGGTCTTGACGATCCGGTTCGACGCGTCGGCCAGACCGAAGTCCTCGAGGAGGGCGCGGGCCCGGGCGACCACGTAGGACTTGGTGAGGTGGTTGAGCAGCCCCACCATCCGCAGGTTCTCGAAGCCGGTCAGGTTCTCGTCGACCGTGGCGAACTGGCCCGCGAGGCCGATGCGCCGGCGCACCTCCTGGGGCTGTTTGACGACGTCGAATCCGGCGACGACCGCCTGGCCGCTCGTGGGGCGCAGGATCGTCGAGAGGATCCGCACCATGGTCGTCTTGCCCGAGCCGTTGGGGCCGAGCAGACCGAAGACACGTCCGGCCGGGACCGAGAGTGAGACGCCGTCGAGGGCGCGGACCTCGCCGTCTTTGAAGGTGCGCACGACCTCGTGGGTCTCGACCGCGACGTCGGGCATGGCCGGAGTCTAGGGGGGCGCCCGACCCGCGCACGAACCGCACCCACCCGGTACCGTCGTGAGCGTGGCCCTTTCGGAGGACGAGATCGCTCGCGTGCGCGCGGCGACCGACATCGTCGCGCTGATCACCGAGTCGGTCGCCCTCAAGCGCTCGGGCCAGCGCTGGGTGGGGCTCTGCCCCTTCCACGGCGAGCGGACCCCCTCGTTCTCGGTCAACGCCCAGGAGGGCCGCTACTACTGCTTCGGCTGTCGGGCCGCGGGGGACCAGATCACCTGGGTGCGCGAGACCCAGCACCTCGACTTCGTCGAGGCCGTGCGCCACCTGGCCGAGCGCGCCGGCATCGAGCTGCGCGAGGACGCGTACGCCGGGCCGGCCCGTCGCGAGCGCCGGGCGGCCCTCGAGGCGATGGCGCGGGCCGTCGACTGGTACCACGAACGACTCCTGGTCGCACCCGACGCGCGAGCGGCGCGTGACTACCTGCGCTCGCGCGGGATCAGTGGCGAGGTCGCCCGTCGGTTCCGGCTCGGCTGGGCGCCCGACGAGTGGGACGCCCTCTCGCGCGCCCTCTCGCTCGACGCCAAGGTCCTCGAGGCGACGGGCCTCGGCTTCGTGAACCGCCGGGGCCGCCCCCAGGACTTCGTGCGCGGCCGGGTGATCTTCCCGATCTTCGACCCCTCGGGCACGCCCGTGGCCTTGGGCGCGCGGATCCTGCCCGGG
>JAKCEK010000094.1 GCA_021838005.1 Actinomycetes bacterium
AGATCCTCCCCTTCAAAGTACAAGCCCAGGGCTTCTTCGAGACTCGCGAGCGCCTCATCCACGGTCTCGCCTTGGCTCACCACGTCAACATCAAGACACCTCGCGACGTACCACGGCGTTTCGTGCGTGACTGCGACAGTGAACTTCATATACCGAATCGTACCCGCGGCCTGTGTCATAAGGCCCGGTTGTAGGTCTGTTTCGGAGTGGGCCGTAGAGGACTTGAACCTCTGACCCCTTGCGTGTCATGCAAGTGCGCTACCAGACTGCGCCAACGGCCCGTGGGTCCCAACCCTACCACCTGGCCCCAGAGGTGTCGCCCTCTCGCCTAGCGCGGGATTGAGGCGAAGTAGCTGTCAACGTCGGTCGTGAGGGTGAGACTGGCCTGGCCGGCGTTGTTCGCGATCACTTGTTCTAAGAAGACGTCAACCGCCGCGCGAGCATCGCCGAGGGCGTCGTGCCCCCCGGGGCGGACCCCGTAGTGCCGACAGAGGTGCTCGAGTCCCCGCCGCGGCCGGATCTCCCGACTGGGCTCGATGGCGAGATCGTGCTCGACGACGTCGATGATCCGCAGGAGCGAGAGGTCGAGTTCCTGGTCGTCGAGGGCTCGCCCCAGCACCGAGAGCGAGCTGCGCCGCAGCATCTCTAAGTCGAAGCGACAGACGTTCGCACCCACGACGTACGCCCCGTAGCGATGGAACTCGGCCAGGACCTCGATGGCCCGCAGCAGTCCACCGGCGAGTGGGTAGACGGGCTCGCTCGCACGCTTCGACTCGAGATCCTCGAGGGTGAGCCCGTGGACGCGCTGCGCCCCCGAGGTGATGGGGCGATCAGGGACGACGTAGAAGCGCTCCTCCCAGAAGGGCACGCCGAAGCGGTAGGCGCAGAAGCCGTAGGCGATGGCCCGCTCGCTGGTGACGCTGAGACCCGTCGTCTCGGTGTCGAAGCCGAGCAACAACTCAGGGACCTGGGTGTAGCGCTTCACCGGAACTCCATTGTGCCACCCCCTTGTGACCCCCGCGTCCGAGTCACGGCGCAGAGGTCGTGGTGGTCGAGGAGGTCGAGGTGGTCGTCGTCCCCGGGGGCCCCGACGTCGTGGTCGTCGGGACCGTCGTGGTGGTCGTGGTGGTCGTCGTCACGACGTCCGTGGGCGAGCCGATCCACGCTACCGACGCCCCGCCGGGCGCGTTGAGGACCCCGATCGAGGGAACGAGCGAGCGCGACAGGGCGAGCGCGGCGTTACCGGCGCTCCCGAGAGGATTGCTCGTGTGCTGACCGAGCACGACCGCGTAGGTGTAGACGATGTGCCCTCCGACCTCGACGCGACGCAGCATCACGTCGCACCCGCCCGCGGGGCCGGTGAAGCCCGACTTCACCCCGATGACCCCGTAGTCGCCGATGTAGGGGGTGAACGAGCCGACGTTGCCCGCCACCGGAAGGTCGACGTGCGTGAGGGCGATGATCGGGTCGAGCACCGGCTCGTTGGCGAGCAGTGTGAGCACGAGGATCAGCTGCTCCTCAGCCGTCGAGTGGTCGCGGGGGTCGATACCCGTGGGCTCGACGTAGTGGGTGTGAATGAGACCCAGCACCCGCGCGTCGCGGTTCATCAGTCCCACGAAGCGTCCGAGCGTCAGTCCGGAGAGGTGCACCAGATAGATCGCGTAGTTGCCGGCCGAATGGACGAACAGTCCGCGCAGCAACTGGACCTCGCAGAGCCGCTCACCCTCGGCAACCGCGACGCTCGACTGGCCCGTCGCCACGTCGTGGTTGTAGAGGAGGACGTCGGCCCGCGTCATCTCCTCGCACGGCCCGCTCGCGCCCGGCGCGAGGGGCATCAGGTGCAGCGCCACCCACGTCGTCATGAGCTTCGTGAGGCTCGCGATGGGCTGGACCGTCTGGGGGACCGACGCCGCCTCGACCGAAAGTTGGGGGATCGCTACCGCGGCGCTACCCTGGCTCGGCCAGAGCAGGTGGGTGACGCGCGGGCGCGGGACCGTGGTGGTCGTGGTCGCGAGGGTGGTGGAGGTGCTGGTCCCCGGGGGCAGGGTGGTGGTCGTGGTCGTCGAGGAGGTGGCGGGGCTCGGGGCGCCCATCACGTAGAGGGCGGCCGCCAGCACCCCGACGAGGCCGAGCCCCCGGGCCCCTCCCCACCGCTGGCGTTGGCGTCCCCTCACGAGGCCAAACTATCGGCGGGGCTCACCGGTCGCGGATCGGCGAGGTTACGACGTCGTTGCGAATCGCTGGTCGGACGGGGAGCGCCCCCGAAACCGCGGTCCGGACCCCCGTGGTGACACACTCCCCCTCGCGGCGTCGAAGTAACCTGGTCACGTGAGCTTTCCCCGGAGGCAATGGTGGACGGTAGTGGCGACCGGTGCCCTGGTCGCGACGACGGTGCCCCTCCTCGTGACGAGTGCGGCGGACGCCGCGCACCCGCGAGCAATCCCGGCCTACTCCATCCGACTCGAGGACCAGATCCTCGCCGAGTTGCGCTACCTGCCCGTGAGCTTCGTGCCGGCCGCTTCGACCCCACCCCCGACGACCACGTCGACCACGTCGACCACGTCGACCACGACGACCACGACGACCCTGCCGACGACCGGGACCGGGGCAACGACCTCCGGCCCGACCACGACGACGACCGTGCCGACTCGGCGCCGACCCACGCGCGCGAGCGACCCGGCCATGATGCAGAGCGGCTCGTTCGTGTGGCGCTTCCCCACGCTCCCGGCGAGTTTCAAGGAGAACTGGAGCGTGGGCACCGACAACGTCATCTTGCGCGGGGCACTCATGCGCTTCCAGGAGGACCACGGCCTGCCCACCACGGGGTCGATGGACGGCGTGACGTGGCAGCTCCTGGTCGAGACGGTTCGCGCGCGAAAGTTCTCGAGCACGCCCTACAACATGGTGCTGGTGAGCCAGACCCTGCCCCAGCGGCTCGACCTCTACCAGAACGGCCGAGTGACCTTCACCACACTCGTCAATACCGGCATCCCGGCATCACCCACCGCCAACGGCACGTTCCCCGTATACCTGCGCTTCACCACGACCACCATGTCGGGCACGAACCCCAACGGCACGCACTACCACGACACTGGCATCCCGTGGGTTTCGTACTTCAACGGGGGTGACGCCCTTCACGGGTTCATCCGCGCGGGCTACGGCTACCCCCAGAGCCTGGGGTGCGTCGAGATGCCCTTCGCCGAGGCGAAGGCCCTCTGGGTGCACACCCCGATCGGGACTCTCGTCACCGTCCAGCCGTAACGGGCGCGGGGCCGGCCACGAGCTCGCGAACCCTGGGGATGACGGCCGACCCGTAGAGTTCGACGCAGCGCATCATCAACTCGTGGGGCAGGGTGCCGTTGGAGTACTTGAGGGTGAAACGGGCGAGGCCCAGCGTGCGCGCGGTCTCGGCGATCCTGCGCGCCACTGTCTCGGGTGAGCCCACGTACATCGAGCCCGCATCGACCTCGCGCTCGAACTGCTCGCGCGTGAACGGCCCCCACCCCCGCTCGGCGCCGATGCGGTCGTGGCCCGCCTTGACGTGGGGAAAGAAGGTCTCGCGGGCCGCCTCGTCGGTCTCGGCGACGTATCCCGGTGAGTGCACCGCCACCGGGAGCCGGGGGGCGCCGAAGTGGACGAGGGCGCGCTCGTAGAGCTCGACGTGGGACACGAAGCGGGCGGGGCCGCCCCCGATGATGGCGATCACGAGCGGCAGGCGGTAGCGAGCCGCGCGCACCACCGACTCGGGGTTGCCCCCGATCCCCACCCAGACGGGTAGGTGACCGCCCTCGGTCCGGGGATAGGCCGACAGCCCCTCGAGGGGAGCGCGCACCGTGCCGCGCCAGGTGACGGGCTCCTCCTCGAGAAGCCGGACGAGCAGGTCGAGCTTCTCCTCGAAGAGCTCCTCGTACTGGGCGAGGTCGTAGCCGAAGAGGGGGAACGACTCGGTGAACGAGCCGCGCCCGACGATAACCTCGGCTCGACCCCTCGAGAGCGCGTCGAGGGTGGCGAAGCGCTCGTACACCCGCACCGGGTCATCGGAGCTGAGGACGGTGACCGCCGAGCCCAACCGCATCCGTTCCGTGCGAGCGGCGATCGCGGCCAGCACCACTTCGGGCGCCGAGACGGCGAAGTCGGCCCGATGGTGCTCGCCCACCCCGAACGAGTCCACCCCGACCCGATCGGCCAGGACGGCCTCGTCGAGGAGGTCGCGCAGCACCTGGGGCGCGGGGACGGGCGTCCCGTCGAGGCGGCGCGTCACGTCGCCGAAGGTGTCGAGTCCGAGTTCCAGATCCATGTCTCTCCGTTCGCGGGGCCCGAGCCTACGGGCGGGCCGACCGCGCGTGCCCTAGAGGTAGCTGACCTTCTTCGGGCCGCGCAGACCGACCCGCGTGCACGGCCCGTACTGGGCGTTGACGCAGATCGTGGACTTCGTCGTCACGGCGCCGCGATAGGTCGCGCCCGCGAGGTCGGCGCCCTGGAGGTCGGCCCCGGCGAGGTTCGCGTCGTTGAGGTTCGCCCTCACGAAGGAGTCCTGCTGGAGGTCGGCCCCGGCGAGGTCCGCGTGCGCGAGGTCGCAGCCGTTGTAGTCCGCGTTCGCGCTGGTGACCGTACAGTGACGGCCCCGCGCGGTGGCGGTCGCCGCGGGCGCACCCCCGCAGGCCGCGAGGAGCCCTCCCGCGAGTGCGAAGACGCTGAGGAGCCGGATCGCGCGCACCCGACCGTTCTACCAGCGGCACCCAGGAGGTCGAGACCTAGGTGGGCCGGGCGACGCCCCGCTGGGGGTGGATGACGCCGTCGATCATCCCGTACTCGAGCGCCTCGTCCGCCGTCATGAAGAGGTCCCGGTCGATGTCGCGGGTCACCCGATCGACTTCTTGGCCGCTGTGGTGTGCGATGATCTCGGCCATCCGCCGCGTGAGCGAGAGCACCTCACGCAACTGAATCTCCATGTCGCTCGGCGAGCCCTGAGCTCCGGCGCTGCCCTGGTGGATCATCACCCGGGCGCTCGGCAGGGCGAAGCGCTTGCCCGGCGCACCGCCGCAGAGCACCACGGCCGCGGCCGACATGCCCATCCCCACGCAGATGGTGGACACGTCGCAGCGCACGTGCTGGATCACGTCGTAGATGGCCATTCCACCGTAGGCGAGACCACCGGGGGAGTTGATGTAGAGGTTGATGTCGGCCGTGGGGTCCTGGGCCTCGAGGTAGAGGACCTGGGCGATAACCAGGTTGGCGACCTGGTCGTCGACGGGTTGGCCGAGAAAGACGATCCGCTGACGCAAGAGCATCGAGTAGATGTCAAAGGCCCGCTCGCCGCGCGGGGACTCCTCGACCACGATCGGCACGATCGACTGGCGGTGGTCTCGCGGCGTCGCCCTCGTCACGGTCTTCTCCTTTCGCGCAACTCTTTGGTTGCACTATACCCCACGGCGGCCATCGCGCAATAGATTGGTTGCATGACTGACGTGATCCAGCGTTCCATCGACGTCCCCGCCGCTCCCGAGAAGGTCTGGCCCCACGTGACCCGTCCCGCGTGGTTGAGCGAGGACGGCGAGCTCGACCCGCACCCCGGCGCCGAGGGGTGGATCGAGGACGGGGACGCGATCCGCTACCTCGTCGTTGAAGAGGTCGACGAGCCCCACCGGTTCAGCTTCCGCTGGGCCAGCTTCGTCGACGAGCCCACGCGCGTCGAGATCGACCTCACCGCGATCGAGGCCGGGACCCGGGTCACCGTGACCGAGTTCCCCCTGCACGCCACACCCCCGGCCCAGCTGCTGGCCGCGTGAGTGACGCCCTCTCCGGGGTGTTCGCCGCCCTGGCGGACCCGACGCGGCGCCGGCTCTTCGACGCCTTGGCGGCCCGCCCCGACGGGGCCACGGCGACCGAGCTCGCCCGCGGAGGCCCGGTGAGCCGACAGGCCGTGGCGAAGCACCTCCAGGTGCTCCGGCGCACGGGGCTCGCCGAGACCCGGCGCGACGGGCGTGAGGTCCGCTACCTCGCCCGCCCCTCGAACGCCCGCCCCGCCGCGGCCTGGATCGACGAGCGGGCGCTGGCCTGGGAGCGGCGCCTCGGGCGGCTCTCCACGCTCCTCGACTCCCCAGGGATGGTCGACCCCGTGCGCCACGGCGAGAACGAGCGGGCCCCTCGCGACTAACTAGCCTCGATCCTGGTGCGCCGAGTGGTCGTCACGAACCTGATCCTCGCCGAGGCGGGGTTCTTCGCCTTCCTCATGATCGCGGTCGTCATCACCACGGCGGCCTTCCAACACAACCACGGCCTCAGCTTCTACGGCGAGCACTGGAAAACCGCCGTCCCGTACGGCGCCGGCTTCATGGTGTGCGACTACTTCTTGTTGAACGCGGCGGCGCTGCTCCCCCGCGGATCTCGAGAACTGCGCCCGCTGAGCTGGGGACTGCGAGCGCTCGCCCTCCTCCTGCTCGCCGTGCTCCTGACCCCGGACACGGTGAACTCCTTCTTCAACGACAGCCACCTCGTCGCCTCGGCGGTGCTGTTCCTCTACGAGCTCTGCTTCGCGGGGCTCCTCGCCCACCGAACGGGGGCGACGGTCGCCACCATCGTCTTCTTGTTCGTCGAGTCGGCCGCCGCCGTCCTCGCGATGCTCTCGAACCTCCACGTGGTCTTCTACCTGAGTGAGGGGATCCTCATCTTCCAGCTCGTTTTCTCGACCCACCTCGTCTACGCCGTCAACCGATGGCTGCGACGGCTCGAGGCCCCGGCTCAGTAGTCCACGACCACTGCGACGTCCTCGCCGCGCTCGCCGCTCGCGGCCACCACGATGCGCACCCCGTGGATTCCCCGGACTGCGAGGTCGTGGGACAGCAGTGCGCGCACCACGTCGGCGCGCTGGCGGGACACCCCCACCGCACCCAACGGACCGCCGTCGCCGACGACGGTGACCACGCGATAGCCGTCCCGTGCCACCAGGGCCGCCACCGACTCGACGGTGAGACTCCCCCGCCGAGACAGGGCCGTCGTCGCACCGACGAAGGGACCGACAATCCGGGTGTCCTGGGCCAGGACGATGGTCGCCCGCACGCTCGATGCCGCTG
>JAKCEK010000095.1 GCA_021838005.1 Actinomycetes bacterium
CGCGCCGCGCGCGCCGCGCGCGCGCGGCGCAGCGGCCGCCCGCGCTCGCCGTCCCCACGCCCGGGGGGGCGGCGCGAGCCGAGGAGGCGACCGTGAAGGCCCTGACCGTCATCCCCCTGAAGTCCGGCTCGGCGGAGCTCTCCGAGGTGGCCGAGCCTCCGATCTCCGACGGGCCGATCCTGGTCGAGACGTTGACGGTGGGGATCTGCGGCACCGACCTCGAGATCCTCGCGGGCGACTACGGCTGGGCGCCGCCGGATCGCGAGCGGCTCGTCTTAGGCCACGAGTCGCTCGGCCGGGTGCTCGAGGCGCCCGCCGGGGGTCCGGTCGCCGAGGGGGACCTCGTGGTGGGCATCGTGCGCCGGCCCGACCCCGTTCCGTGCGCCAACTGCGCGGTGCTCGAGTGGGACTTCTGTCGCAACGGTCGCTACACCGAGCGCGGGATCAAAGAGCTCGACGGCTATCTGTCCGAGCGCTACCGCATCACCCCGGACTTCGTCGTGCGGGTCGACCCCTCCCTGGGGCGCCTCGGCGTGCTCTTGGAGCCGACGAGCGTCGTCGCCAAGGCGTGGGAGGACGTGGACCGGGTCGGGGGGCGGGCCCACTGGGCGCCGAGCACGGTGCTCGTGACCGGCGCCGGCCCCATCGGCGTGCTGGCGGCGATGATCGGGGTCGAGCGGGGTCTCGACGTGCACGTGCTGGACCGCGTCGAGGGCGGCGTGAAGCCCGACCTCGTGCGCGCCCTGGGCGCCACCTACCACCACGGCACCGTCGCCGACACCGGGCTCGCTCCCGACGTGGTGATCGAGTGCACCGGGGCCTCCTCGTTGGTGCTCGACGCCATGACCCACGTTGGTCCCGGTGGGGTGGTCTGTTTGACCGGGGTGTCCTCGGGGGGCCACCCGCTCACCGTCGACGAGGGTGCCCTCAACCGCGCCATGGTGCTCGAGAACGTCGCGGTCGTGGGCTCGGTCAACGCCAACCGTCGACACTACGAGCAGGCCGCCGCGGCGCTCGCCGCGGCCGACCGCGACGTGCTGGCGCGGATCGTGACCCGCCGCGTCCCCCTGGCCCAGTGGGCCGAGGCGCTGGAGCGCCGCGACGACGACGTGAAGGTCGTCATCGACGTCGTCCCCGAGGACGTCGGAGCCTGAGGCCGCGCGGGCGCCCCGCCTACGCGCCGGGGTCGGGGACGAGCTCGCGCACCTCCTGGGCGCAGCGACACGCCGCGGCGATTCTCGCGGCCCACGACAGGGCCTCGTCGCGGGTGGCCGTCTCCACCACGGCGAAGCCCCCGACGTACGCCTTGTCGGCGGGTGGGTCGTCGCAGACCGTGCCGTCGACCCCGACGACGCTCATACCCACCGGTGAGCAGACGCCCGCGCTGAAGACCCACACCCCCGCCTCGGTCGCCTCGCGCTCGACCGTCCGGGCCGCCGCGGTCACGTCGGGGAGGTCCTCCTCGGCGACGTCCATCGCCCCGTCGTCAAAGGAGATCAGGTACCTCGTCATCGCACGCCCCCCGGGGCCGTGGTCGGCGTCGCGACCCCGCCGCGGACCGCCCCGCTCGCACGGCCGGGACGGCTCCCGCGGGACCATTCTGGTGCGCGTCTCGGGGCGGTGCTTCCGCCGACGCCCCCGGCGGCCGCGTGCTGGTCCTTCGCCCACGCCGGGGAGGCCCTTCCGCCAGGGGGTGGTCGAGCACGAGCGGCAGGAGCTGGGCCGGCTCTGCGTGTCGCGCTCGGTCAACGGCGCCTCCTGGGGCAGCCAGCGCTCCGAGCGGGCCCGCGCCGGTGGGCACGCCGAACTCGCTCGACGGGCTGCTCGACGTCGAGACGTGCGCCGACTGCGACGACCGCCCGCGCGCGGCCCTGGCCCACGCCGAGGCGATCACTTGGCGCCTCAGCCCCACGACGTCTACTGGGAGCCTCCGCGGTCACTTCACCGACCCGGAGCTCGTGGAGCTGGCCGGGTTCATCTGTCTCGCCATGGGACAGCAGAGCTGGATCCGGCTGCTCGACCTCGGGCACCAGCGGGTGCCGTCGGGCACCACGGCCGGCCTGGGCGAGGGCCGGTCGCCACCCGTCGACGTGACGCCCATCGCGTCGCTGGAGCGGGTGACGGGAATCGAACCCGCATAGCCAGCTTGGAAGGCTGGAGCTCTACCATTGAGCTACACCCGCGGGTGCATCGGGGGACCAGTCTAGGGCGTGCCGGTAGCGTGACGGGGTGGCCGAGACCTTCTATAAGCGCGTCGGCGGCGAGGGCTTCTTCGCCGACCTCGTCGACACCTTCTACTCGGTGGTCGAGGGTGACCCGGTCCTGCGTCCGATGTACCCCGAGAACCTCGACGAGTCGCGTCGTCACCTCACCCTCTTCCTGGTGCAGTACTGGGGCGGGCCGCGCACCTACCAGGCCGAGCGGGGCCACCCGCGCCTGCGGATGCGTCACGCGCCCTTCGCGGTGACCGCCGAGGCGCGCGACCACTGGCTGGCCGCGATGGCGACCGCGCTCGCCGCGGTCCGCGAGCGCCTCGACGAGGCCGACTACCTCGAGTTGCGCGACTACCTGGCCTCGGCGGCCGGTCAGCTGCGCAACGTGTAGCGCGCGAGGCGCCCCTGGCCGACGGCCGCGCCGAGCAGCACGAGGGCACCGCCCACGGGCTCGTACCACGCGAGGGGCTCGCCGAGCACGACGACGCCCGCGACTACGGCGACCACGGGGGTGAGGTAGGTGACCGTGCTGGCCACCGCGCTGCCGGCCGCGCGCTGGACGCTGAAGTTCCACACGTAGGCCAGGCCGCTCCCGAGGGTCCCCAGGGCCACGACGCCCACGAGCGCGTGGGGACTCGCCGCGCGCCCGTTGAAGCCGTGCACCACAAAGAGCGGCGCCAGGGTCACGGTCGCGAGTAGCAGCTGGGTGGTCGCCATCGAGACCGGCGAGAGCCCGCGGCCGAGGAGGTGCCGGCGGGTGTAGGGGAACGAGAACCCGTAGAGGACGACCGCCCCCACGAGCGCCAGGACGGCCCACCAGGGGTTCCCCCCGAGTCCGCGCCACACCCCTAACACGACGAGCACCCCCACCAGGCCTATCCCGAGTCCGGCCATCTGGTGGGCGTGGACGGGCTCGTCGCGGAAGACGGCCACGATGAAAAAGAGCGTGGTGAGCGGGGTGAGACCGTTCACGATCCCCGCGATGACCGACGTCACGTGGGTCTCGGCCAGGGCGAAGAGGACTCCCGGCACGACGTTGAGGGTGAGCCCGACCACCCA
The DNA here is from genome assembly GCA_021838005.1 of Actinomycetes bacterium. GTDB lineage: Bacteria > Actinomycetota > Acidimicrobiia > Acidimicrobiales > RAAP-2 > RAAP-2. Next base: position 3,273 of record JAKCEK010000095.1, read on the forward strand.
GAGGTGACCCCACACGGCGGGCTCGCGCGGGAGGCGCACGCGCCGGGCGAGGGAGACGGCGAGCAGGGTCGCGGCCCCCAGGGCGCAGCGCAGAAAGGCCACCCCGAAGGGGGCGAGGAAGCCGAGGGCGTCCTTGATGAAGAGGAATGAACAGCCCCACGTGACCCCGAGGGCCAGGTAGGACCAGAGCCACGAACGCCTCGCCACCGGCGGAGGCTAGCCGGTGCGCGCGGGAGTCACGGCGACTCCTTACGCTAGGGACGTGGGTCGACGCGATCGGTGGCGAGACGACGAGCGCCGGGTGATCTCGGTTACCCCGATCGCCGTGGGGGTCGCCCGGCCGACGCTCTTCACGGTCGTGACCGCGGCCCTCATCTTCGAGGCCGGCCACCGCTTCGCTCTGGTGCACCGGGTGAGTGGCGTCTTGCTGCTCGTGGGGGTCGTTCCCCCGGCGGTGGTGGCCCTCGCGCGGGTCGTGCGGTGGCGCTCCCACAAGATCCACCTCACGGATCGGCGGATCCTCGTCGAGGGCGGGGTCCTCGACCACGACGAGTTCTCGATCGAGCTCGGCGACGTCTTTGCGACCCGGGTCGTCCAGAGCGTGCGCGAGCGGGTGGCCCGCCGTGGCGTGGTCGTCCTCGAGACGGTCGGGGGAGGGCCGGTCGAGATCGGACGGATCCACCAGCCGGCCGCGCTCTGTCGGCTCATCGACGCCGAGCGCAGCGCGCAGCGTCCGCCCGTGCCCTTCGACGCGGTCTACACCTACGACGAGCCTGAACCCTTCCCCGGCGAGATGCGCCCCGAGGTCTTCCCCCGGCGGTCGCGATTCGTCTAGGCCACTACGGTGGCGGGGTGACCACCCGGTACCGCTGCACGGCCTGTGGCAACCTGACCCGCTTCGACGTCGTCGAGACGACCTCGGTGCGCGCCTTCTACCACTACAGCGTCGGCGGGGAGCTGAACGTCGAGGAGCCCGAGGTCGTGACCCGCACCGTGGAGGCGGTCAGCTGTCGGTGGTGCGGCCACGGCCGCCAGGTCGAGGTCTTCCACGAGGCGTGAGCCCGACCTCGTTCGACCCGACGCGCGAGCGCCACGTGCCCACCCGCCTCGAGGACGAGCGCGGCGTCCTCGCCGAGATCACCGCCACCACCCTGGTGGCCGTGGTGAAGCCCTCGTGCGACGGCTGCCGCGGCTTCACCCACGGCGACCTCGGGCCCCTCTCGGGCCTCGCGGTGCTCGTGGTGAGTGCGAGCGGGACCGACGAGTGGGCCGACGCCGCGCGAGAGGTCCTCGTGGCGCCCGAGTGGGTCGAGGCGTCGGGGGTGCGCGGCGCCCCGCACTACCTGCTCGTCGATCGAGGCGGCCTCGTCCTCGCCGAGGGCGCGCTGTTCAGCCCGGCCCAGGTGGCCGGAGAGATCGTCACCCACCGACGCTGACGTCACAGCCCCGAACGAGGATGGGCGTGTCGGAAAGCGAGGGACGATGGGCCAGGAGTTCGAGATCACGATCAGTTGCGACGAGTGCGTGCGCCGCTCGACGCCGGACTGTGCGGAGTGCCTGGTGAGTTTCGTCCTCGACGAGACCCCCGACGAGCTCACCCTCAGCGGAGCCGACGCCCGGGTCTTCGACCTCTTCAGCGCCGAGGGGCTGCTGCCCGGGCTCAAGTACCGCTCGCGGGAGTCCACCGGCCGCTAGCGCTCGGTAGCGTGGTGGGAGTGGCCCGCCACCTGCTCGTCACGAACGACTTCCCCCCCAAGACCGGCGGGATCCAGAGCTACCTCTACGAGCTCTGGCGCCGGCTCGAGCCCGGCCGGGCCGTCGTGGTGACGGCGAGCTCCCACCCCGACGCGCCGACCTTCGACGCCGACCACGACGTCGTGGTCGAACGGGTGGCCTCGCGCACCCTCTTCCTGCCCACCCGCCGGGTGCGCCGCGAGGTCGAGGCGGCGATCGCCCGCCATCGGCCCGAGCTCGTCTTGTTCGACCCCGCCTGGCCGCTCGGGCTGATCGGCCCCAGGCTCTCGGTGCCCTACGGGGTCGTGGTGCACGGTGCCGAGGTGACGATCCCGGGCCGACTGCCCCTCGTCGCCTCGTCGCTGCGCCACGTGCTGGCCGGCGCCGCGGTCGTGGTGGCGGCGGGCGAGTACTCGGCTCGCGAGGCCCGGCGCAACGCCGCCGACCGGCTCCCCCCGGTGGTGGTCGTCCCCCCGGGGGTCGACGTGGAGCGCTTCGTGCCGCTCTCGGCCGAGGAGCGCCGCGCCGCGCGCGCCGCGCTCGGGGTCGGTGAGGACGACCTCCTTATCGTCTCTTTCTCGCGCCTCGTCCCGCGCAAGGGCATGGACGTGCTCATCCGCGCGAGCGCGGCGCTCTCGCGCGACCACCCGACCCTGCGGGTCCTCGTCGCGGGCGAGGGCCGCGACCGGGCCCGGCTCGAGCGCCTGGTCCGGCGCACCGGCGCCCCGGTGACCTTCCTCGGGCGCACCGAGGAGGCCGTGCACCCGCGCGTCGTGGGCGCGGGGGACCTCATGGTGATGGCCTGCCGTAACCGCTGGCTCGGCCTGGAGCAGGAGGGCTTCGGCATCGTCTTCGCCGAGGCCGCCGCCTGCGCCGTGCCCCCGGTCGCCGGGCGCTCCGGCGGGAGCGCCGAGGCGGTGTTGGACGGCGTCAATGGGGTGGTCGTCGATCGACCCCGTCGGTGGCGGGCGCTCGAGCGCGCCCTCGCCGAACTCGTCGCGGACCCCGAGCGGCGCGCCAGGTACGCGGCGCGCTCCCGTGAGCTCGCCGAGTCCCGCTTCGACTGGCGGGTGCGAGCGGCCGACCTCGCCCGGGGCCTCGCCCCCCACGACGGCTTCGTGCCCGCACCGGCCGAGCCCGAGGCCGCGACGTGATCCAGCGGGCCCGACGTTCGGTCGTGGTCGCCGCGGCGCCCGAGGTTGTCTACGACGTCGTGGCCGACGTCGAGCGCTACGTCGAGTGGACGAGTGAACTCAAGAGCGTGGCCGTCCACGAACGCGACGCGGACGGCCGGCCCCTCGAGGTCGAGTTCCGGGCCGCGGCCTTCGGCCGATCGACCACCTACACGCTGCGCTACGACTACACCCGCGCGCCCGCCGAGATCGTCTGGCACCAGGTCGCGGGCGACCTCACCTCGGTCCTCGACGGCCGCTACCGGTTCGTGCCGGTCGAGGGCGGGACCCGGGTGACCTACGACATCGCGGTCGAGTTGCGCGTCCCGATCCCCGCCTTCGTGCGTTCGCGCGCCGCCGCGCGCATCCAGGCCCAGGCCCTCGACGAGCTGCGGGCCCGGGCCGAGTCCCGATGACGGGCCTCGCGGTGGGACTCGACGTCGGCGGCACGAAGTCGCTGTGCGTCGCGGTCGACCCGGTCGGAGCCGTCCTCGCCGAGGCCGAGACGCCGAGCCCGACCGACGGCTCACCCGACTCGCTCGACGCGCTCGCCCGTCTCGTCGACGACGTCGTGGCCGCGGCGGGGGCCGACCTCGCCGGGGCGACCCTGGGCGTGGGGCTGGCGGGAATGGTGGCGGGCGGCCGGCTCGTGGTGAGCCCCCACCTGCCCCACCTCGTCGAGGTCGACGTCGAGGGCGCGCTCGCTCGCACGCTCGGGGTAAGCGTGCGCGGGGTGAACGACGCCGACGCCGCCCTCGCGGCCGAGTGGGCGTGGGGGGCCGCGCGCGGCGCGCGCGACGTGGCGATGGTGACCCTCGGCACGGGAATCGGCGGGTCCTTCGTGCTCGACGGGCGGGCCGTCGCGGGCCGACACGGCTTCGCC
>JAKCEK010000096.1 GCA_021838005.1 Actinomycetes bacterium
CCGTGGCCGGTCGGCGGGCCCCGGAGGTCTTCGGTCTCGCCCGCGGCCCGTGGAACGTCCCGGGCTTCTCGGCCCTGCTGCGCGGGGTCGACGGTACCTTCGGGGCCTCGTGGTGGGGCTGGCTGCTGCCGGGGGCGGCGGCGCTCTCGGCCGTCTTGTGCCGGGGCGAGCGCCGGGCCGTCGCCACGAAGCTGGTGGTGGTGGCGACGCTCGCGCTCGCGCTCGCCGCGCTCTCGGGCCACCACTGGCTCGGCTCGTTCGAGCCCGACCTCGACGTCCTGCTCGCGCTGTACGGCGTCTGCCTGGCGGGCCTGGTCGGCCTGGGCGTCGGCGCGCTCGAGTCGGACCTGCGCGCGGCCGGCTTCGGCTGGCGTCAGGGGGCCGCCGCAATCACCGTGGCCGTCCTCGTGGTCGCGATCGTGCCCTTCCTCGGGGCGATGGGCTCGGGCCGCTTCGACCTGCCCACCTCGAGCGTGGCCGAGTCGCTCAGCTCGCTCGCCCCGAGCTCGGCCGGGGGCTACCGCGTGCTGTGGCTCGGCGACCCGTCGGTCCTGCCGACCCCGGGCTGGACGGTCGCGCCGGGACTGGCCCTCGCCACCTCGACCAACGGGCTGCCCGGGGGCGCCACGGCCTTCACCCCGCCCGATTCGGGGGCGGCCGACGCGCTCATCGAGGCCGTCCAGTCGGCCCTGCGGGGCCAGACGGTCGACCTCGGCTCGCTGCTCGCCCCGGCGGGGATCTCGACGATCGTCGTGCTCGACGCCGCGGCCCCCGAGGTCGCCGGCGTCGAGCAGGTCCCGCGCCGCCCGGTGCCCGTCGCGCTCACCGGGGCCCTCGCGCGCCAGGGCGACCTCTCCTTGGAGCTGACGACCTCGTCGGCCCAGGTCTACGCCAACGCGCTCTTCCACGGCGTCGTGGCCGAGTCGACCCCCGGCACGACGGCGCTGCGCCCGGTCTTCAGCGCCCGCCGCTTCGCCGGCCCGCTCGAGCCCGGGGGAACGGTCGTGGCCGGGCTGGCCCCGGCGGACGCCTTCGCCCTCGTGGTCGACGGCCACCCGACGGCCCGCACCGCCCAGGGGACCTGGACGCCCTTCTACGCGGTGCCCGCCACGACGGGCACGCCGACCGGACAGCTGGTCCTGCACCAGTTCCCGCTCAACGGCCTCCTGGCGCTGTTCACCCTCGGGCTGTGGGCGATCGTCGGGCTGGGCTTCGGCTGGATCCAGCGGGCCGAGTGGCTCTTCACCGGGCGGGTCGGGCGACGGGCGAGGCCGCGGTGAGGCGCGGAGCCCTGCTCGTGACCTGCGCGGTGGTGCTGGCCGGCGTGGGCGTGGCCGTGACGCTGCGCCCGGCGCGCAACCCCGCGGCCTACCCCGGCGAGGGCGCCGCCGCCGCCCAGTCGACGGCCCTGTACTGCACCGGTCTGATGGCGAGCGCGCACCGGCCCGGGCGGGTGACCTTCGTCAACACCGCCGCGGCGTCGCGGGCCCTCGAGATCGAGGTCGTCTCGGACACCGGACACGTGGCTACGCGCTCGGTCACCCTCGCCGCGCGCACCCAGTACTCGCTGCAGCCCTCGACCCTCGAGGCCGGAACCTTCTACGCCGTGCTCACCCGGGTGGCCGGTGGGGGGGTCGTCGCTGAGGAGGTGGCCGGCACCGACGCGGCGGCCGCCCCGTGCGCCAGCGCGGGCACGACGGCCTGGAGCGCCACCGGCTTCTCGACGGCCGTGGGCTCCAGCGCGTACGTGAGCGTCTTCAACCCGACGGCGACGTCCGCCGTCTTTGACGTGTCGGTCTACTCGGCCGCGGGCCTCTCGGACCCCCAGGCCTTCCAGGGCGTGTCGGTGCCGGCCCACGCCGAGGTCTACCTCGACCTCGCCCGGGTCGCGGTGAACGCCCGCCAGGTCGGCGTGGGCCTGCGGGTGCTGCGCGGCGCCCTGGTGGCGGTCGGGGTGCAGGACTCGACGGGGACCCTCTCGCTCAACCCGGGCCAGGCGGCGCCCGAGACCCGCTCCTACTTCCCGGCCGTGACGACGGCGAATCGGGCGAGCGCGGTCCTCGAGGTGGCGAACCCCGGGTCGAGCCCGGCCGAGGTCAGCGTCCACGTGGAGCTCGGCGCCTACTCGATCGCCGACCAGTACCTAAGCGTCGCGCCCTACTCCACGGGCGCGCTGGCCCTCACGCCGAATCCGGCGATCCCGGCCGCCGGCTACGCCGCGGTGAGCGTGCGCTCGAACGTGCCGGTCGTGACCGACCTCGCGACGGGCTCGGCCGGGTCGGGGTCGTCCCTGTCGGCCCCGAGCCCGACGACCACCGTGGCGCTCGTGCACGACTTCACCTCGAAGGGCTTTGACGCGCTGCGCGCCGTGAACCCTGGCCGACGTGCGATCACTCTCACCGTGAGCGCCCTGGGCTCGTCGCGGGCCCTCGCGCACCTGCGCGTCGAGGGCCACGGGGTCGGCGATCTCGCGCGGGCCGTGCCGGGTGCGCGCACCGGCTCGGGCACCTACCTCGTCGTGAGCCCCGGGCGCTTCGCGCTCGGTCTGACCCTCCCGAGCCGGCCGCCCGGGACGACCGTGCTCGCCCCGCTAGACGGCCGGTAGCGTCGGCGGCTGCCAGTTCGGGGCCGGCACCGGGGCCGGCACCGGGGAGGTCGCCGCCACCGGCTGGGGCTCCTGGGGCTCGGGCGCCGTCGCGGGGCGGCTGAGCGAGCTCACCGTCTTGGTCCCGGCCGGGTGGACCGGCTCGCCGTTCGCCTCGTCGATGAGCCGGGCCGCCTCGGCCCCGTCGATCGTCTCGGTCTCGAGCAGGGCCCGGGTCAGCGCTTCGAGGCCCCGTCGGTGCAAGGTGAGGACCTCGATGGCGCGGGCCTCCTGCTCGCGCAAGATCCGCTCGACCTCGTCGTCGATGATCTGGGAGGTGTGGTCGGAGTAGTCGCGGGTGTGCATGAGGTCCTCGCCGAGGAAGACCTGGTTGTTCGAGCCCCAGGCCATCGGGCCGATCTCTTTGGACATGCCCCACTCGCGCACCATGCGCCGGGCGAGCTCGGTGTTGCGCTGCAGGTCGTCGGCCGCGCCGGTGGAGAGGTCGCCGTAGACGAGCAGCTCGGCGACGCGCCCGCCCATGCGCATGCACAGGCTGTCCTCGAGTTCGGGCCGGCCCATGATGTGGCGGTCCTCCTCGGGCAGGGTCATCGTGACCCCGAGGGCCATCCCGCGCGGGATGATCGTGATCTTGTGGAGCGGGTCGGTCTTGTCGAGCACGTAGGCCAAGAGGGCGTGGCCCGACTCGTGGTAGGCGACGCGCTCGCGCTCGTCGTCCTTCAGGACCATCGTGTCGCGCTCCTGGCCCATCATCACCCGGTCGCGGGCCGTCTCAAAGTCCTCCATCGAGACGGTGGGCGAGCCCCGGCGCACGGCGTGCAGGGCGGCCTCGTTCACCAGGTTCGCGAGGTCGGCCCCGCTCATGCCCGGGGTGCCGCGGGCGACCAGCGCGAGGTCGACCGAGGGATCGAGGGGCTTGCCGCGGGTGTGGATCTGCAAGATGGGCAGGCGCTCTTCGAGGTCGGGCAGGGGCACCACGATCTGGCGGTCGAAGCGACCCGGACGCAGCAGGGCCGGGTCGAGCACGTCGGGCCGGTTCGTCGCGGCCATGACGACGATCCCCTCGGTGGGCTCGAAGCCGTCCATCTCGCTGAGCAACTGGTTGAGGGTCTGCTCGCGCTCGTCGTGACCGCCGCCCAGGCCGGCGCCGCGCTTTCGTCCAATGGAGTCGATCTCGTCGACGAAGACGATGGCCGGGGACTGCTTGCGCGCCGTGTTGAACAGGTCGCGCACCCGGCTCGCGCCCACCCCGACGAACATCTCCATGAAGTCCGAGCCCGACACCGAGAAGAAGGGGACCCCGGCCTCGCCGGCCACGGCGCGCGCGAGCATGGTCTTGCCGGTGCCGGGCGGACCGACGAGCAAGATGCCCTTGGGGATGGTCGCGCCGATGGTTCGGTACCGGCCCGGGCTCTTCAAGAACTCGACGACCTCGCTGATCTCCTGCTTGACGCCCTTGTAGCCGGCGACGTCGGCGAAGGTGGTGCGGGGCATGTCCTGGGAGAACTGCTTGGCCCGGGAGCGGCCGACCGACATCATCCCGTTCATCTGGCCGCGGGCCTGGCGGCTGGCGTAGACCATGAAGGCGACGAAGATGAGGATCCAGATGAGGTAGGGCAGGAACGTCGAGGCGAGGCTCGACGGGTTGGCGAAGGTCACCGCCACGTTGCTGCTGCGCAGCGTGTCGATCTCGGCCTGGAGGGCGGGGTAGGGGCCGTTCACCGTGTAGGCGGCGCCGTTGGCGAGCTGGCCGGTCACCACGCCGTTGGCGTTGTTGATCACGGCGGTGTTGATCTGGTTGCTCGACGCGTCGTGGAGCAACTGGGAGTAGGTCAGCACCCGGGCCGGCTTGGTGGAGAAGAGGGAGTTCACGACGACGAAGCCGACGATCAGCGCGACGATCGCGGCGGTGATCAGCCGCCGGCGGACCGGGGGCGTCAGCGGCCCGCCCGCGCCGGGCACGAGCCGTCGAAAGCCGTTGTTCTGGCCCGGGTCGTTAGGGGAATCTGGCACGTCTCTAATCTAGAGGTCATTCGCGACAGACCGACGAGCGCCGTCGCCCCGGCGCGAGCGAAAGCGACGACCTCGTGACCCCATTGACAGAGGAGACTACGCCCCGGACCGGTCTCATCGTCGTGGCGGCGTTTATCGGATTCTTACTGGGTCAGGTGCTCGCCACCCTCATGGAGGTGGCCGGCGCCGCGCTCGCGCGCTACCCCGGGGGGCTGAGCGCTCTAGCCCGCTCGACGACGCCCCCCTGGTGGGCCACCTCGCTCGGGCTCGTGGGCCTGTGGGTCGGCTTCGGCCTCGCGGTCGTCGTGGCCTATCGCGCCGGCGGGCTCGCCCCGTGGCCGCACCAGTGGCGGCCGCGCTGGGGCGACCTCGCCTACGTGCCGCTCGGGGTCGGTTGCCAGTTCGCGGTCGACGCCCTCTACACCTGGTTCCACCCGCACGGGGTCTCGGCCCCGGCCCACCGGCTCTTCGACTCGACGAGCGGGCCGACCTTCGCCCTCGTGGGCGTGCTCAGCGTGCTCGGCGCGCCGGTCCTCGAGGAGTGGCTCTTTCGCGGCGTGCTCTACCGCGCCCTCGCCGAGGGCGCGCGCGCGCGGTTCTCGCGGCGCACCTCGGTGGCCCTGGGGGCCGTGGTGAGCGCCCTGCTCTTCGGCCTGGCCCACGCCGAGCTCCTCCAGCTGGCCGGCCTCGTCGGCCTCGGGGTGGTGCTCGCGCTGCTCGCCGAGCGCTCGCGACGGCTCGTGCCCTCGTGGGTCACCCACGCCTCGTTCAACGCGACCGCCTTCGTGGCGCTCGTCGTCCAGCGGGTCCACTGATGCGCGCGCGTCGACCCGACTCCCTGGTGCTGGTCGACCTGGCGGCCGTTCTCGCGGTCGCCTACGTGGCGCTGTGGGCGCTGCACCCCACCTTGCTCGTCTCGCCGACCCTGCTCACCGGTGGGGACACCGGATCGCACCTGGCCCTGCCCGCGTACCTGAGTCACTTCGCGAACCCGCTCACCGTGACGCCGTGGTACCCGGGCTGGCTCGACGGGCTGCCCGCCTACACCTACTACTTCGTCCTGCCCGACGTGCTGGCCGCCTGGGCCAGCCACGTCATCGGCTTCGCGGTCGCCTTCAAGCTCTCGACGGTGCTCGGCACCGTGCTCATGCCCCTTGGCGCCTACCTCATGGGCCGGCTCTTCGACGCGCCCCGCCCGGTGCCCGCGGCGCTGGCCATGGCGACCCTGCCCTTCCTCTTCGACGCCACCTACACCATCGACGGGGGCAACCTCTTCTCGACGATGGCGGGGGAGTACCCCTTCTCGCTGAGCCTCGCACTGGCGCTCGTGACGATCGGACTCGTGGCGCGCGGGGTACGCACCGGCAGGGGCTACGCCGCGACCGCGATTCTGTTGAGCCTCACCCTCGCCGGACACGTCCTGCCGTGGTTCTTCGCCCTGGGCGTCTCCACCCTCGTCGTCGTCTACGAGCTCTTGTACCGACGCGGGGTCGGCGGGCCGCGACGCGTCGGGGTGGCCCGGGCCCACCCGGCCCTCGCCGCGGCGGGGCTCGCCCTGCTCGCCCTGTGGCCCCTCGCCCTCGACGGCCACTTCTGGTCGGCCGCCGGACCGGTCTTCGCGACCCGCGGCGGCCTCGACTCGAGGCTCGTCACCGTGGCGCTGGCCGCGGTGTGCGTGGGCCTGGTCGCGCGGGGCCGCGCCCTCGGCGGCGGGCGGGGCTACTGGCTCGGCGCCCTCGCCCTCGGGGCGACGGCCCTGTCGGTGGTGGTGGACCTGCGCTGGGCGCTGGCCCTGCTCGCCCTCGTGGGAGCGCTCGGGCTGGTGACCTCGCCCGACCCCGAGCAGGGACGGGCACGGCTTCTCGCGCGCGGCGACTTCGCGCGCCCCGTGCGCTTCGCGCTCGGGGCCGGGCTGGTCTCGTTCGGGCTTTCGGCGTGGTGGCTCCTGCCCTTTGGCACCACCCAGCGCTACACCGACTCGCTGGGCTACGTGAACGTGAGCGTCGCCAACCTCCACGCGATCTTCACCACGCTCGGCTGGTTCAACCCCGACGGGTCGGCCGCCGGGGACCGGTGGGTCATCGCGATGGCCGCGGCGGGGATCGTGCTCGCCGTGGTGGTGCGCGACCGGCTCGGGCTCGTGCTGGCCGGGACGACGGTGGCCTCCTTCTGGGTCTTCGTGCTCGATCCCCAGAGCGCCATCTGGAACCAGCGGCTGATCCCGTTCTGGTTCATCGCCATCCACCTCCTCGCCGGGTGGCTCGTCGCCTGGCCGATCGCGCGCTGGTGGGTCCGCGCGCCCGAGGCGCCCCCGTCGGACCCGGCGCCGGTCGAGGGGGCGACGCCGACGGCCGCCGGCGCCGGACCCGACGCCGGCC
>JAKCEK010000097.1 GCA_021838005.1 Actinomycetes bacterium
CGAACATGGCCCCCGGTGCCGCCATGTTCTGGCTGGCCCCGCTCGGCGGGCTCGTCGCGTCGATCGTGGCGGTGCCCATCGGGGCGATTGCCCTGCGGGTGCGGCGCCACACCTTCGTTGTGATCACCATCGCGATCTTCTTCGTTTTCCAACTCACCGCGATCAACGTGGGCTTCACCGGGAGCACCTCGGGCTTGATCCTCCCCTTCATCAGTTGGAACGAGAGCTACTACAACGTGCCCTTCTACTACGTGGCCCTCGGAATAGTCCTCTTCGCCACCCTCCTCTCGGCCCTCGTTCGCCGGTCACGCTTCGGACTTCAGATGCTGGCCATTCGCGATGATGAGGATCGGGCGCTCGGCCTGGGCGTGCGCACCACGGCCGTGAAGCTCACGGGCTTCACCCTCGCCCAGTTCACGATCGGGATGTGCGGTGCCATCTACGCGATGTTCGTGGGTCAGATCTTCCCCCAGTTCGTGTTCGACCCGCTGTTCGACGTCTCGATCGCCCTGATGGCCTTCCTCGGAGGTCTCGGCACGCTGGCGGGTCCCCTGCTGGGTGCGCTGATCCTCGAGTCGTTTCAGCAGTGGCTCACGCTCTCGTTCTCCAACAGCTCTCTCTATCTCATCCTCTTCGGGGCGCTCTTCCTCCTCGTCATCCTCTTCATGCCCCAGGGGATTGTGGTCTTCGTGCGCGACCGGGTCACCCGGCGGTCCGAGCGCGAGAAGGCCGCTGTGGCGGCGACCGAGACGACCCTCGCGGGGAGTCGGGCCTGATGGCGATCCTCTCGATCGCCGGGGTCAGTCGGTCCTTCGGCGGGGTCCAGGCCCTGCAGGGGTGCTCTCTTGACGTCGAGGAGGGAAGTGTCGCGGGCCTGATCGGCCCCAACGGCTCGGGCAAGACGACGCTGTTCAACGTGGTCACGGGCTACGTCCGGGCCGACGCGGGACGCGTGCTCTTCCGGGACGAGGACATCACGGGCCAGAGACCGAACCAGGTCTTCGCCCGGGGGATTGGTCGCACGTTCCAGTTGACGCGGATATTCGAGAGGCTCACCGTCGTGGAGAACATGCTGGTTGCGACCCAGCGCAGCGAAGGGTGGTTGCGGGGGCTCACGCGCTCTAAGTCCTCCGTCGCGGAAGTCGACACCGCCCTCGAGCTGCTGGAATTCGTGGGCATCGCCGGACTGGCCGAGCTCCACGCCGGCGCCCTCTCCTACGGCCAGCGCAAGCTCCTGGAGCTCGCCTACGTGCTCGTCGCGGACCCCCAGGTGATCCTCCTCGACGAGCCCGCCGGAGGCGTCAACCCGACCCTGATCAATCGCATCGCGGAGAAGATCCGAGCCCTCAACGGCCAGGGCAAGACATTCCTCATCGTCGAGCACAACATGGAATTCGTGATGAGCGTGTGCGACCGGGTCACGGTGATGCACCAGGGCTGCAACCTTGTCTCGGGCACCCCCGAGGAGGTCCGCAACGACTCCCGGGTCCTCGACGCCTACCTCGGTGGAGGGGACGACGAGCTCGAGGAGGTCGCCGGTGGCTGAGGCCGTCCTGAGCTTCGACGGCGTCGTCGCCGGCTACGGCGGCGGCGACGTGCTCAAGGGCGTGAGCTTCGACGTGCCGGCCGGCGGTATCACCTGCATCGTCGGACCTAACGGTTCAGGCAAGTCGACGCTGCTGAAGGCCGTGAGCGGTCTGGTCCGACCGCGGCTCGGCTCGATCGTGTACCAGGGCGAGAATATTGTGGGACGAAGCCCTCGCCATATCCTCGCGCGGGGAGTCGTCCAGGTCCCCCAGAACCACTCCCTCTTCCGCGAGATGACGGTGCGCCAGAACGTCGAGCTCGGCGCCTACCTGGTGCGCGACAAGAAGGTCATCGCCGAGCGCTACGAGCGCGTCGCCGCTGCCTTCCCGATCGTGGCCGAACGCGCCAGCGATAAGGCGGGAGCCCTCTCGGGCGGTCAGCAGCGACTCGTCGAGTTCGCCCGGTGCCTCATGCTCGACCCCACGCTGGTGATCCTCGACGAGCCCTCGATGGGTCTCGACCCCAAGACGCTGCGCCTGATGTTCCAGACGGTCCGACGGATGAACGAGGCTGGCAGAACGATCTTGCTCGTGGAGCAGAACGCCCGCCAGGCCCTGCGACTCGCCGACCAGGGCGTGGTGATGGAGAACGGCCGGGTCCGACTGCTCGGCAGCGGCCACGAGGTGCTGCACCACCCCGAGATCGGGGCCCTGTACCTCGGAGGGTCGATCGAAGAGACGGTGACGGGGTGACCGGAGGAGGCGTGGTGGGCGAGGCGACGCGAATCGGGTGGATCGGCTGCGGACGGATGGGTGCGGCCATGGCGACGCGTCTCCTCGGCGCGGGCCGCGAGGTGACGGTGACGAACCGGACCCGTTCGAAGGCTGAGGTCCTGGTCGAGCGCGGGGCCACGGTGGCCGATCGGCCGCGGGACCTCGCCGGGCACGACGTGGTCTTCGTCATGGTCTCGGCCAACGACGACCTCCTCGAGGTGACGACCGGGCCCGAGGGCGTGCTGGCCGATCCCGGGCGCGCGCCGCGGGTCGTCGTGGACAGCTCGACCGTGTCAACCGAGACCTCGGCCGCCGTTCGGGCGGCGTGCGCGGCGCGCGGGGTCGCGTTCCTCGCCGCTCCAGTGAGCGGTAACCCCAAGGTGGTGGCGAGCGGCAACCTCACCCTGGCGGTGTCCGGGGAGAGGGCCGCCTTCGATGAGGTTGAGGCGATGCTGCGCGATATCGGGCGTGGTGTCACGTACGTCGGCGAGGGCGAGGCGGCGCGGCTCGTCAAGATCTGTCACAACGTCGTGCTCGGCGTCGTCACCCAGGCGCTCGCCGAGGTCACGGTCCTCGCCGAGCGCGGTGGCGTGAAGCGCAGCGCGCTGCTCTCTTTCCTCAACGACTCGGTGCTGGGCTCGACCTTCTCGCGTTACAAGACGCCCGCCTTCGTGAACCTCGACTTCACACCGACCTTCACGCCGGTCCTCTTGCGCAAGGACTTCGACCTCGGGCTGGCCGCCGCGCGCGAACACCACGTGCCCATGCCGCTCGCGGCGGTCTGCGCCGAGATCGTCCAGGCGGCGGTGGGGGCCGGCCACGCGAGCGAGGACTTTGCCGTGCTGCTGGCCGAGGAAGCGCGTGCCGCCGGCTTGGCGATGGTGCCCGAGGGCATCGAGGTCGACGACGGGCTGGGGGGACGCTGATGGACGGGTTCGGTCCCGTCGTCGCCACGCCGGGATTCCACGGGGTCGACTTCGAGACCCGGGTGGACTTCGACCGGCTGCGGGCCTACCGGCTCGCCCGCGCGCGCGAGGCCCTCGAGCGCAGCGACCTCGGGGCGCTCCTGCTGTTCGACTTCTACAACATCCGCTACGTGTCCCAGACCTGGGTCGGTGGTGCGCTCGGCGACAAGATGACGCGCTACTGCCTGCTGACCCGGGGGGGCGACCCGATCCTCTGGGATTTCGGCTCGGCCGCGCGCCACCACCAGCTGTTCGCCCCGTGGCTGGCCAAGGAGAACTGCCGCGCCGGCATGCTCGGGATGCGCGGGGCGATCGCCCCCTCCGCGGGCCTCTTCGAGTCGGCGGTGAGAGAGATCGTGGGTCTCCTGGGCGACGCCGGGGTCCTCGACCAGCCGGTGGGTCTCGACATCGTCGAGCTGCCCTTCCTCTTTGAGCTCGAGCGCGCCGGCGTCCAGGTCCGCGACGCCCAGCAGATCATGCTCGACGCGCGCCAGATCAAGAGCCCGGACGAGTTGACCTTGCTGGCCCAGGCGGCGGCCATGGTCGACGGCGTGTACCAAGATGTCTTCGAGGCCCTAAAGCCCGGGGTCCGGGAGAACGAGTTGGTGGCGCTCGTCAACCGCCGCCTCTACGAGATGGGCTCGGACCAGGTTGAGGCGGTGAACGCCGTGTCGGGGGAGCGGTGCAACCCCCATCCGCATAACTTCACCGATAGGTTGATTCGTCCCGGTGACCAGGCCTTCTTCGACATCATCCACTCGTTCAACGGCTACCGGACCTGCTACTACCGCACCCTCTCGGTGGGGAGCTCGACGGGGCCCCAGCGCGACGCCTACGCGAAGGCGCGAGAGTGGATGGACGTCGCCATCGACCTCGCCAAGCCCGGGGTGACGACCGACGTCATCGCGCGGGCGTGGCCCGCGGCGACCGAGTTCGGCTTCGCCAACGAGATGGCCGCGTTCGGGCTGCAGTTCGGTCACGGGCTCGGGCTCGGGCTCCACGAGCGGCCCATCATCAGCCGGCTGAACAGTCTGACCGAGCCAGTAGAACTGCAGGTCGGAATGGTGTTCGCCCTCGAGACCTACTGCCCGGCCAGCGACGGGGTGTCGGCGGCGCGGATCGAGGAGGAGGTCGTGGTCACTCCCGACGGTCCGGCGGTGCTTACCCACTTCCCGGCCCACGAACTGATGATCGCGAACAAGTACTAGGAGCGAAGATGACGACCACCGAGGCCTCCCCCGTCCACGACGTGGACTTCAAGCTCGAGCTCTACCGCAGCCAGGTGGCCCTGCGCCGCTTCGAGACGCGCGCGTATGACCTCTTCTTGGAGAACTACGTGAAGGGGACCAGCCACCTATCGATCGGCCAGGAGGCGATCGCCGCCGGAGTCGCCGCGGCCATGCGACCTGACGACTGGACGTTCGCGACCTACCGGGGCCACGCCCACACGCTCGCGCGCGGGGTAGCCATGACCCCTGTCTTCGCCGAACTGATGGGACGGTCGAACGGCCTCATGGCCGGCAAGGGCGGCTCGATGCACCTCACCAGCGTGGAGCACGGGGTGATGGGCAGCTACGCGATCATCGGCGCTCACCTGCCGATCGCCTGTGGAGCGGCCTGGAGCGCTCAGTACCGCGGGACGGACCAGGTGGCGGTGGTCTTCTTTGGTGACGGGACGGTCAACATCGGGGCCTTCCACGAGGCGCTCAACTTCGCGGCCATCTGGAAGCTCCCCGTGGTGTTCATCTGCGAGAACAACCTGTACATGGAGTACACGCGGACCTCGGAGGTGACCGCGGTGACCCACCCGGCGGCCGACCGGGCCGCCGCCTACGGCCTCGAGCCCATCTTGGTCGACGGCAACGATGCCGACGCCGTCTACGCGGTCGCGCGCACCGCTATCGAGCGCGCCCGCGCGGGCGGGGGACCGAGCCTGATCGAAGCCGAGACCTACCGCCACGGTGGCCACTCCCGGGCCGATCCCGGCAAGTACCGGCCCGACGAGGAAGTGGCACTCTGGAAGTCGGCCGAGCGCGACCCGGTGTCGCGCTACCGGACCCGGCTGCTCGAGCTTGGGGTCGACGAGCCGACCCTCGCGCGCATCGAGGCCGACGTCGACGCCGAGGTCGACGCGGCCACCGAGGCGGCCAAGGCGGGCGCCGCGCCCGGCGAGGACCTGTTGATGAAGGATGTCTGGGCCAACGGAGGTGCCGAATGGCGGAACTGACCTACAGAGAGGCGATCGCCCGCGGCATCGCCCAGGAGATGCGCCGGGACGAGTCGGTGCTCTTCCTCGGCGAGGACGTCGGGGCGGCCGGCGGGGTGTTCAAGGGCACCGTCGGGCTCTTCGAGGAGTTCGGGCCGGTCCGGGTGCGCGACACGCCCATCAGCGAGCAGGCCATCCTCGGGGCGGCGATGGGGGCGGCGATGACCGGCCTGCGGCCGATCGCCGAGATCATGTTCGCGGACTTCTTCGCGGTGTGTTGGGACATCGTCGCCAACGAGATCGCCAAGTCCCGCTACATGACGAACGGGCAGATGAGCTTCCCACTGGTCATTCGCTCGGGCAACGGCGGGGGGCTGCGCTTCGGGGCCCAGCACTCCCAGAGCGTCGAGAACTGGGCGATGATGATCCCCGGGCTCAAAGTGGTCGTGCCCTCGAACCCACGTGACGTCATCGGACTGATGGCGGCCGCCGTGCGCGACGACGACCCGGTCATCTTCCTCGAGTCCAAGGCTCTCTACCCGACCAAGGGCGAGGTCCCCGAAGGGGAGATCGTCGACGCCCTCGGCACGGCGACGGTGCTGCGTCAGGGCGAGCACGCCACCATCGCCACCCTCGGGCTCATGGTGCCCCGCGCGCTCGCGGCGGCCGAGGAGCTCGCGGCGGGCGGCATCGACTGCACCGTCATCGACGTGCGGTCCTTGATCCCCCTCGACACCCAGACGATCCTGCGTGAGACGTCAGCCACCGGGCGGCTCTTCACCGTGGAGGAGAATCCGCGGGTCCTCGGGTGGGGGGCGGAAGTGGCCTCGATCGTGGCCGAGGAGGTGTTCTACGACCTCGACGGGCCGGTGGTGCGCATCACGACCCCGCACATTCCACTACCGGCGGCCGACACGCTCGAGGACATGGCTCTGCCGTCGGTCGAGCGGATCGTGACCACCATCCACAAGGCGATGAACTCCTAGGGCGTGCCCTTACCGGGCTCTTAGAGAGGTTCCCTAGAGTGCGTCTGCCATGGACGCGCGTATCTCGGGACTCCTCGGCCGAGCCTCTGACGTCATGCCCCCCTGGACCCGGCCGATCCTGCGGTGGGCGCGCGTCGACTTCCGTCCCCCCCGTCCGCCCTCGAACGGGCGGGTCGCCCTCGCGACCGCCCTCGCGATCGTCGTTTCGCTCGTCGCCGACGCCCTGCTCGTGCGTCTGGGCACGACCCTGTACCCCTCGACGCGGGGATACGTGCACTTCGCCTTCTTCGACTACGCCCGCCTGACCGTCATCGGGGTCGTCATCGCCGGGGTGGGCTGGTCCCTGGTGGCGCGGCTCACCTCCAGCCCGGAATGGCTGTTCGCGCGCCTCGCGGTTGGGGTGTCGGCGGTCCTGTTGCTACCCGACGCCTACATCTTCTACGTCGGCTCGCCGCTGCGGGCCGTCTTTGTGCTCGTCTGGATGCACTTCGCG
>JAKCEK010000098.1 GCA_021838005.1 Actinomycetes bacterium
CCCAGAAGGATGACGAAGGCGATCACCATCTTGTACTGGGGGTTGATGAAGGCGGCCGAGAGCTCGGTGGCGATGCCGATCGTCGCCGCCCCGAGCATGGCCCCGTACGGCTCGCCGGGCCCGCCGAGGAACATCGCGGCCAGCAGCAAGACGATGTAGAGCTGGGCACTGGTGGCCTCGAAGACACCGGTGTTCATCGCGAAGACCGTCCCGGCGAGTCCCGCCAGGGCACCCGAGATGAGCCAGGTCGTCGAGATCACCCGCTGGGTACGCACCCCCGAGTTGCGCGCGAGGTTCGGGTTGGCCGAGGTGGCGCGCATGGCCTTGCCGAGGCGGGTGTACTTGAGCAGCCACGCGACCACGAGCATCACCCCGAGCGCGATGGCGATGATGGTGAGCTGCAGGGTCGAGAAGTACATGCCCAGGAAGTGCCACTCGCGTCCGAGTGACTGCTTGTAGGAGAAGTAGCTCCCACCCACGATCGCCTGGAGCCCGAAAGTGCCGCAGAGGTCGACGCCGAGCGCGACGATCACGATCGTGATCGGCGCGAGGTTACGGCGCTGGAAGGGCGTGTAGACGAACCGGTTCAGCAGGTACGAGGCGATCGACCCCGTGGCCACCCCACCGAACAGGGCCACCCAGGCGTTCAGGCCGACGTGGACGTTCAAGTAGTAGGTCACGAAGGCACTGTTGATCATCACCGAGCCGAAGGCCAGGTTGAGGACGTTCGTGACGGCGAACTGCATGGTGAAGCCGACCGTCGCGATCGCGAGGACGGCTGCGCTGATGATGCCAAATCCCAGCGACGATAGGAAGACGCTCACGGCGAGGGAGCCTTTCGGAGTGAGTGGGGTGGATGGTGGGGCCGCGGCGCACGCCGCGACCCCACCATCCGAAGTGGACTAGGGCTTGGCCTGGCAGACCGTGAGGTTGCAGTACCCGAGGGACGAGCCGACCATGACGGTCGTCCCGTTCGCGAGGTACTGGTCGTCCTCGAAGGGACCGAAGGCCGTCTGGTACGAGTCGAACTTGTACGACCCGCCGACCCCGATGTAGTGGATCTTCTTGTGCGCCTTGAGGGCCTTCAGGCCCTGGGCGAAGCTCGAGACGGTGATGGCCCCGGGGCCGCCCGCCGCGATCTTCAAGATGTCCGCCTTGTACTTCGAGCCCTGGGTTGAGCCCGACATCACCATCGCGAGCGCGGCGAGGTTGATTCCGTCGTAGAGGTGGACCGTGCCGTTCGCGCTGAGCAGACCCTGGAAGCTCGGCACGCCGGGCACCTTGCCCTGCTGGGCGAGGATCAGCTTCTTGTAGAGCGGGTAGGCCGGGCCGCCGACCGCGACGGTCGGGTTGTCCGCGTCGAAGTGGCTGATGAAGTTCTGCACGCCGATCGGGCCCGAGGTGACGCCACTGAAGAAGACCGGGTCGATCATCGCCGAGGTGCCGATCGTCGGGATCATCTTGTTCCCGTTGAGCTGGTAGATCTCGCTCAGCAGAGCGACGCCGGCCGCACCGAGCGCCTCCATCATGATGGCGTCGGGGTGGGCCGAGACGATGGCCTGGGCCTCGGTCTGGAAGGTCGTCGCCGACATGTCGAGCGTCTGGTTAGAGACCACCGAGATGCCCGCTCGCTTGAGGGCCGCGAGCGCCGGCTGGACGAAGGTCTGGCTACCCGCGTCGTTGCCGAAGGCCAGGGCGACCGTCTTGTACCCGTGGCGCTTGGCGATCTGGGTCATGGCGACCGAGTCCGCCGCGTCCGGCGGCACCAGGCGGAAGAAGTACGGGAAGTGGACGGCGTCGAACTCGCTCTGGCCGGTCATGCAGAACGAGACCGTCTTGTGGGCCCCGAAGATCGGCACGACGGTGGCCGCCTCGTCCGAGGTGCACCCGATCACCAGCGCCAGGTTCGACGTCGTGGCGTACATCTGGCGCACCGCCGGTACGGCGTCGGCGGGGTCACCGCGGGTGTCGACGACCTTACAGCTGACCTTCTGGCCCAGCACGCCGCCCGCGGCGTTTATCGCCTGGGTCGCGCCCAGGCACGCCGCCTGGTACTTGGGCCCCAGGGCGGCGTCCACGCCGGTGAAGGGCGCGACCGTCGCGATCGTGATCGAGCCCTTGAACGAGGTCGCGCCCGCGGGTGCCTCCAGGACCGGCAGCGCGACCACCGAGGTGGTCAGTGCCAGTCCGGAGGCGACGAGCGCCCAACGCCTCTTACCTCGCGCGACGAGTCCGTCCCGTCGCGCCCTTTCTGTGAACCCCATCATCCCCCCTTGAGTGATTGGTTTCCCTGCCTTGTGCAGATCTCGTGGCTAGAAGTTGGTCGTATCCACTTGCAGCGGCCGCCACGGCCAGTCGGCCGGCGCGCCCTCCTCGGCCACCACCGTGTTCGAGATGGCGCCGACACCCTCCACCTCGACCTCGATGACGTCGCCGGGCTTCAGCCAGACCGGCGGCGTCCGGGCAAAGCCCACGCCCCCGGGCGTGCCCGTGGCGATGACGTCACCGGGCCGCAGCGTCGTGAACCCCGAGAAGTACTCGACGGCGCGCGCGACGCTGACGATCATCATCGAGGTGCGCGCGTCCTGCATCACCTCGCCGTTCAGGATCGAGCGGATGGCGACGTCGGTGATGTCGACCTCGTCGACGGTGACCACCTCGGGGCCGATGGGCATCGTGCCCTCGAAGTTCTTGCCCGGGGTCCACTGGGTCGCCTTGCGCTGCCACTCGCGGGCCGACCCGTCGTTCATGGCGGCGTAGCCGAGGATCGCCTCAAAGGCGTCGCTCGCGCGGATGTAGCGACCACCCTTGCCGATCACGACGGCCACCTCGGCCTCGTAGTCGAGGCGCTCGGTGAGGGCTGGGGCGACGAGGTCATCGTAGGGACCGATGACGCTGCCCGTGCCGCGCACGAACGACTCGGGCCACTTGGGCACGTCACGGCCCCCCTCGATGGCGTGCTCGGCGTAGTTGACCCCGAGACAGAGGATCCGTGGCGTGTCCGGCGTCGCCGGACCGAAGCGGTGCTTCTCGATGGCGACCCCCGCGAGCTCGCTGGCCCGGCGCGCCGCGCCGAGACCGGCGTCGCCCGCGGCGAGCACCCCGGTGAGCGTCGAGAGCCGGTCGTCGTCGGACGCGTCGGCGAGGTCGACGTACCCCGCGGTTCCCTTCACGTGGAGGCGCAGCCCCCGGTCCGTCCGGATCGAAGCCAGGCGCACGTCGAACCCCCTCAGAATTGGCCTAATCGGTCGTATTGGTATCGACCGGTGGGGAGAATCTACCGACTATTCGATTCCGTGTCAACGACGCACGCCGCGACTCCCTGTGAGTTTCTTCACGTCGTCGTCGTCCCGGCGGGCCCGTCACCACTGATAGCCCTAGGCGAACACGTGGAATCCCCGAGAGGCGAACCCGGCGTCCATGTCCCTCCGGGCCACACGAAAGCCACGCGCGGTGCGGAGAATTGGTATCATTGGTCACCCTAGAGCGACAGGGAGGGCCGTGCGCACACTCTCCAGGGACCAGATCCGCGACGTCGCCGAGCACATCTTGAAAGACGCGGTGCGCCAGGCGCTCCCGGCCGGGGCCCAGCTCGCGACGGAGCGATCCCTCTCGGAGTCGCTCGGGGTCACCCGCTCGGCGGTGCGCAGCGCACTCGCCCTGCTCGAGTCCGAGGAGATCGTCTCGCGCGAGGTCGGCCGAGGGACGTTCCTGCGCAGCGACCCGCTCTCGGCCATCGTCGCCCTCGACGGTGACGCGTCGAGCGCCCTCGCCATGCTCCACGAGATCGGCCCCTTCGACGTGATGGCCGCCCGCCAGGCCTTCGAGCCGATGGCGATGTACGTGGCCGTGCTCGAGGCGACCGAGTCCGACTTCGAAGAGGTCGCGCGCACCGTCGAGACCGGAGCGCACACGAGAGACTACGAGGAGTTCGAGACCTGCGACCTGGCCTTCCACCGCACTCTGATGGAGGCGACCCACAACCCGCTGATGCTCAAGATGTACGGCCTGATCGAGGCGGCCCGCCAGGGCGACCTGTGGGGGTCGATGAAGCGTCGCGGCGACACGCCCGAGCGGCGCCACCGCTCGTACCTCCAGCACGTCGCCATCTACGAGGCCCTGCGCAACCGCGACGGCCGCGGCGCCCAGGAGGCGATGGCTCAGCACCTCGAGTCGGTCACAACCTTCTTGCGCGAGAACGCGCGCCGCTAGCGCTCGACGTCCTCCGCGCGGTATTCCCCGTCGGGTCGGGCGTCACTTCGTTCGCGGGCGCGCAACTCGACCCGGCGGATCTTGCCGCTGATCGTCTTGGGCAGCTCGGCGAACTCGAGGCGCCGGACCCGCTTGTAGGGGGCGAGCCGCTCACGGGTGAAGGCGAGAATCTCGGCGGCCAACTCGGGACTCGGCTCGTAACCCGGGACCAGGGTCACGTAGGCCTTGGGCACCGAGAGGCGCACCGGGTCGGGCGCCGGCACCACGGCGGCCTCGGCGACGGCCGGGTGCTCGATGAGCACGCTCTCGAGCTCGAAGGGGCTGATGCGGTAGTCGCTCGACTTGAAGACGTCGTCGGCCCGCCCCACGTAGGTGATGTAGCCGTCTTCGTCTCGGTGGGCGATGTCGCCGGTGTGGTAACGCCCCCCCGCGGTGGCGCGCTCGTTGAGGTCGTCGTTCGGGCCGAGGTCGGCGTGGTAGGCGGTCATCAGGCCGACCGGACGGGCGTCGCCCAAGCGCACGCAGATCTCGCCGTCGTCCGAGGGCTCTGCGCTCACCGGGTCCACCAGGTCGATCACGAAGCCGGGGGCCGGTCGGCCCATGGAGCCGGTCTTGACGACCTGGCCCGGGGAGTTGACGATCTGGAGGGTCGTCTCGGTCTGGCCGTAGCCGTCGCGCACCGTGAGCCCCCAGGCCCGTCTCACCGCCTCGATCACCTCGGGGTTGAGGGGCTCGCCGGCCGACACCAGTTCACGCAGTGAGGTCGACCACCGCCCGAGGTCCTCGAGCACCAGCATCCGCCACACCGTCGGCGGCGCGCAGAAGGTGGTGACACCCTCGCGTCCGAGCACGTCGAGCAGGGCCGCGGCACTAAAGCGTGCGTAGTTGAAGACGACCGTCGTGGCCCCGGCGATCCACGGAGCGAAGACGCAGCTCCACGCGTGCTTCGCCCAACCCGGCGAGGAGAGGTTGAGGTGGACGTCGCCCTCGCGCAGGCCAATCCAGTACATCGTCGACAGGTGGCCGATCGGGTAGCTCACCTGGGAGTGCTCGACCATCTTGGGCCGAGCCGTGGTGCCCGAGGTGAAGTACAGCAACAGCGGGTCGTCCGCCGCCGTCGGCTCGTCCGGCTCGAAGAGGTCGGGGTGCGAGCGACCCGCCTCGTAGTCGAGCCACCCCTCGACCGGGCCGCCCACCACGACGCGAACCAGGCCCTCCCCGGAGTCGGGCACGCGCGGGGCGACGTCGCGACGCGCGACCACGGCCCCCGCCCCGGCGCGCGCGATGCGGTCGGCGAGGTCGTCCTCGGTGAGCATCGTCGTGGCCGGGATGATGACGGCCCCCAGGCGCATCACGGCGAGGGTCACCTCCCAGAGCTCGACCTGGTTGCCCAGCAGGACCAGGACCCGGGTCCCCCGCCCGACGCCGTGGGCGCCGAGCCAGGCGGCGAGGCGCTTGGAGGCGTCGGCGAGCCCAGCGAAGGTGTAGGCCGCGCTCGACCCGTCTTCCTCGACGACGTTCAGAGCGACCGCGTCGGGGTGGCGCGCGCACAGTCCCGCGTCGAACCAGTCCGTCGCGAAATTGAAGTAGGTGGGCCGCGGCCAGACGAAACCGTCGTAGGCCGCGGCGTAGTCCTCGCGGTTCGCCACTAAGAAGTCGCGGGCCTCACGAAACAGCTCGGTCGCCTCGCTCACGCCACCCCCTCGGTCGGCTCGCCCTCGGACGAGACGAGTATGCCACCGAGTCCGGACGGACCGCCCGATCAGGCGCGCAGTCGGGTGATGACGTCGTCGACGACGTCGCTCGTCGTCGCCTCGCCCCCCAGATCGAAGGTGCGCACACCCTCGGCCGCTCCCGCGAGGGTCGCCGCGCGCAGCCGGTGACCGGCCGCGACGTAGGCGTGATCCTTCGTGCGCGCCCCCGCCTGGTCCACGACCGCGGCGAGCGCGAGCAGCATCGCCATCGGGTTGGCGACGTTCTTGCCCTGCAGGGAGGGCGCCGTGCCGTGGGGCGCCTCGGCCATGGCGACGATCGGCCGGAGGTCGTCGTCGAGGCTCAACAGGACCGACTCGGCGCCGGCGATCGAGCCGAACATCGCGATGACGAGGTCGCTCAGGCAGTCCCCGTCGCGGTTCAGCGACGGGACGACGAGGGTGCGCTCGTGGTTCTCCGTCATGAGCAGGGCGTAGGTGGCGTCGATGAGCAGGGGACGGTAGTGGACCTCGGGGTGGCGAGAGGCGGCGGCGTCCATCTCCTCTTTCAGCATCCCCTCGTAGGTGGGCGAGACCGTCCACTTGGGCCCGCCGAAGACGACGCCGTCGCTCTCGGCGGCCGCGATGAAGCAATACTCGGCGACGCGTCGACAGACCGAGCGCTCGATCCGCTCAGTGCGCCAGGCCACCTCGTCGTCGCCGCCGGAGGTACCGTCGCGGCCCTCGGCGGCGCCGTAGGCGTCGCCCACGGCCATGCGCACGACGACGATCGGCGCGTTGATCCCGGTCACGGTCGGGGCGACCCCGGGGATGCGTCGCCCGGTGCGCACGATGACCGACCCCCCGATGCCCTCGCGCAAGAGACGGTTGGGAGAACCGACCCCGCCGCGCTCGGGCGG
>JAKCEK010000099.1 GCA_021838005.1 Actinomycetes bacterium
CCACATCGTTCTGGTAGGTGGAGGCCACGACCTGAGAGTCGACGGTGTCACCCAGTCGGTTCGAGACCCCGCTCTGGAGGCTGAAGACCGAGATGAGCCCGAGCGAGAGCGCACCCACGATGAGGGGCATGATGACGAGCACGATGAGCAGCTCGACGAGGGTGAAGCCCCCCTCGTCGCCGTGTGGGCGTCCGTGTCGCGCGCGCGCGCCTTGAGGCGAGCGCCCGTCACGCCGTCGAGCGGTCCGACACCCGCTCGGCCTCGCCACTACTGCACCTTCACCTGGTTGTAGATGCCGTACATGGCCGAGATGAGCGCCACCGCGACGAAGCCCACGATGAAGCCCATGAAAATGATGATCGCGGGCTCGAAGAGCGACGTCGCGCGCTCGAGTTTCGTCTCGAGCTCGCGGTTGTAGTAGGTGGCGGCCACCTCGAGCTGCTGGTCGAGGGTCCCGGTCTCCTCGCCGACGCGGAACATCTGGCGCGCCGCGGCCGGGAACAGCTCGGTCATGTTGATCGGGCCCGAGATTCCCTGACCCTGCATCATCTGCTCGCGCACGCCCTCGAGGGCCCGGCGGTAGACGGCGTTGTTGGCCGAGTCGGCCGTCACCGCCATGGAGCGGGGCAGGTCGACACCGGCGCGCAGCATCGAAGCCAGCACCCGACAGACCCGCTCGACGATGGCCGTCTCGGAGAGGTCCCCGAGGACGGGCAACTTGAGCAGGATCTTGTCGAGCGTCGCCTTGCCCTTGACGGTCCGGCGCATCGCGATGAACCCGCCGACGAGCAGGATGACGAAGGCGGCCTCGAAGTACCAGTTGTGGCCGATGAACGAGGTGGTGTCGAGCAGCAACACCGTCACCAAGGGGAGCTTGGCGTTGAGGCTCTTGAAGAAGACCTCGAATCGGGGCATGACGAAGACGGCGAGGACCACCACCACCACGACCGACATCACCGCCACGACCGAGGGGTAGATGAGCGCCGAGGTGACCTTGGAGCGGGCCTTCTCGTCGCGGTCGATGTAGTCGGCCAGCTGGTTGAGGACGTTGTCGAGGTTGCCGGTGAGCTCGGCCGACTCCAGGATGCCCACGTAGAAGTTGGGGAAGGCCTCCGGGTGGGTCGAGGCCGCCGCGGCGAAGGTGTCGCCCGAGCGAAGTCGCTCGGTCATGTCCTCGAGGACCCCGCGCAGCATCTTGTTCTGGGTCTCTTCGGTGATGACCTCGAGGGCCTCCATGATCGGCACGCCGGCCCGCATGAAGACGGCCAACTGGCGGGTGAAGTTCGTGAGGTCCTTCCTCGGCACCTTCTTCTGGGTGATCTCGAAGGCGAGGATGCTCTTTTTCGGCTTGACCTCAAGGGGTTGGAGACCGCGCTGGATGAGCGCCACGTGGGCCGCCCCGGTGGAGATCGCCTTTTCGGTGCCCGAGACCGTCTTGCCGTCCTGGTCCAGCGCCTTGAAGGCGAAGTCCTGGATCTTGGTGGTCCTCGAACTCGTCTTTGACGCCCGCCGCTCCCGCGATGCAGCCTTACGCGACACCGTGGGCGCCGGACTCGTGGAGGGCTCGCCGGGGCCCTTATCGTTCCTCTTCAGCAGGCTCATAGCGTGTACATCCCCCGAATGACCTCGGCGATCGAGGTGATGTCGTTTTCCACAAGTCTTATCGCTTCTTGCTTTAGTGTGCTCATCCCCTGTTTAACGGCCATATTTCGCAGTTCCTCCTGGGTTGCCCAGCCGACGACCAGCCGGCGGATCTCCGAGGTCATCGTCAGAAGCTCGTAGACGCCGATGCGGTCCTTGTAGCCGGTGTTGGCGCAGAAGTTGCACCCGGCGCCGTGGTAGAAGGAGCTCTTGGGGGCCCCGCCGGACTCCTCGTAGAAGACCATCTCCTCGTCGGTCGGGGTGTAGGACGTTTTGCACGACGGGCAGATCCGGCGCAGTAGGCGCTGGCCGACGACTCCGAGCACGGAGCTCGCGATGAGGAACGACTCGATGCCCATGTCGAGGAAGCGGTGCAGCGCCGAGACCGAGTCGGTCGCGTGCAGCGACGACAGAACGAAGTGGCCGGTGAGGGCCGACTGGACGGCGACGCGCGTCGTCTCGACGTCGCGGATCTCGCCGACGAGGATGACGTCGGGGTCTTGGCGCAGGATTGAGCGCAGCCCGTTGGCGAAGGTGAGGCCGGCCTGCTCGTTCGTCTGGATCTGGTTGATGGCGGGAAAGACGTACTCGACCGGGTCCTCGATCGTCATGATGTTGAGCGTCGGGTCGTTGACCTCGCTGAGCGAGGCGTAGAGGGTTGTCGTCTTGCCCGAGCCCGTCGGGCCCGCGCAGAGCACCATGCCGAAGGGTGAGCGCACGAGCTTGGAGAAGGTCTCATGCGTCGCGGGCGGCATGCCGAGCTCGGAGAGCCTGAGGACCGAGCGCGTCTTGTCGAGCAGACGCATCACGCAGACCTCGCCACCGACCGTGGCGACCGTGGCGACGCGCACGTCGACCTCGCGCCCGTCGATCATGATCGTCAGCTGGCCGTCCTGGGGGCGCCGGCGCTCGACGATATTCATGTTCGCCATGATCTTGATGCGGCTGATGAGTCCCGGGCCGATCGAGCCCGGAAGGGTGAGGACCTCTTTCATCGCGCCGTCGATGCGAAAGCGCACGCGCACGACGTCGCCGGTCGGCTCGATGTGCACGTCGCTCGTGCGATCGCGCATGGCCTGGGTGAGGATGCTGTCGACGAGCTGGACGACCGGCGCGTCCTCCGAGACGATCTCGGACTCGGAGATCTCCTGGCCGCCGCCGCGGCGTCGTGACCCCTCGACCGACTCGAAGACCTGGACGAGTCGCTCGACGTTGCTCAGCGCGTGGTAGTTCGAGTCGATCGCCCACTTGATGTCGCCCATGGGGGCGATCAGAAGCTTGACCCTCTTGCCGCTCGCCTGGGCGAGGCGCGCGGAGAGCTCGTCGCTCGGCTCGGCGACGGCCATGGCGAGTGCGTCACCGTCGAAGCGCACGGGGAAGCACATGTACTCGCGTGCGACGTCCTCGGGGATGAGCTCGATGAGCGCGCTGTCGATCGACTCGCGGCGCAGGTTCGCGACCTCGTAGCCGAAGAAGGACGCGAGGGCCTGGGCGAGGCTCTGCTCGGTGAGGGTCCCCGTGCTGACGAGGACCTCGCCGAGGAGCCCGCCGCCCGTCTTTTGCATCGCGAGGGCCTCGTCGAGCTGGGCCTCGGTGATGAGCCCGCTCGCGACGAGCTGCTCGCCCAGGCGCTTGCGCCCGGCCTCGCCCTGGGGGTCGGCGCCGGGCTTGGGCCCAAAACCGGTCGTGCGGTCGTGGGTCGAGCCGTTGGTCGACCCGCCGGCGCCAGAGGCCCCGGGCGCGGGGGGCGCCGCGGTCGTCACCGACCCGCCGTCGCCGTCTCGAGACTTCCTGCGTAGCGCCACGGTTACCCCTTGCCCTTGCCTTTGTCTTTGCCCTTGCCGACTCCACTCATCTGTGGAGCCTGTGGAGAGATGACGTCGCCGAGAGAAAGGGCCCGAGTGGTCGGAGTCGACAACCAACTGCTGCCGTCCGCGCCTTCGCGGGAGCGATCAGTCAAGGTCTTCGGCCCGACCACCGGAACCTCATTCGCCAGCGAGCGTACTTCACGGATCGCGAAAAAACGTGCATCATTCTTCACGAATAGTCCCTAGATGTACGCCCTTTGAGCGGCACCTCCACACTCCGGTGCGGTTGTGGCAAACTCCCGCACCCCCCTCAGTCCGTCTGGGGAGTCCCGACAGTACGTGGTCAGGGTCAACGTTTCGTCAACTTATCCACACCTTCGAAAGGGCCGTTAGACCGCCCCCATCACCGGCGCCGTGCGGCCGCGACGGCCAGCGTCGTCGACCGACGAGGGACCACCGTGCACGCCGCGGGGCCGGGCCGGCTCGGGTGGGCCCGGCGTGAGCCGGCCCAGGGGACGTTGGGCTGGTACGACGCCGGCCAGCAGCTCATAGTGAGCCATCGAGCGATCGGCGTGGCGGGACGGACCTCCCGCCGAGGGAGTACGCCGGCGGAGGCCGACCACTTGGCTGCCTCAATCCCGTTGACCAGGACGGTGACATCTTCGAATCGGACCCCGTACGGTGCTCTGGCCGGGGTGGGGTTGGCTCCGTGGCGGGACACGACTCGAGGAGGGGACGCGGCTGTGGATCCGCGGCGCTGGTCCGGCGAGCTACGCCACGGTCGTGGCCGACGGTTAGCGTTATCGCGCTAACCAGGTCCTATACCAGTGAATCCAGTGGTTCAACCGACGTCGCGGGATCGGCTCCGGCGGAGGGTTCGACGGAAGAGATCCACGCCGTCGCCGTGAGCTCGAGGGAGGCCTCGCGATCCTCTCTGGCGTGGACTCGGGTGGAGAGGATCAACTCGTCGGCCTCGGTGCGCCGGACCAACTGGGCGAGTCCGGCCCGGACGGTCCCGGGGCCACCGATCACGTGACTCGCGAGGGCCCCTTCGACGAGGGCCCGCTCTTCGGGCGTGTAGGCGTAACGGGCGGCGGTCTCGGGTCGGGGCAGGGGACCCGCACGGCCCGTCGAGCGAAGCAGGGTCTGCAGCGCGCTCGGCCCAGCGAGGAAGCGGGCCGCGTCTTCGCTCTCGGCACAGACAACCGAAACCCCGACCATCACCCGGGGAGCGTCGAGGTGCGCGGAGGGCCGGAAGTCCGAGCGGTACGCGTCGAGGGCCTCGTCGAGGAGCTGGGGCGCGAAATGGTAGGCGAAGGCGAAGGGGAGTCCCAGCACGGCGGCGAGTCGCGCGCTATAGGTCGACGAGCCGAGAAGCCAGACCTCGGGTGCGTAGCCCGGCCCCGGGGTCGGGGTCGGGTGGGCCGTCCGACGAGGGTCGAAGTAGCCGATCAGCTCCACGACGTCGTCGGGGAAGGTGTCGAGACCGAGGACCGTAGCCCGACGTAGGGCGCGGGCCGTGAACCGGTCCGTGCCGGGTGCCCGCCCGAGGCCGAGGTCCACGCGCCCCGGGTGCAAGGCCTCTAGGGTCGCGAACTGCTCGGCGACGGCGAAGGGCGCGTGGTTGGGCAGCATTACCCCGCCCGAACCCACCCTGATCCGCGACGTGGCCGCCGCCAGGTGGGCGAGCAGGACCGCGGGCGCGGAGCTGGCCACCGCGGCCGTCGCGTGGTGCTCGGCCACCCAAAAGCGTCGGTAGCCGAGGCGCTCGGCCGCCTGGACCAGCGTCGTCGTCTCTGCGAATGCCCGTGCGGGCGTCGAACCCTCAGCGACCGTCGCGAGGTCCAGCACCGAGAGCGTGGTCATACCCCCACCCTAGGGTCGCGGGAGTCGTTGTGCTCGGGCACTCGGTGTGAACGGGGTCGCCTCGGCGACGTCGGTCGCCGGGGCCGCGTAGAGCCGACTACGGCGGGCCGACGCTCCTCACCCAACGAGGTGACCCGCGTTGAACAGGTAACTCACCTCACGATGACACCGGGCGCGCGAGCCGACGGGAGTCGGGCTCGAGGAGCGTCGCCCTCGTGCGCCGTGGCGGCGACCCTCGAAGCCAGCCGCCCCGGCTGGGCGCGTCGTCTCGGGGCAATCAGTCCTGCTCCACGACTCATCCGCGGGCGAGGGATCGACTGAACCGCTCCCTCACCCCGTCAACCAGGGTCGATGGCTGAGAGCGCTCCCGTGTTCCGGCCGAGGGAGTCTCTGGGGCGCGGGCACCCGTGACTCGGCGGTTCCTTCCAGCAAGTCGTGGCGCTTCACCATATATATGTGGTGACGCGCCACAGTCGGGCCAGGAGACCTCCGCCTCGTTAACGCGAGGAACCACGAGGGAGAATGCGTCGACGTCCGGTCGTGCGACCCGCCCCACTCCACCGGGGTCGAGGGAGGGGTCGTGCCCCAATAACTCCGAGCGTCATCCTGCTAACCAGGGGTGATGGGTGATGAGTGGTCTCACCACCCGTGCGACAGCGACTCAGGACCGGCGGACGTGACCGCGCGCCGGCTCGGTGGGGTCCCTGGACGGGCTCGCTCGACCCGGGGCCCGTCGTCAGTGACAGGTGAGGGACCGTCGCATGACGTCGTTGTCGGCGTCGGGGGTCGCGTCGGGAGGCCGTGATCGGCCCGAGTCGTTGTCGCGCGACGGTGGGAAGGTCGTCGAGGGGTTGAAGTTCGCGACGGGTGGGGCGGTGGAGAGGTGGGTCAGTGGGGCCGGAGTCGTGCAGCGCAGAGACCCGTGTTCGTGGGAGACGTAGAGGGCGATCCCCACGGCGATGGCGAGGACCGCGACGACCGTCGCGACGAGCGTCTTGACTCCTTCGCTGAGACCATGGCGGCCCGGGTCAGGATGAGGGCCCTCGCCTATAGGCGTGAGGTCGTCGGTCACCGCTCGTCGATCCTACGGGGTCGTCAGCGGCGGCCGACCCGACGCGTGGTGCGGACGGAGTCCGTGTCCGAGGGGGCCCTCTACGTCGTGACCGGGGTCATGGCCGCCGGCGAGTCGACCGTCGCCGAGGCCCTGGCTCGCCGCTTCGAGCGCGCGGTCCACGTGCGCGGGGACGAGCCGTCGCCGCGCGCGCGGCCCTCGCCTACCGGGCGGCGGGCTTCACGATCCTCTAGGACCTCGACGTTGGTGCCCACCTCGTCGAGGTGGTCGAGCGTCTGGGCGAGGGTCCC
>JAKCEK010000100.1 GCA_021838005.1 Actinomycetes bacterium
CCTCGTCCCCGACGGCCCGACGCTGACCGGCCTCGCCGAGGACGTCGCGGCCCTCGGACGAGCCGGCGAGCACGTCGCCCTCGTCCACGGCGGGGGCCCCCAGATCGCCGCGCTGCTCAGTGCCCTGGGTCTCGAGAGCGTGTTCATCGACGGCCTGCGGGTGACCGACGAGGCGACGCTGGGGTACGTGGTCATGGCCCTCGCGTCGGTGAACGCGGCGCTGGTCTCGGGTCTCGTCGCCCACGGCGTCGCGGCGGTCGGGCTCTCGGGCGTCGACGCCGGGCTGCTGCGGAGCCGGGCCCTCGGATCGCCCTGGGGGCGCGCGGGGGACACCCCGGTCGTGTCCGTCGCGGTCCTCGAGGCCCAGTGGGTGGCCGGTCTCGTCCCGGTCGTGAGCCCCATCGCCGCCGACGCGAGCGGCCGACTCCTCAACTGCAACGCCGACACCGTGGCCGGTGCGCTCGCCGGCGCGCTGGGCACCGAGCTCGTGTTGTTGAGCGACGTCGACCAGCTGCGCACCAACCCCGAGGACGCCGCCACGAGCCTCGCCCGGGTGAGCGCGACCGAGGTGGCCGCGCTGCTCGCGAGCGGCGCCGCGCGCGAGGGCATGCGGCCCAAGGTCCGCGCGGCGCTCGACGCGCTCGCCGGCGGCGCGGGGCGGGTCGTGCTCGCGAACGGGCGTCGGCCCCACGCGCTGGCCTCAGCGCTGGCGCGCGAGGGACGACACACCGAGGTGGTCGCGTGACCCGTCACCTGCTCACGATGGACGCGCTGTCGAGGGAGGAGCTGCTCGAGGTGCTCGACCTCGCCACGGCCCCCCTCGACGTCACGCTCTACGAGGACGAGCCCGTGGCGCTCGTCTTCGAGCACCCGAGCCTGCGCACCCGCGCCGCGGTGACGGTCGCTGTCCGCCAGCTGGGGGGCTGGCCGGTGGAGTTCACCGGCGACGAGGTCGGCCTCGACGCGCGCGAGTCGGCCGAGGACGTCGCGCGCACGCTGGCCGAGACCTTCGCGGTGGCCGCCCTGCGGGTGCGCCGCCACGCGGTGCTCGAGCGGATCCGCGAGGCGACCGGGGACCGGCTCGCTCTCGTGAACCTGCTCTCGGACGCCGCCCACCCCACCCAGGCCGTGGCCGACGTGCTGACGATCGCCGAGGCCCACGCCGGCGGCGACGTGCGCGCCCTGGCGGGGCTACGCGTGGGCTACGTCGGCGACGCGACGAACGTGACGCGCTCGCTCGCGGTCGCCCTCGCGCGCCTCGGGGCGAGCGTCGTGGTGGCGGCCCCGCCGGGCTACCAGCTCGCCCCCGGGGGGCCCGAGGACCCGCTCGCCCTGGGCGACGCGCTGCGGGTGGTGAGCGACCCGCGCGAGGCGGCCCGGGGAGCCGACGTCCTCTACACCGACACCTGGGTCTCGATGGGCGAGGAGGCTGAGGCGCACCGGCGCCGGGAGGACCTCGCCGCCTACCGGGTCGACGGGACGTTGGTGCAGCTGGCGAGCGAGCGCTGCGTGGTGCTGCACTGCCTGCCCGCGCACCGGGGCGAGGAGGTCACCGACGAGGTGCTCGACGGGGAGCGCTCGCGGGTCTGGCGCCAGGTCTTTCACCGGCGCACGGCGATGCTGGGCGTGCTCGCCTGGCTCAAGGGAGGGGTATGACCAAGGCCCAACGCCAGCACCGGATCGCCGCGATGATCGACCGCGAGGTCATCTCGACGGCGGCCCAGATCGTCTCGCGGCTCCACGAGGAGGGGATCAGCGCCACCCAGGCGACGGTCACCCGCGACCTCCAAGAGCTCGGGACCGTGAAGATCCGCGACGAGCACGGCGTGCGTCGCATCGTCATGGCCGCCTCGCCCAAGCTCGCGCCGGCCCCCCTCGACCACCTGCGCCGGGTGATGGGCGAGTGGGTCGTCAACGTCGAGCACTCGGCCAACCTGGTCGTGGTGCGCACGCCTCCGGGGTGCGCCCACGTGGTGGCCTCGGCGCTCGATCGCAGCGCGCTCCCGGGGGTGCTCGGCTCGGTCGCCGGCGACGACACCATCTTGGTCGTAGCGACCGGCGCCCTCGGCGGCGACGCCCTGACCGCACAGTTCCGGGCCCTGGCCGGGCTCGACGAGTTATCGGAGGCCAAGTGACCAAGAAGGTGGTGCTCGCCTACAGCGGCGGGCTGGACACGTCGGTGGCGATCCGTTGGATGATCGAAGAGTGGGGTGTCGAGGTCGTCGCCGTGCTCGTCGACGTCGGCCAGGACCCCACGAGCTCGGAGGGCTTCGCGGAGATCCGGGCCCGCGCGATCGCCGCCGGGGCGACCGAGTGCGTGGTGGTCGACGCCCGCGAGGAGATGGCCGAGGAGTTCTGCGCCCGCGCGATCGCCGCCAACGCCCTCTACGAGGGCCGCTACCCGCTGGTGTCGGCGCTCAGTCGCCCGGTCATCGTTCGCCACCTGGTGGACCAGGCCCGCCGCCACGGCGCCACCGCCGTCGCGCACGGCTGCACGGGCAAGGGCAACGACCAGGTCCGCTTCGAGGTGGGGGTGCACGCCCTCGCGCCCGACCTCGAGGTGTTGGCCCCGGCGCGAAACTGGGGCCTGACCCGCGCCGACTCGGTCGACTACGCCCAGAAGTTCGACATCCCGATCACGGCGACCCGCGAGAAGATCTACTCGATCGACGAGAACCTCTGGGGCCGAGCCATCGAGTGCGGGGAGATGGAGGACCCGTGGGCCGCCCCGCCCGAGGAGCCCTACACCCTCACCCGGGTGCGCACGGGGGCGCCCGTCGAGGTCGTCGTCGGCTTCAGCGCGGGGGTGCCCCGCGCGCTCGACGGCGAGACGCTGGCCCTCGCCGAGCTCATCGGGCGGCTCAACGGCCTGGCCGGCGCGACCGGCTACGGACGCCTCGACGTGGTGGAGAACCGCCGGGTCGGCATCAAGAGCCGCGAGGTCTACGAGTGTCCGGCGGCCCTCGCGCTGATCGGCGCCCACCAGGACCTCGAGAGCCTGGTGCTCGAGCGCGACCTCGCCCACGAGAAGCGCCGGCTCGAGACGCGCTGGGCCGAGCTCGTCTACGACGGCATGTGGTTCTCGCCGCTCAAAGAGGCCCTCGACAGCTTCGTCGAGGAGACCCAGCGCCACGTCACCGGCGAGGTGCGCCTGACCTTCACCCCGCCCGGGGTGATGACGATCTCGGGTCGGCGCAGCCCGGACGCCCTCTACGACTACGGCCTGGCGACCTACGAGGCGGCCGACACCTTCCGTCACGCCGACTCCGAGGGCTTCGTGCGCATCTACGGGCTCGGGGTGAGGACGTGGGCCCAGCGCCAGGGGGCGAAGAACGCCACTCCGAGGCGGGACTAGCCGTGGCGCTGTGGGCCGGCCGCTTCGAGGCGGCGATGGACCAGGCCCTCTACGAGCTCTCCGAGAGCTTCTCGTTCGACCGGGCGCTCTACCACTACGACCTGGCGGGCTCGGCGGCGCACGTGCGTGGTCTCGCCCACGCGGGACTGCTCACCGAGGACGAGCGCGACGAGCTGCTCGGGGTGCTCGAAGCGATCGAGCGCGAGTTCGACGCGGGGGCCTTTGTCACCGAGACCGGGGACGAGGACGTGCACATGGCCATCGAGCGCCGGGCCATCGAGATCGCCGGGTCCCTCGGGGCGCGGCTGCACACCGGACGCAGTCGCAACGACCAGGTCGCCACGACCCTGCGGCTCTTCACCCGTGACGCGCTCGCGCGAGTCGGCGAGGGGGTCCTCGACCTCGCCGAGGCGCTGGTCGGCCTGGCCGATCGCCACCCCGAGGCGCGCCTGCCCGGCTACACCCACCTCCAAAGGGCCCAGGCCGTCCTCTTGAGTCACCACCTGGGTGCCCACTGCTTCGCCCTGGTGCGCGACGCGCAGCGCCTGGGCGACGCGCGCGAGCGCCTCGACGTCTCGCCCCTCGGGGCGGGCGCCCTGGCGGGCAGCTCGCTCCCGCTCGATCCCGCCTACACCGCCGGGCTGTTGGGCTTCGCGTCCCCCTTCGCGAACTCGATGGACGCGGTGAGCGACCGGGACTTCGTGGCCGAGAGCCTCTTCGCGATCGCGCTCACCGGGGTCCACCTCAGCCGGCTCGGCGAGGAGCTGGTGCTGTGGACCTCGAGCGAGTTCGGCTTCGCCCGACTCGGCGACGCCTTCACCACGGGCTCGTCGATGCTGCCCCAGAAGAAGAACTCCGACGTCGCCGAGCTCGCCCGGGGCAAGGCGGGCCGCCTGGTGGGCAACCTCACCGGCCTGCTCGTGACCTTGAAGGGGCTGCCCCTCAGCTACAACCGCGACCTCCAAGAGGACAAGGAGCCGCTCTTCGACTCGGTGCGTCAGGTGCTGCTCGTGCTGCGCGCCCTCGCCGGCGCCTACGGCTCGCTCGTCTTTGACGAGGGCCGCGCCGCGGCGGCCGCCGACGACGAGCTGCTCGTGGCGATCGACCTCGCCGAGGCCCTGGTGCGCGAGGGCGTGCCCTTCCGCGAGGCCCACGAGCGCCTCGGCCGGCTCGTCGGGGAGGCCGTGCGCCGTGGCGAGCGCCTCGGCGACCTCGTGAGCGAGGACCCCGTGCTCGCGCGTCACCGCGCCCTCTTCGAGCCCGGCGCGGCGCTGGCGAACCGGACTTCGCCGGGGGGGGCCGGCCCCGCGCCGGCGCCGGCCCAGCGCGCGCGCCTCGCGGGCGAGCTGGCCGCGGCGCGCGCGCGCCTCGGGCTGTAGCAGCGCCCTGGCACCCTCGAGGGGCGGGACGACCCCGTAGGTTGGAGGACCGATGGCCGAGCGGCTGATGACGCCCACCAAGATCTCGGAGTGGCTGGGCTGCGAGCACTCGCTCGCGCTCTACCTCGCCGGGGCCGGGGGCGAGGAGCGGGCCCTCAGCGAACTAGGCGAGATCCTCCAGGAGAAGGGCCTCGGCCACGAGCGCCGGGTCCTGGCGGGCTACCGCGAACGCGGCCTGCGGGTCCTCGAGGTCGAGAAGGGGTCGCGCGAGGCGTTCGAGCGTCTGGTCGAGCGCGTGGGCGATCCCCTGGGCGGGCAGTGGGACGTCATCTACCAGATGCCGCTCGAGAACGACGGGGTGCGCGGGGTGGCCGACTTCGTCGAGCGCGTCGCCGAGCCCGTCGAGGGCTACGGCGCCTACGAGCCGGTCGACGCGAAGCTCACCCGCTCCGAGGCCAAGGCCGGCCACGTCCTGCAGCTGTGCTTCTACGCCGAGGCCCTCACGCGGCTCACCGGCGCGCCACCGCGTCGGATGCACCTGGTGCTCGGGACCGGTGAGCGCGAGAGCTACGTCGTCGAGGAGTTCATGGCCTACTGGCGGCGCATCCGGCGCCAGGTGCTCGAGATCTTCGCCGGGGGCACCCTCGAGGGGACCCGTCCGCGACGGTGCGCGCAGTGCGACTACTGCGCCTACCAGGGCCGCTGCGAGGCCGAGTGGCGCGCGGGCGACTCCCTCGAGTTCCTCGCGGGCGCCCGACGCGACGACGTCGACCAGCTCGAGGTCGGCGGAGTCCGCACCGTGGTCGCGCTGGCGACCCGCACCCGCGCTCTCGAATCCGTGCGTCCCGAGCGCTTCGCGCGGCTGCGGCGCCAGGCCGTCTTGCAGGTCGAGGGACGCCTCGACCCCGACGGGCCGCCGCCCTTCGAGGCGATCGAGCCCGGCGAGGACCTCGTCTACGGCCGCGGACTCGAGCAGCTGCCCGAGCCGGACGAGGGGGACCTCTTCCTCGACTTCGAGGGCGACCCCTTCTGGTCGCCGGCGAGTGACCTGCTCTTCATGGCCGGCCTCTACCTCTACGAGACGGGGGAGTGGCGGTACCGGTCGTGGTGGGCCCACGACCTCGACGCCCAGCGCGAGATGGTCGAACAGCTCGTCGCGTTCTTCTACGAGCGACGCGAGCGCTACCCCGCGAGCCACCTCTACCACTACAACCACACCGAGCGCTCGGCGATCGAGCGGCTGGTGGACGGGGCGGTCGCCCAGAGCCGGGTGGACTCGCTCAAGTTCTCGGGCTACTTCGTCGACCTCTACCCGATCGTGCGCAACGCGTTCACCGTCGGGGCCGAGTCCTACAGCCTGAAGAGCCTGGAGAAGCTGGTGGGCTTCACCCGCGAGACCGAGATCCAGCGGGGCACCGGGGCGGTCGTCGAGTACGAGCGCTGGATGGTCACCCGGGACCCGGGGCACGTCGCGAACATCGAGGCCTACAACCGTGACGACGTGATCGCGACGAGGGCCCTGCGTGACTGGGTGGTCGACCACCGACCGGCCGACCTGCCCTGGCGGGTCGGCCAGTTCGAGCGCGTGAACGCCAACGAGGAGCTCGACGACCTGCGGGCGCGCCTGGCGGCCTTCGGGGTCATCGACCCGGCGTCGCCCGAGGCGCTCCTCGGGCACCTCCTCAGCTACTGGTCGCGCGAGAAGACCGCCGCCGAGACGCCCCTGCGCGCGACGCTGCGGTCCTTCGCCGACGCCGCGGTCGAGGCGATCGGGGCGATCGGGGCGCTGCGCTTCGTGGGTGAGGTCGCCCCCGAGGGCCGCCGGCGCACGACGTGTTGGCGCTTCGCCTACCCCGACCAGGAGGTCGACGCCGACCTCGGCGTGCCCGG
>JAKCEK010000008.1 GCA_021838005.1 Actinomycetes bacterium
GCCGCCGGGGCGATGGCGTCGGGCCAGCGCATATCGATGCGGTACGTTCCGCCGACGCGCAGGTCGACCTCGGCCGCGGGGCAGGTGAAGCCCTCGGGCCACCACCACTGCGTGAGCTGCGCGGGATCGGTGAAGGCGTCAAAGACGCGTTCGGACGACGCCGGGATCGTGCGCTCGATGACCAGCTCGCGGGCCGACGAGGCGAGTCGTAGGTCCCGGCCGAAGGGGATGTCACTCACGTCGGTCTTCTTCTTGCTGTCGACAACCGTCGTCGCGACCCGGGCCGGGCGTCGCGGCAAGGTGCGCCTCGAGGCGATCGAGGCGATGGGACCACTCCCCGCGAGACCCCCGTAGCCACTCCTCGACCGGTGCCAGCCCCTCTGGTCGCAGCGCCGCCGGGCGTCGCCGGCCATCCCGGCCTCGACCGACCAACCCCGCGCGCTCGAGAACCCGGAGGTGCTGGGGGATCGCCGGCGGCCAGCGTGGTGCCACGGGCGAGTTCGACCACGCCCGCCTCGCCCGCCGCCAGGCGCTCGAGGATGGCCCGACGCGTCGGATCCGCCAGAGCCGAGAGGACTTGGCCGAGGGGGTCGCCGCTGCTCATAGTCATTGAGTTATATCGCCACTGAGCAGCTGTCACGCGTGGGACGCGGGTCCGGCGTCCACGACGCCTCGTCGACCCGGTCGCCGGGTCCCGGGGGTCGTCGCCCTCGGCGCACCGACCCGTCGACTCTGACGCGTCGTCAGGCTCCGTCGTCCTCGGCAGCCTCCTTC
This sequence comes from Actinomycetes bacterium, assembly GCA_021838005.1. Taxonomy (GTDB): domain Bacteria; phylum Actinomycetota; class Acidimicrobiia; order Acidimicrobiales; family RAAP-2; genus RAAP-2. The sequence goes on from JAKCEK010000008.1 coordinate 775, forward strand.
GCGCGCGACCTCATCCCCGTCGCCAGAGCACTCACGCCGCGCCACCACCCGAAGCTGCGCCGTCCCCGGGGTGCGGGCCATGCGCCGGAACACGCCGCCCGGCGACCGGTCCGCCCTACGGTCGGCCTAACCTCCGTCACGTCAGATCCAACCCGGAGGAACCATGATCCTCGACCTCTTCCGCCTCGACGGTCGGGTGGCCGTCGTCACCGGCGCCGGCCGCGGCATCGGCGCGGCGAGCGCCCTCGCCCTCGCCGAGTGCGGCGCCGACGTCGTCATCGCGAGCCGAACGACCCGTGACCTCGACGCCGTCGCCGCCCGGGTGCGCGACCTCGGGCGTCGCGCCGAGACGGTCGTGGGCGACCTGAACGACCTCGAGATCATCGCCTCGCTCGCCACCCGGGCCCGCGAGGCCTTCGGACGGCTCGACGTCGTCGTCAACAACGTCGGTGGGGCGATCCCCTTGCCGCTGCTCGACACCTCCCCCGCGTACCTCGAGGAGGCGTTCCACTTCAACGTGACCACGGCCCACGCCCTCACGCTCGCCGCCGTGCCGGTGATGCTCGAGACTGGAGGGGGGGCCATCGTCAACGTCACCTCGGTGATGGGGCGGGTCGCCGGCCGGGGCTACGCCGCCTACGGCTCGACCAAGGCCGCTCTCGCCCACTACACGCGCCTCGCGGCGAAGGACCTCGCCCCGCGCATCCGCGTGAACGGCCTGGCGGCCGGCTCCACGGCGACCTCGGCGCTCGAGGTCGTGATGACCTCACCCGAGCTCAAGGGGATGATCGAGGCCCTCACGCCCCTCCACCGCATCGCCGAACCCGAGGAGATGGCCGCGGCGGTCGTCTACCTCGCCTCGCCGGCCGGCGCCTTCCTCACCGGAAAGGTCCTCGAAGTCGACGGAGGCACCGACGTCCCGAGCCTCGACTTCGGCCTGCCCGACCTCTAGTCCCCGCGGCCTCGTCCGTCGCGCCCCGAGGGCGCGACGAGACGGCAGCGCAACTCGAGCCCGCACGCCGCCGCCACCTCTGCGAGTGTCTCGTAGGACGGTAGGGTCCGGCGCATCTCCCAGCGCGCCACCGTCGAGCGGGCGACGCCGAGCCGATCGGCCAGCTCGGCCTGGGTGAGACCCGCACGCCGTCGCGCCTCGAGGACGATGTCGACACTGGCCACGGCGAGACGGTACCCGAGCCGGACGGGTGCCCGACGACGGCCTCGGAGCTCGACCGCACGACGCAGGGCCGCCCCCGGCGTGACGCCGGGGGCGGCCCTCGCGCGGGTGGCGACGGCTCAGCCTCGCGTGACCGCGACCATCGTGCGCTGGTAGCGCCCGTCACCCAGGTACGTCACCTGGATCCGCGCGCCGTGGGGTACGGCGACACCCAACGTGGCCGCGCCACGCTGGAGGGTGAGCACACCCATCGCGCGTCCCCCGAGGGTCACTAAAACGCGGCCCGAGGGCACGGCGGCGTTCGACCCAGCTGGGGTGACGACGACCCGCACCGAGGTGGGCCCGAGCGCGAGCCGAAGTCGGGTCGTGGCCCGGAGCACCTGGAGGTTGGCCGTCGCCTTCGCGCCCGCGAAGCGCGTCGGGTCGGCCGGGGTGTACGTGGCGCGCACCACGTGACGGCCCGGCGTGAGGTGGAGAGTCTGCGCGGTGCGCAGCGGAACGCTCGTGGCGCGCGCGCCCGAGACCGCGACGGCACGGCCGAGCGAGTACCCGTCGACGGTGAACTGGACCGTGCCGGCGGCCGACCCTCCGGCCACCGTCACCGTGGCCGCGGCCACCGTGCGCTGTCCGTAGTGCGGGCGGGCCGGGGCGAACCGGAGGGTCACACGGGCCGCGAGCCCCGCGACGCTGAAGGACTGCTGGACGACCGGGGCCGCCGCGTACGTGCCGTCACCAGGCTGGCTGAGGTCGACCACGCAGGTGCCCACGCTCGTGAAGCTCAGCGTGGTTCCCGAGAGCGTGCAGACCCCGGTCGACGCGGGGTCGACCGCGTAACTCACGGGCAGCCCGGAGCTCGCCGTCGCGCTCAGCGCGATGGTACCGTTCACCTGCGGGGTCGTCGTCGGCGGGACGACCGTAATCACCTGGCTCTGCGGCCCGCCGCCACCACCGCCACCACCACCGCCACCACCGCCACCGCCGCCCGACGGGGGCCGCAGGATGACCGTGACGGAGAGAACCACCGGGCTCGCCGGCGCGTAGACGTCGTTGCCCGCCTGGGTGAGGTCGATCTCACAGGTCCCGAGACCCGTGAAGTGAACCGTGGAGCCGTTGAGCGTGCACACGCCCTCACCGGTCCCCGCCCCCAGCGCGTAGCTGACCGGCAGGCCCGAGTCGCTAATGGCGCTGAGGTTTAGCGTCTCGTCGTAGTAGGCGGTCGTGATCGTCGGCGCGGTCACGCTCTGGGGGTGCAGGGTCACGTCCAGCGTGATCGTCAGGGTCGGGGCCGCGGTGTAACTCGCGTCACCGGACTGGTCCGCGTCGACCACGCAGGTGCCCACCGCGGAGAAGGTGAGCGTCGAGCCCTCGAGCGAGCACGACCCGTTCGTCGTCGCGGGGTCGATCGCGTAGGTCACCGGAAGATCCGACGAGCTCGTCACGGTGAGGTTGTAGGTGTCCGAGATGTACGCCGAGGGCAGCGGTCCGCTCGTGAGGGTCTGAGACTCCTGGGCGAGGGTGGTCGGGACGCTCGTCGCGTAGATGCCGGCCCAGCCCGCCGAGGTCAGGGGGTCGAGCATCGACAGGCTCACGGTGAGCCAGCGTCCGCGGAAGCCGTCGCGCTCGAGCGCGACGCTCGTCACGGCCGCGCCGGCCGGCGCCGCGGGGTCGATCAACGTGGCGACGTCGGAGGTCTTCACCACCACGATGGTCCGCGGGGTGGTCGGTCCCTGGCTCAGGTAGATCGCGGTGTCGCCGTCTGTCGCGGCGCCCTTGAAGGCGACCTGGAAGCCGCCGGCCGGGTCACCGGAGACCGCCACGAAGGCGGCCGAGCGCCAGTGCGGGGGTTCCTTGGTCGTGTCGGTGCTCCCGCCCACGCCCGGGGGGCTCCCGGAGAAGGTCCAGAAGAGGAAGTCAGCGAACCGGCTGTCGGACGCCGCCACCGGGTACGTCGTGTGGGTCTGGGTGTCGTAGACGAAGACGCCCTGGTTGACCGGGACGGTGGTCTCGTAGCCGTTGGGATAGGTGGTGTTGCAGTACGCCAGGAGTGCCGCGTTGCCGTCGGTCACGCACGCGAGGGTCAGGGGGCGCGTGTCCGTTCCCCACGAGCCCCAGAAGGCGACGTAGCGGCCGTCGAAGGACAGGCCCTCGCCGAAGTTGGTGAAGGTGTCCCCAGTCGCCTGGCCCGGTACCGGGTCACCGATGCTCACGAGTGGGGTGATTGTGGGTGAGGGCGATTCGGGCGCGACGTAGATCCCACCGATCGTGGGGGTGTCCTCGTTGTCCCACCCGGTGAAGACGACGTCGCCGCCCGCGGCGCTCGGCGGAGCCGTCGCCCCGAAGGGGACGGTGCCGCCACTGGGCTGGCCCGGGATCACGGTCGAGGTGTTGGCGATCAGCTCGGTGGGCTGGGTCGACGAGGACACGTCGCGGTAGAAGACGCCGGTAGCCGACGTGGTCCCCACGGTGTAGTTGCCCTTGAAGGCGATCGTGGTGCCGTCCACTGAGGGGGACCCAGGGAACTGGTCGAACTTGGTGTTGGCGGGAGCGCCGGGCACCTCGTAGACCTCGTCACCCGGGACGACGCCGAGCATCGACGCGCCGGTCGCGAGACTCCCGCTCGGAGTGGCGTAGATGCCGCTCGTGCCGACCTTGGTGTCGGAGCCGTTGACGGTGTAGGTCCACACGGGGGTCGACTGGCCCCGCGTCGCGACCGTCGAGCCCGACATCGAGATCCTCGGGAAGGACGGGAACTCATTGAACGTTCCCCCCGAGTTGTTGGGGTCGGGCACGGCGTTACCCGTCTGGGCGACCGTGGAGATCGGGCCGGACCCCGAGGTGTCGCTCTCGTAGACCCCGCGAAGCGGCGTCTGCGGACCCGTCGTGCGGCCCCGGAAGACCACGGTGCCGCTCGTGTTCACCGATGGCTGGCTGAAACTGTTGAAGGTCTGGGTCGAGCCGGGCACGAGGGTTGCGCTGTTGGCGACCGTCGCCCACGTCAGTTGGCTCGACACCGCCGCCGCCGGTGACGAGCCCAGCGCCTCGAGGCCACCGAGGGCCATCGCCGCGACGAGTGCGGCGCGTGTCGCGTGTCGCGTCGCCATCGCGCCACGGTGTCGGTCGGGAGTCCACGTGTGCATCGCGCACCTCACTTCACTCGCTGCGCCCTTTAGAAACGACGGTACGGACGGGCCCATCGGCGCTCTAGGGAACAAACGCACTTCTCGCGCGCCGACGACGACGTTGTGACGTTCGGCCCGTGGGGCCGTGCGGACGCGTCCGTAGCGTCGGCGACGACAGCGAGTAGGAGGTCTCGATGACCCGACGAGTGATGACAGCATTCATCCTGACCGCGGCGCTCATCGCGTCGGCGGTGACGCTGGCGGGTGAGGGGGTGGCCTCGGCCGGTGGTCCGCCGGCCAAGACGTTTACCATGACCGGGACCGTGACCACGGTCAGCGTCCCGGGACATCAGTTCACCGTGCTGGTCGGCGCCGTGCGCTACCCGGTCTTCTGGACGGCCCAGACACGCTGCACGCTCAACGCACGCACCGCGACCTTCCGCGCGCTGCGCGCCGGCCAGAGCGTGACCGCGACCGGCGTCTTCCGCGCCCGGTGGCGAGTGGCGACGCGCGTGACTCTGCGCACGAGCGCCCCCACCACGACGACGACGTCGGCCACGCCACCGAGCGCGAGCGTGACTAGCGCTCTCACCGAGGCGATCGGCCAAGAGCGCTACGCGCTGGCGACCTATCAGAACGTCGTGGCGAAGCTCGGGTCGTACCCGCCGTTCACGAACGTCGCCTCCAGTGAGGCCCAGCACGTCGCCACGCTCACGGCCCTGATGACCGCCCACGGCGTCACCGTCCCGCCGGCCACGTCGACCGGCGCGGCCTCGCCGACCACTCGGGTCGCGGCCTGCCAACTCGGGGTCACGATCGAGACGGGCCTCGTCGCCGTGTACACCAAGGACGTCCCCCTCGTCAAGGTGTACCCCGACGTCACCCTGGCGTTCAACCACCTGCTCGACGCCGAGCAGTACGGTCACCTGCCCGCCTTCTTGCGCTGCAGCTGACCATCCGGGCCCGCGGGCGGCCCCGACCGGGGCGGTCCGCGGGCCCCGTCACGCCCGGACAACCGACCGTCGCGAGGTCGGCCACGCGAGCTCCCCGCGTCGGGCTCGGCGCGACCGCTCGGTCTCACGCGACTCGCCCGACGGACCTGTGACCACCCGGCCGCGTCGGCAGCGACGGGCCCCGCCCGAGACCGTGAACCCGCAGGGAACGGCGACCGCGCGGCTCAGCGCGGCGGGCGCCGACGGCTCCACGTCCGCCCCAGGGCGACCGCCACCAGAGCCACCCCGATCAGAACCGAGACGAGGGCCGCCGCCGGCCCACGGAGATAGAGCCCGAGCAGGCGTACCGTGATCGAAAAGAACGCGGCCACGCCGACCGCGATGACGAGGGTCTCGCGGCGACCGACACCGTAGCCGAGCCCGGCGGCCCCGGCGACGAGCCCGAGCGTCAGCCCGAGGGCGTGCTGGTCCGGGGTGATGAGAAGCGCCCCTAGCGTCGCGCCTAGTTGGCCGAGGACGACGGCGACGACCCCCGGGCGCACCACCGTCGCGCCGCCGACGGCGAGGGCCACCGACGCCACCCACAGCAGGGTTCCCACGCCGATCGGGTGCACCGTCCACCCCGTGCCGTTCAGCGCCCCGGCGACCACCATGACGAGCCCCGCGACCGAGCTGACGAACTGGAGCGGCCGCTCCCGATTGCGCCACAGGCCGATGGATATCGCCGCCACGACGGCGCCAGCCGAAAGGACGGTCGCCCAGCCCCGGCCGTGGTCGAACCGGTCGGCCAGCACCGCGGCCGCCATGGCGGCGCCCGCGGTCCCGCACAGCCAGAGGAAACCCGCGAGCCGGGTTATCCCGGGCTCACCCACACGCTGCAGCGCCCACCCCCCCGCGAAGCCGAAGGCGGCCGCGACGAGTCCGAGGACGACCCGCCCTCCGAGCCCGATGTCGCCCCAGACCCGGTTCGTGACGACGCCGGCTCCGGCCACGACCAGGACGACGCCGAGGTACGTCGCGAGTTCCGCTCCGATGCTTAGGCGACGTGGGGCGACGACGGGACCGGCCTCGCGCGCCAGGATGCGCCGCGCCTGCTCCTCGTCGACGATCCCCTCGCGCACCCACGCGCCGACGTGGTCCTCGAGGTTCCACGACCTCACCGCCGTCGGCACAGCCATCGCACCCCCTCGGACTCGCTGTCGGGTCCATTGTCAGCGTCCCCGTGAGCGGCGTCGTGGGACCAAGGTCACCCCTCGCGCGAGACCACCCGGGTCCCCCGAGCTCGGGGAGCGACCGGGCTCAGCCCTCGCTCTCCGCAGGCGACCACGTGGGACCGAGGTCCACGTTCTCGCGCGGGGCCGACCGACGGTCGATCAGGGCCGGCTGCAGGACGCTCGTCCAGTCCGCGACTGCAGGGTTGGCGAGCACGGTCTCGGGAGTCGGCCCGACGTCGACGACCTCGGGCTCGTAGCGGTAGAGCATCTGGAAGGCCTGATAGACGATGTCCGAGAGAGAACCCACCACACCCATCAAGAAGACCACCCCGAGAAGCAGACACAGGCCGTTCAGCCCGACGAAGGTGGCGTTGAGCCAGTGATGCCTCTGCGCGTCGACGGTGACGATGAGGGCGACGAGGCCCAGCAGGAGGTAGGGCACCAGGGCGAACCACAGCGCGGTCCGGGTCCGGTTGCGGACCTTGGGGGTACGCACGAAGGTCCCCTTGCCACCGGTGAGCAACTGGATCAAAGAGGCGATCGTCCCGGTGATGTTGACCGCGAGCAGCAAGAGGTTGAGCGCGTAGATCCACACCACGTCGCGACGTCGGTACCCGCAGTAGCGCAGGTCCGACGCCATCGCGAGGAAGTAGGGCGCGACGATCGCGATCAGGACGGGGGTGAGGAGAAGCTGGCTGTAGGGCAGGGTGAGGATCGCGATGAGCGAGAGCGACGTCCACGCGATCGACGACAGGTAGTTGGCCCTGAGGAACAGCTCCTCCAGACGCGTCTGCTGCAGTCGGCGGCGACGGGCCCGGACGAGCGCCCAGAGCGACGGCAGGATGACGAGACCCCCGGTGGCCCACCGGCGCCGCTGGATGCACAGAGAGCCGAAGTCGGGCGGCGTGGCGCTGTAGGCGAGCCGCTCGGGGTAGTTCTCCACGGCCCAGTCGCGCACGCGTAGCTCGACGGTCGACTCGGTGTCCTCGATCACGGTGCGGTCGCTGATGTAGCTGCGGATCTCCCAGTTGCCCAGGTGCTCGACGCGCTCGATGGCGTTGAGGGCCCTCTTGCGGATCACCGCGTTCGCCCCGACCCAGAACTCCGCGTCGTAGTGGCCCAGGCCCTGGTGCAGCAGGTGTTGGAGGTCGGTCGTCGCGCCCGCGATGCGCTCGAGGCGCGACGCCGGGTTGGGGTAGGCACTGTAGGGGGTCTGGATGACCGCGACGCCGGCGTGGTGGGGTTGCTCCATCTGGTAGACGAGTCGCTCGAGGTACTCCGGCATCAGCAGGGAGTCGGCGTCGAGGGTGACCACGTAGTCGGGGTCCCCGATCGACAGGTCCGCCTCGACGTTCTCGGCCGGAACGAGCAGCCGCCCGACCTCGGTGTCGACGTCGATGAAGCTCCGGCCCATCAGGCTGATGTAGGAGTTGAGGTTGCTCGCCTTGTTGGGCTCGTGCGACAGCGACGCGTAGAGCTTGCGCTCGAAGCTGGTGAGACGGACGTCGAAGGTCGCCCAGACGCGCCGGTAGAAGTGGGCCATCCGCGCGGCGCTCAGAACCACACCGCTTTCACGGGCGGCGCGCAGGGCCGTAGCGTCGACGAGCAGGCTGGCGGCGACGCTCTTTACGACGAACTCGCACAAGAACGAATCCGCGTGGTCGGCTACGGGATAGTCGTCGGCGAACGTCTGCAGCCATCGGGCCGCACCCTCCATGCAGTCGGCGAGGTCGTCCATGTCCGATGACGACAGGTCTTTGTCGCGCGCACCACGCTCAACGAAGGCGCGGTGCTGCGCTCCGAAGCGCCGCGCGGGCTCGTCGAGGATCGCCTGGACCTCGCCCGGCAGGTCCCGCGAGCCCGAGAGAAGCGTCGCCTCCTTCTCGGAGCGCGTCGTGGGGGGGTCGTCGATGAGCAGGACGACCTCGAGCCCCGCGATGCGCTGCAGCGCCGCCGAGAGCAGCGTCGCCTTGACCACGTGGGACTCCTCGCGGTACGAGGGGACGAGGACGGTCACCCGGGGAGTCGACTTGTCGTAGAAGTCGTCGAGCAGGGCCCTCGGCGTCCGGCGGTGCGCCCGCGCCCGATAGAAGTAGCCCTGCCGCGAGATCAGGTACGCCATCGACGAGACGGTGAGGAGGGTCACCATGGCGAGGTACGTCTCGGCCGCCAGGTGACCGAAGGGGGTCACGCGGTTGTGCTCGAGGAACTCCCGATCGACCCAGACGACCACGTAGGCGAGCCACGCGACCGCGGTCACGACGATGGCCGCTCGGCCGGCGCCCATTCGCCGTTCGGTGACCCGGCGAGGGAACGGGACTAGGGCCTCGCGGGAGAAGCGACCGCGACGTCGGTAGTCGTGCGTCTGCGTTGAGGGCATCGGCCGAGAATAGGTGGGAACATCATTCGTTTCCGATGAGTTGACGCGAGTTTGATATGAACGGCGGACGACCTCACGGTGTTAACACCTCCGGCACAAATCACCAACATCCCACGCCCCCTGGTCTTGTCTCGGGAAGTTGCCGCCCGCTACCGTGAGTCGGCCCCTCACACGAAGCGGACGTCATCGAACATGTCGGAACCCACCAGACCCCTCGCCCCCACGCCCCCGGCGCGCCACCGGCGCCTTTCGCCGTGGCGCGTTCTCGTCGCGCTGCTCGTCCTCGGCGGCGTCGCCTACGGTGTCCCGCTGGTCGTGCACGACAACCTGACCTCGGCGGCTGAGACCCCGGCGACGTTCTTCGCGCCGTACGTCGACGTGACCGCCACTCCCACCGAGAACTTCCAGGTCGCCGCGATGGACCCAGCCCGCCAGGCCGTCCTCGGATTCGTGGTCGCCTCTCCCACGGACCCCTGTCAGCCCAGTTGGGGCGGCTACTACTCCCTCACCGCGGCCGACCAGAACCTCGACCTACGCCTGCGCATCACCCAGTTCGAGTCCACGGGGGCGAGCGTGGCCGTCTCCTTCGGGGGGCGAGCCAACACCCCGCTCGCCAGCGGCTGTACCGTCACGGCCACCCTGGCGAGCGACTACGCCAACGTGGCCCGTCACTACCACGTCTCGACCCTCGACTTCGACGTGGAGGGCTCGGCCCTCACCGACACCGCCGCGACGCGGCGTCGGGCGGAGGCGCTCGCGATCGACACCGCCCCGGGTGGGCCGCTCGCCCACGCGCACGTCTGGCTCACGGTACCCGGCTCGCTCGAGGGACTCGGCGCGGCGTCCCTCGCCCAGGTCGCGTCGCTCCTCTCCCACCACGTACCGCTCGCCGGAGTGAACGTGATGGCGATGAACTACGGCCAGCCCGTCCGGGATATGGCGAAGGCCATTGAGACCACGGTCACCGACACGGCGGCGCAAGTCCAGAAGCTGGCCAACCAGTTCGGGGATGGGCTCATCGGCGCTGACCTCTGGGCGCACGTCGGCGTCACCGTGATGATTGGTCAGAACGACTCGCCGGGCGAAGTCGTCTCGCTGACCGACGCCTCGAGGATCGCGGGTTTCGCGCGGGCGAACCACCTCGCCCGACTCTCGATGTGGTCGCTCAACCGTGACGCTCCCTGCGGCGCGAGTTCTGCCGTCGAGGTGGGCGTCCTGTCGACGAGCTGCAGCGGGGTTAGTCAGGTCGGCCTCGCCTTTAGCAGGGTCTTCGACCGTCTGAGCGGGACGATGACGTCGGCGACCGCCGTCTCGGGGACCCCGCTCGCCCTCGACACGAGTCCCGCGGACGCGCCTTACCCGCTCTGGCAGCCCCAGGCCACCTACGTCCAGGGGTACAAGGTGGTGCGGTCCGGCTACGTCTACCAAGCCCGCTGGTACAACTCGGGGAGCGACCCCACCGCGACGACGGACCCGTGGACCTCGCCCTGGGTCCTGCTCGGGCCGGTGCTCGTCGGCGCCCATCCGCCCACCACGACGACGATCCCCGCGGGGACTTACCCCCAGTGGACGGCGACGGGCGTCTACCGCAGCGGCGACCGCGTGCTCTACCGGGGCGAGCCCTACCAGGCGAAGTGGTACAACGTTGGCGCGGGGCCCTCGAGCGCGCTCGTCGACGCCGCGGCCTCGCCCTGGCGCGTCCTCTTCTCGATCCCCGGCGAGCCCCCGAGTTAGGTGGAGCCGCCCCTCCCCGAGTCCACCAGGCCACGGGCGTCGAGGACCCGCGGCGAGCGACGTCGCGCCCACCTCGGTCCTCACGTGGTCACGCGATCCCCATCCGGGCCCGACTGCGGCGCGTCGCCTCAGTGACGCCGTGGGATGTCCTGAACGATGACCGGCGGGTGCACCGACCGTCCCACCCAGCGCACCGTGTGGCCACGATCACCCGAAGAGATCTGCAGCCGTGCATCCCTCACGGTGCCGGTGCCCCGTCTCGTCCCCCGAAGGGGCGACGCGGTGGACCTCGAGCGCATCGAGAATCCGCGCCCCGCTCACGAGGGAGTGTCACAATGGCGTCCGCGGACCGGGGTCGCACCCAAAGACCCCAGAAGCGCCACCCACGACGTTGGTCGACTCGATAGAAGTGGCGAGGGGGCACAAGTTGACATCGGACGCCTTGGGGACCCTGAGCGTCGCCCGCGTCGTCCGGTTCCGCTGGGGGGCCAGCGCCCTCACGACCCTGCTCCTGGCCCTCATCATGGTCGTGGCGGACCAGCGAAGTCGCGCCCTGGGGGAGGTCGGCCGGGGCGTCTTCGTCGCCGCGGTGGTCGTCGCCGCGATCCCCGTCTATGAGAGGATCCGACGCTTTCCCGCGCGGCGCGTGACCTGGAGCATGCTCCTCGCGTCCGAGCTTCTCACCGGGCTCGCGGGCGCTCTGTACGGCCGGCTCCCTCGAGGGGTGAATCCCTTCGCCCCCCCGGTGACGAACCTCGTGCTCGCCCTGCTCATCAGCCTCCTCGCGGTGGGCTTCGCCACCTCTCTCACGGTGGCGTCGCTACGAGTCCTCGACACGAACATGCTCATCGACGCCGTGGCGGGAGGCCTGGCGATCTCGTCCCTGTTGGCGTGGTTGTACCTGCGCGGCGTGATCGAGCCCCTGTCGACCGTGATCAACGGCGTGGGTCGCCACGAGAACCTCCTCGTGGGCTTCGGGCTCATCGCGATCATCGTCGTCCTCGCGACGGCGGCCACGATGATCGACGTCACCGGCGACCGGTTGGTGATCGACGTGGTCGCCGCCGCCGTCGTCCTTTCCGTCGGCGAGGTCCTGGCCCACCGCGACGTGTACGCCCACTCGACACGGATGGGGCTCTTCATCGATCTCTGCTGGCTGGCCGCGTACCTGTTGGTCGGGCGAGCGGCCCAGCTGGACGACGGGACGATCTCCCGGTCGGGCGTACGCAGCGAGCGAACCTTCGCCCGTAGCCAGTCGCGTAAGATCGCCCTCTTCGGCGTCCTCTCGGTAGGCGTGATGGCGCTGTCGGTACTCGCGAAGGACCCGCCCGTCGTGGGCGGCCTGGCCGTCGCGGCGGTCACTTTTCTCTTAGTCCGGCTCTTGGTCTCTCTCCGGGCCGAGCGGGTCAATTCGTATCGGTTCGAAGAACTCGCCCTCACCGATCCGCTGACCGGGCTCGCCAACCGACGGGGCTTCACCGACGCCGCCCCCGCGTCGGTCCCCTCACCCACGGCGACTCACGGCGGCGTCGTCCTCATCGACCTCGACAACTTCAAGGACGTGAACGACTCACTGGGACACCGCGCGGGGGACCAGGTGCTGGCCCAACTGGCGCACCGGCTCAAGGGCGCCCTCGACCCCGGGATGGTCCTGGCACGCTTGGGTGGGGACGAGTTCGCCATCTCGTGTCGCACCGGGTCCCTCGACGACCTCGAGCACCTCGCCATGACGGTGGCGTCGCTCGCGCGCGAGCCGGTCACCGTCGAGGGCCTCTCGCTCCACCTCAGCGCCAGCGTGGGTGTCGCGGCGCGAGGCGCCGAGGGCGACGGCCAGGAGGAGCTCATCCGCAAGGCCGACGTGGCGATGTACCAGGCGAAGGAGAGGCGCTCGGGGGTCAGCGTGTACGACTTCGCCCACGACCGCAACGACCCCAGCCGGCTCATCCTCTACGGTCGGGTGAGCGAGGCGGTCCGCGACCGGTCGATTGACGTCCATCTCCAGCCCCTCGTCGACGTCGCGACCGGCGCCGTCGCCGGCTGCGAGGCCCTCGCGCGTTGGAGCCCCGAGGGCTACGGCCCGATCCCCCCCACGCGATTTGTGCGCATGATCGAGATGCAGGGCCTGATCGTTCCCTTCACCGCCCACGTGCTGCGCCGGTCCCTCGACCACGTCACGAGGATGGGCGCGTTGGGCACCTCCCACCGACTCAGCGTGAACGTGACCGAGCGTGACTTCGTCAACGCCGATTTCCCCCACGTCGTCAGGGCGACCCTGGACGACGTCGGATTCCCGGCCCGCCAGTTGACCATCGAGATAACCGAGGACGCGCTGGCCGGAGACGACGCCCGCATCGACCAGTGCATCCAGGACCTGCGCGCGATGGGGGTTCGCGTGTCGATCGACGACTTCGGGACGGGGTACTCGACGCTCTCGAAGTTGGTCGACTTCCCCGTCGACGAGCTCAAGATCGACCGGTCGTTCGTGAGCCGCGTCCTCAGCAACACCAAGGCCCTCGCGGTGGTCCGGGCGGCCGTGGAACTGGCGCGGGAGATGAATCTCGTGATCGTCGCCGAGGGTGTCGAGGACGAGTCGACCTACGACGCGCTGGTGGACCTCGGGGTCGATCTCATCCAGGGCTACTGCGTCGCCCGACCGATGCCCGCCTCCGAGTGCGAGGTCTTCCTGGCCGGGTTCGAGCCACGGGGGACGAACCGGGGCGTGCCAGTCCACTAAGGGGTGGCCCGGCCGACGGCGACGAACTCACCCGTCCCCGAGGTCCCGAGTCGTGGCCCCTCGGTGGGGGTGGGCGCCGGACGCATCCTCGTCGGCTCGCCGTCCTCGGGCGGACGAGGCGAACCGACCGCGCACCACGAACCCGAGAGCCCCGAACCCCTCGGCGCGCAGGGTCGCGACCCGGTGACGCCCGTCGCTCCACGCCCGCGAACACCGCGGCGGGCCCGACCACGACCGGGGGCGGCTCGACGGACTGACGTCGCCGACGGCGACCCGCTCGACGACGCCGGGGCCAACGAGAGTAGAAGTCGGGTGCGTCCGCGCGTGACCAAGGGGTTCGGGGACGCTCCGCGGACGTCGTCGTTCGAGCCGACGCCACTCCGTGCGCACGGCCGCGGGCGGCCCGTAGGCTCGTCGCCGGAGAGTCGGAGGACCATGAGCGCGATCACGGCGCCACACGAGAGTGCGCGGGTCACTCGACCCGGACTCGCGCTGGTGACCATCGCCCTCGCCCAGCTGATGGTGATGCTCGATATCACCATCGTGAACATTGCGCTGCCCACACTGCAGCGATCGCTGGGCTTCTCCACCTCCGGCCTGGCGTGGGTCATCGACGCCTACGTCCTGACCTTCGGGGGCTTCCTGCTGCTCGGGGGCCGCCTGGGGGACCTGCTGCGGCGTCGGCGGATGCTCATGATCGGGGTGGGCCTCTTCGCGGTCTCGTCGCTGGCGGGGGGCCTCGCCAGCACGCCGGCCCTCCTGATCGCGGCGCGGGTGGTTCAGGGGCTCGGGGCGGCGATCGCCTCGCCGACGGCGCTCTCGCTCGTCGTCACGACGTTCCCCGAGGGCCACGCGCGCCACCGCGCGATGGCCGTCTTCGCCGCGATGACCGCCGCCGGCGGCGCCACCGGCCTCGTGCTCGGCGGCGTCCTCACCGACTACGCGTCCTGGCGCTGGGTCTTCTTCGTCAACGTGCCGATCGGAGCTCTGCTGCTCGCCCTCGCCCCCCTCTCGCTGCCGCGCGGCACCGCCGGCCGGGGGCGGCTCGACGTGCCCGGGGCGCTCCTCATCACTACCGCGGTGTCGGCGCTCGTCTACGGCCTGGTGCGCGGGCCCGAGGCCGGGTGGGGCCACCCGAGCACGGTCGCCGCGTTCGCGGTGGCGCTCGTCCTGCTCACCGCCTTCGTCGTCGTCGAGCGGCGAAGCGCCGCGCCGCTGGTGCCCCTCGACTTCCTCGCGCACCACGGCCGGGCCGTCGGCTACGTGGTCATGGTGCTCATCGGCGGCGTGATGCTGGCCATGATCTACTTCCTCACCCAGTTCTTCCAGAACGTATTGCACTACTCGCCCGTGCTCGCGGGCGTCGCCTACCTCCCGGTGCCGATTCTCGTGGCGAGCACGAGCCAGCTCGTCTCGCGCCTCGTCGGGCGCGTCGGAGTGAAGCCCTTCCTCGTCGTCGGGCCCCTCCTCGTCGCGGGCGCCCAGTTCACCGCGGGCGCCCTGCACGAGGGCTCGTCCTACCTCGTCGCCTTCGCGGCGCTGTGCCTCATGGGTGCGGGCATGGGGCTCCTCTTCGTTCCCCTCATGCTCAACGCCGTCGCCTCGGTGGGCCACGACCGCGCGGGACTCGCCGCGGGACTCCTCAACACCTCCCAGCAGATCGGCGGGTCGCTCGGGCTCGCGGTGCTGGTGAGCGTGGCCACGACCACCCTTCACCACCAGGTCGCCCACCCGGTGGCCGGGGTCGCGCCCTACGTCAACCCCGTCCCCGCCTTCCAGGCCGCGATGCACACGAGCGGGGCGATCGCCCTCGTGGCCTTCGTGGCCGCCCTGACCCTGCCCCGGCTGCGTCCGGCCGACGCCTCCGCGATCGAAGGCCTCGCCCCGCCCGAGTGATCGGGGCGAACGTCCCTACTCCCCCTCGCCGTGGCCGTTCTAGCGTCGCCTCTGAGAGGGGGCTGACATGGCCGCACGCTCACCACAACGATTCGAGGGACGCACGGTCGTCGTGACCGGCGCGGGGTCGGGCATCGGCCTCGCCACGACCGAGCGGCTGCTGAGCGAGGGTGCGCGCGTCGTCGCGGCCGACGTCTCGACGTCTCGCCTCGACGAGCTCGCCGCCGGCCACGCCGGCGAGCCCCTCGTGTCCGTGGTCGCCGACCTCTCGAGCCAACCCGACGTCGATCGGGTCGTCGCGGCGGGCGGGGGCTCCGTCGACGCGCTGGCCAACGTCGCGGGCATCATGGACGGCTTCGTGCCGCCGGCCGAGGTCACCGACGAGCACTGGTTCCACGTCTTCGCGGTGAACCTCGACTCGATGATGCGCCTCACCCGGGCGGTGCTGCCCGGGATGATCGCCGCCGGCCGAGGCGCGATCGTGAACGTCGCCTCCGAGGCAAGCCTCCGGGGCTCGGCGGCTGGCGTCGCCTACACGGCGAGCAAGCACGCCGTGGTCGGGCTCACGCGGTCGACGGCCTTCTTCTACGCGCCCAAGGGCGTGCGCGCGAACGCCGTCGCCCCGGGCGGGGTCATGACGAACATCGACGCCTCCTTCAACTCGGACTGGGGTCGCGAGCGGGTGATGCCCTACCTCACGACCGACCTCACGCCGGTCGCCTCCCCCGGCCAGTTGGCCGCGGCCATCGCCTGGCTGCTCTCGGACGAGTCGTCCGAGGTGAACGGGGCGCTCCTGCCCGTCGACGGGGGCTGGTCGACCATCTAGCGATGACGGGCACCCGCACCGGCCGCGGTGGGACACTGAGGGTATGAGGAGACGACGCGCCTGGGCCACGATCGGCCTCGCCCTGAGCCTTGCGCTGGCCCCGGTCGGCGCCGTGGCCGCTGCGGCGGGCGAGCCCGTCGCGAGCGGGGCGACGCGGCTGGTGGTGCGGGTCGACCGGGGGCCCGACGCGACCGGTCCGCGCTACTCGGCCTCGAGCACGTCGGATCGGTCCCTCATCGCCCGGCTCATCGAGGGCGTCGACGCCCTGCCCGCCGCTCCGACGGGCACCACCGGCTGTCCCATCGACCTGGGGACACGCGTCGTCCTGCTCTTCTTCCGCGACGGGGCCGACCACCCCTACGCCGTGGTGGTCGCGGACCCCCAGGGCTGCGGCGACGTCGCGGTCATCGCCCACGACGGGGCCGACCGTGTCGTCGAGCGGCTGAGCGGGGGCCGCTCGCTCGCCACGGCCGCGCTCGCGGCGCTCGGACTCGCGCCCCTCGCCTGATCAGCTCGACGGGTAGTGCAGCGCGCGCAGGATCGCGCGCAGCTGGCCGATGAACCCCCGACCCGAGGGGTAGCCGAGGGTGCCGTGGAGCCGGCCCTCGGAGCGCAGCGTCGCCACCCGTCGCCAGGCGCTCGCCCCCCGGCCGAGGAGCGACTCGTCGGCGACCCAACCGGCGAGGTAGCTGAGGTCCGACGGGTACCGCGCGAAGAGTCCGTCCCACGTGCGGGCGTCCGCGCGCACGAGGTCGGGGTAGGCGCGGATCACGTTCACGAAGGCGTGGCCGTCGAACGACTCGAGCCGTATCGGCTCGGACGACATCGCGTAGTTGTCGAACGTATAGGGGAAGGCCCCCTCGCCGGCGCGCACGACGACGTGGCCGTGGTCGGCACGCAGTGCGGCGAAGTCGGCCAGGTCGACGCGCGCGAGGGGACGCGCGACGCCCGCGGCGCTGTCCACGAACCCCAGGGCGCTGTAGCAGCAGTGGGCGCCCCCGCTGTAGGCGAGGACGATCACCGAGGGCGCGGGCGTGCCGGCGACCAGGCAGACCTCCGAGCCCATCGAGAGCAGGTAGGACACGACCCTCGGCACGGGTCGCTCCCACGCGCCCGAGGGCCCGCGCACGTCGACGCGCAGGTCCGTGAGGGGTTGGACGAGCCCGCCACTGCTGCGCGCGGCGAGCGTCGCGCGCGTGGAACGAAGCGACGCGGTGACCGACAGGTCGCGACCCGCGGGGCCCGGCACGGGGAGGGTGGGGGAGCAGGCGTAGGAGGGACGCACCGTCGTGCGAGCCCCGGCCGGGCCAGGGGCGACGACCACCGCCGCGAGCGCGATCGCCGCGGCCCCGACCAGCGAGAGCGACCGGCCCCTCACCCGCCCTCGGGGTTCGTCCGACGGATCTCGAAGAAGGCGCGCAGCAACGCGGCCGACTCCTCGGCCATCACGTCGAAGGTGAGGATCGGCTCGTGGAGGAGGCGGGGGTCGGCCAACACGTTGTAGCGCGAGCCCACCGCGCCGGCCTTTTCGTCCGGCGCGCCCACCACGACCCGATCGACCCGGGCGTTCAACAGCGCCCCGGCGCACATCACGCAGGGCTCCAGGGTTACGTAGGCCGTCACCCCGTCCATGCGCCATCGTCCCCGGGCACGCGCCGCGGCGCGCAGCGCCACCACCTCGGCGTGGGCCGTCGGGTCCGCGTCGAACTCGCGGCGGTTCTCCCCGCCGGCGATCACCCGACCGTCGGCCACGAGCACACACCCCACGGGGACGTCGTCGTGGTCGGTGGCGCGCCGGGCCCACTCGAGCGCCTCACGCATGTACTCCTCGTCGTCCACGCCGCGAGGCTAGGCGCGCCACTCGTCGCCCCGGCGCGCGACCGGTAGACTGCAACACGGAGGGGTGCGAGAGCGGCCGAATCGGGCAGTCTCGAAAACTGCTGTGTCCATTGGGCACCGTGGGTTCAAATCCCACCTCCTCCGCCACGCGCGACGGGTGACCACCGGTCACCCGTCGCGTCGTCTCGGGGGCGCCGCCGCGCCCGAAGCGCTCGGGGCGCCACCGGTACGCTGGAGGGGCCGTCGACCAGGAGGACCCCATGGACAGCGCCCCCACCCCCCTTCTCACCGAGCGCAAGGTCCTCACCGAACTGCCCGGACCCCGCTCGCAGGCGCTGCACGAGCGGCGCCGCGCCGCCGTGAGCCACGGCCTGACCCAGGGGTTCCCCGTCTACATCGAGCGCGCCGAGGGCGCGATCCTCGTCGACGCCGACGGGAACCAGCTGCTCGACCTCGGCTCGGGCATCGCGGTGACCTCGATCGGCCACGCCGTGCCCGAGCTGGTCGACGCCGTCTCGCGCCAGGTGGCCGACTTCACCCACACCTGCTTCATGGTCACCCCCTACGAGGAGTACGTCGAGGTCTGCGAACGGCTCAACGAGCTGACCCCGGGTGACTTCGCCAAGACCTCGGCCCTGTTCAACTCCGGCGCCGAGGCCGTCGAGAACGCGGTGAAGGTCGCCCGACTGGCCACGGGACGTCCGGCGATCGTCGTCTTCGACCACGCCTACCACGGGCGAACCAACCTCACCATGGCCCTCACCGCGAAGAACATGCCCTACAAGGACCGCTTCGGCCCCTTCGCCCCCGAGGTCTACCGGGTGGCGATGAGCTACCCCTACCGCGACGGCCTCTCGGGCCCCGAGGCCGCGACCCGGGCCATCGCCGAGATCGAGCTCCAGGTCGGCGCCCACAACGTGGCGGCGCTGCTCATCGAGCCGATCCAGGGCGAGGGCGGTTTCGTGGTGCCGGCCGAGGGGTTCTTGCCGGCGCTCGCCGAGTGGGCCCGCGCGAACGGCGTGGTCTTCGTCGCCGACGAGATCCAGAGCGGCTTCTGCCGCACGGGCGACTGGTTCGCCGTCAACCACGAGGGCGTGGTGCCCGACGTCGTCACGACCGCCAAGGGGCTGGCCGGCGGCATGCCCCTCGCCGGGGTGACCGGACGCGCCGAGCTGATGAACGCCGTCCACGAGGGCGGCCTCGGCGGCACCTACGGGGGCAACCCGGTCGCCGCCGCGGCGGCGCTCGCGACCATCGAGACGATGCGCGCGCGCGACCTCGCCGGCCGGGCTCGGGCCATCGGGGCGACGATCCGCGCCCGCTTCGACGACCTCGCGAGCGAGTGTGCTGGCGTCGGCGACGTCCGCGGGCGCGGCGCCATGATGGCCCTCGAGTTCGTCCGGCCCGGCACGACCACGCCCGACGCGGCGGCCGCGCGGACCGTCGTCGCCGCCTGCCAGAAGGAGGGCGTCGTCACGCTGTCCTGCGGGACCTGGGGCAACGTGATCCGCCTCCTGCCGCCCCTGGTCATCACCGACGCGCAGCTGGCCGACGGCCTCGAGGTCCTCGCCGCGGCGATCCGCGCGCTGTAGTGGCCCCGGGCGGGGGCGCCCGAACGCGGGCCGCGCCGATGATCGGGGCGGCGCTCGCCGGCGTGCTCCTCGCCGCCTGCGGGACGACCGGCGCGACGCGCCCCACGTTGGCGGGGGTGCCGACCCGCTCGATCTCGATCGCGCTCTCGGTGGTGGGCTGCACCCTCGACGACGCCTGTGTCGCCCTGGGCTCCTCGACCACCGCCGTCGGTCTCGAGGCGACCGGCGAGTTCTCCACGCCGCGCGGCCCGTGGATCCCCCTGCACCTCCCCGCGGTGGCCACGCCGTCGATCGACGCGATCGGCTGCGCGGGCGCCTGGTGCCTGGTCGGTGGCGGCGAGCCCGGCGGCGACCTCCTGTGGTCCTTCAGCGCGGCCACCCACCGGGTTCGCGCCCTCTCGCCCCCGAGGGGCGGCGCGAGCGTCGAGGCGATCGGCTGCACGGCGAGTGCGTGCGCGCTGGTCGACGCCGGCGCCCGACGCGCCGGACCGCGCTGGTCGACGAGCGTCGACGGGGGAACGACGTGGTCGACACCGACTCCCCTCCCCCTCGCCGCGAGCGACGTCGTGACCTCGATCGCCTGCGCCAGCGCCTCGCGTTGCCTGCTCGCCGCCCGCGACGCGGGTCGCCAGGTGCTCGTCAAGGGCACCGCCGACGGCGGGGCGACCTGGGCCCCCGTGTCGGTCCCGGGACGGTGGGTCTCCCTCTCGTCGCTGACGTGCTCGGCCACGACCTGTCGGGGGCTCGCGCGCACGAGGAGCGGGGACCGGCTCGTGCGCGTGCGCGTCGGGGGTACCCGCTGGCGCTCTGCGGTCCTCGCCGGTCCGGGAACGGCCCTCGCCTGCGCCGCGGCCGGGACGTGCGTCGTGGTGGGCGGCGCGGGGGCACGACCCTTCCTCGAGGCCCTAGCCCCGGGCACCACGGCGGTCGAACCCCGGTTGCGCTACGTCCCCGGCCCGCTGCTCGGGGTGGCCTGCGGGTCACGTCGGTGCGCGGCGATCGGCGACACGACCCTGCTCGACGTGCCGTCGGTCCTGGTGGCGAGGTAGGCGTCGGCGGCGCCGTCGCCGCGCCGTCGTGAGAGAATGGTGTGGTGAGTGTCGGACCTCCTCCCGGCTGGTACCCCGACCCCGCGGGGGGGCGCCAGTGGCGCGTGTGGAACGGCGCCGACTGGTCCAGCGTGACCCGCGCCTACGGCGAGCCGGCGCGCCCCCGGCGGCTTGCCCCGAGCCTCGGGCTCGTGCGGGCGCTGCGGCGCGTCGTCGACCTGGGCGTGGTGGGGGTGATCGGTGGGCTCGCCCTGCTCGTGGGGGTCCTCGACCACCTGCCCGGCTCGGCCGAGCCGCTGCCCACGTGGTTCGCCTCGATCGCCGGTTCGGCGGCGGTGGGCCTGCTGGTGGTGGGCACCGTCGTCTACGCCGGGGCCTCGAAGGAGCTGCGGGGGCGCTGGACGCCCGACGCCTGGGTTCCGGGGCTCAACTACCTCGTCGTCGGGGTCCTGGCGGCCCGGCGGCTCGGCCGGCCCTCGGGCCTGCGGGTCACTTCTGAGGTCGTCCTGCTCACCTTGTACGCCACCTCGGCCCGGGCCGACGCCTGGCTCGACCTCGCGCCGGTGATCGTCGCGCTCGGCCAGGGGATGTGGCTCTCGGTCCTGATCGACCAGCTCACCGGTCCGGCCGACTCGACGCTCGCCTCCTAGCCTCCAGCCGCTCGGCGACACCCGCCCAGCCCTTGTAGGCCTGCATCGCCGGGGGCGCCGAGGCCATCTGGTCGACGAGCACCTCGACGAAGTCCGGGTCCCGTGCGGCCAGCGCGGAGGCCCGGGCGACGTAGGTGCGGATGGTGAAGACCACGGCGCCGCTCTCGGGCAGGCGCCGGAACGTCTGGCGCTCGACGCGAAAGTACCAGTCGGCGAGGTCGCCGCCGGGCGCGGCGCGTGCGCCCTCGGGCACGAAGAGTTCGGGCGTCTCGAGCAGCGTCCAGTTGAGGCGCCAGAAGGCGCGACCCTCGCCGATCCGGTCGAAGAAGGCGTCCACCGGGTCCCCGAGCGACGCCTCGTAGCCCGGCACCGGTCCGTGGATCTCGCGCAGGGTCGCCCCGATCTTCTCGCGCAGGTCCCAGCGCGACGGGAAGCAGACCACCGCGGCGCGTAGCCGCCAGGCGTCCTCGCGCACCATCACGCAGAGGTCCTCTTCGACCAGGCGCGCCGCCTCGACGAGGGGGTGGTCGCTCCCCGGCGGGCCGCCTCGACCGGGGTGCCAGCGGGTGAGGTGCTCACGGAGGACCCCGAGCAGCTCTTCGCTCGGGGCGAGGCCCGCCTCGTCGAGCGCGACGACGCGGGCGCGCTCGAGGTCGATGAGCCGCGCGCGCAGCGCGAGCACGGACTCGGCGTCCTCGTCGAACTCGAGCCAGCGCGACAGCTCGAGCGGGCGCAGACCCATGTGGAGCCGGAAGCTTCGCCGCTCGAGGGGGACGTAGGGGATCACCGGTCGCGCCGCCGACGCACCACGGTGAAGTAGAAGACGGCCGCGAGCGCGGGCACCGCGAGCACGACCACCCGAGCGGCCGGCAGGGCCTGGCCGGCGTGGACCCCGGGGAAGTGCCCGAGCGGGATCAGGCCGCTCGCGATGAGGAGATGCACGCCACAACTCTTCCACGCCCCCGGCCCATATCGACACAAACGATTCGGACTTATGGAAAACCTTTCGCATAGGGTGGGCCATGCCCCGAACCCTGCGGGCGCGCAGCGCCCGGGCCCTCGCGAACGACGCCGCCATCCGCGCCGCCGGCATCGCCGAGGTGCTGCGCGTGGGCGTCGACCACCTCAGCCTGCGCGACGTCGGCCACCGGGCCGGCCTGACCCACGGGGCCACCTACGCCCGCTACGAGGACGTCGACGAACTGCTCGTCGACCTGTGGAACTCGACGATGCTCGCGCGCGCCATCGCCCTCTACGACCTGTGCGCGGCGTTGGTACGCCAGCCGAGCGCCGAGCGCGCCGCCGACCTGCACCGGTGGGTGAGCCGGGCCGAGCCGGCCGACGTCGCGTGCTTCCAGGTGCTCTTCACCGCCCGGCGTCTGCCGACCCTGCACGAGGAAGTCGAGCCCTTCCTCGACGAGTACCTCATCGGGCGCTGGGCCCGTCCCGACCTCGATCCGGCGGTCGGGCTGCGCGTCGCGGTCCTGTTCACACTCAGTCTCGTCACGCTCGCTGCGGCGAACCGCTTTGGTCACGACGACGAACTCGACGCGGCGTTCTTCGCGATCCTGGCCGAGGGTCTGTCGGTCCCCCCCGCCGCGGTCGGACCCTCGCCGGCGCTCGCCCCACCGGCGCCCTTCAGCCCCCCACCGAGCGACGACCTGCGCACCCAGCTCGCCGTCGCCACCTTCGGCGTCGTGGGGCGCAGCGGCTACACCCGAGCCACGATCTCGCGCATCGCCCGGCGCGCCAACTGCTCGCCCGGGGCCATCTACAAGCTCTTCGCCTCCAAAGAGGACCTCGCGATCGAGGCGATGCGCACGGTCATGCGCGCGCGGCTCCTCTCCCCCGGGCGGCGCCTCGACATGACGCGCGAGGGCTGGCTGACCGAGACGCTCCTCGACGCCATCGCCCCGGCGAACCACGTCCGCGCCCAGTTCAACCTCGAGATGACCATCGCGGGGGCCCACAACGAGCGCATCCGCGCGGCCATCCTCGCCCGGCTGACCGACATCGAGTCGGTGGCCTCGATCCTGGCCGACCTGGACGACGACGAGCGGATCGTGCTGCGCCAACGCCTGCGGGTCGTCACCTACCTCATCGCGGCGATGGGCTACCTCTCCACGCTGGGCGCCGCCCCGAGCGAGGCCGAACTGCACGCCTTCGCCGAGCCGATGCGCTGCGCCCTGGTCGAGGGCCGCGAGCACGCGTGGCGCGCCTTCGACCAGCAGATCGGCGAGCTGATGCGCGCCCGCGGGGAGTGACGCCCTACGCCGGGGGCGCTCCGGCCACCTTCTCGAGCCGGGTGAGGATCGAGGCGATCACCTCGTCCTGGGCGAGCAGGTGCTTTTGGATCTCCTCAGCCTCCTTGAGGACCGCCTCGGCGTCCTTGTAGGTCTCCTCGCTGCGTTTGTCGGCCGCCGCGGCCTGGATGTTCTGGCCCACGATGATGATGGGCAGCAGCACCAGCTGCAAGAAGCTCGACGACAGCCACACCACGACGTAGTAGACGCCCTGGTGGAAGGCCGAGGGCAGGGCGATGATCGCGATCACGCTGAACAGGTAGGCGCACCACATGGTGCCCACGATGAGGGTGACGCGCAGCCCGACCCTGGAGTTCAGCCTCGCGACCCAATTGTCGGAGCGGGGCTTGGCCAGGTCGACGGTCCGGACGGGCCGCCCGGCGCGCAGCTCGGCCGCGCGCGGGTGTCGGACGTACTCGTAGATCGAGGAGCGCGGCATCGCCCCATCTTCACACGGGCTCTGCGCCCGTCGGGCGATGGCCTAGCGCACGACGAGGTCGGGCGCGACCTCCATGCCCTTGCGCCACACCGAGCGGGCCACGATCTTGCTCGTGTCGGCCCGGTCCTTGTAGCGCGAGGCGACGTCGCGGACCTCCTCGAGCAGCCCCTCGGAGAGGAAGGTCGGATCGAGCCCGAGCGCCACGAACTGGGCGCGCTCCACGTTGAGCTCGTTCTCGTCGGCCTCGACCCGCGGGTTGGGCAGGTAGGCCACCTCGACCCCGGTCAGCTTGGCGACGAGCTCGGCGAGGTCGCGCACGCGGTGGGTCTCGGTCACCTGGTTGAAGACCTTCACCTTGTCCCCGCGAGCCGGCGGGTTCTCCAGGGCGATCTGAACGCAGCGCACGGTGTCGCGGATGTGGATGAAGGCCCGCGTCTGGCCGCCGGTGCCGTGGACGGTGAGGGGGTGGCCGATCGCGGCCTGCATGAGGAAGCGGTTGAGGACCGTGCCGTAGTCGCCGTCGTAGTCGAAGCGGTTGATGAGCCGCTCGTCGAGCGCCGTTTGGGGCGTCTGGGTTCCCCAGACGATCCCTTGGTGCAGGTCGGTGACGCGCAGCCCGTCGTTCTTCGCGTAGAAGGCGAAGAGCAGCTGGTCGAGGGTCTTGGTCATGTGGTACACCGACCCGGGGTTGGCCGGATGCAGGATCTCCCGGTCGATCTCGCCGTCGGGGGTGGGGACCTTCACGGTGAGGTACCCCTCGGGGATCGGGGCCGAGCCCGACCAGCCGTAGCCGTAGACCCCCATCGTGCCCAGGTGCACCACGGCGACGTCGAGGCCCGAGGCGACGACGGCGACGAGCACGTTGTGGGTCGCGCGCACGTTGTTGTCCACGGTGTAGCGCTTGGCCGCCACGGAGCGCATCGAGTAGGGCGCGGCCCGCTGCTCACCAAAGTGGACGATCGCGTCGGGCTCGAGGGCGCGGATGAGGGCCTCGAGCCGGTCGTACTCCTCGGCCAGGTCCAGGTTCACGAACCCGATCTCCTTGCCGGTGAGGGCACGCCACACCGCGAGGCGCTCGCCCACGGGCCGGATCGGGGTCAGGGACTCGACCTCCAGCTCGAGGTCGATCTTGCGGCGGCTCAGGTTGTCGACGATCGTCACGTCGTGGCCGATGTCCGACAGGTGCAGTGAGGTGGGCCACCCGCAGAAGCCGTCTCCTCCGAGGACCAGAACCTTCATAACTCTCCTAGGTGACGTCGCCGGTCGTGACCCACCCCGCGGGCGGGCGCTGGCGTCCCCCGACTCTACCCCCGGCCCCCGGGGTCGTCCCGAGTCCCCGACGCCCGAGCCGACCTTGGCTAGGGTGTCGCCCGAGGAGGGCTCGTGGGACCAGTCCAGGCGGTGCGCACCTGCTTCACCAAGTACGCCGACTTCCGGGGTGCGGCGAGCCGGCCGGAGTACTGGTGGTTCGTCCTGTTCAACCTGGTGGTCTCGCTGGTGTTGAGCGCGGCCCACTCGACCGTGTTCTCCACGCTCTACTCGCTGGCGGTACTCGTCCCCGGCCTCGCGGTGATGGTCCGGCGCCACCACGACGCCGGGCGCTCGGGCTGGTGGGCCCTCACCATCTTGATCTGGCCCTGGGCGCTCGTGCTGCTCGCCTACCCGACCAAGGCCCACGGCAATAAGTACGTCGCGGGCCGCGGCGAGGCCGGCGTCACCGAGGCCTCCCTCCACGGGGGTGCTGGGTACTGCCCGGTCTGCGGCAAGTTGCGCCTGCCGGGCCAGACGTTCTGCTCGGGCTGCGGCACCAAGTACGACGACTAGGCCCGGGCGCCCCCGGACACGACGGGTATCGTCGGTCCGTGACGACACGCACCACGCCCCCCTTCCGCGCCGACCACGTCGGCAGCCTGCTGCGCCCGCGCGACCTGCTCGACGCCCGCGCCGCCCACGCCACGGGTCGGCTCGACGACGAGGGGCTGCGGGCCGCCGAGGACGCGGCCATCGCGGACGCGGTGGCCCTTCAAGAGGGGATCGGACTTCGCTCGGCGACCGACGGCGAGTTCCGCCGCACCAGCTGGCACATGGACTTCATCTACCAGCTCTCGGGTGTGCACACCACCGAGGAGAGGATTCAGGTCCCCTTCAAGAACGCCCAGGGCGAGACGACGTTCACCTCGGCCGCCCTCGTGGTCGACGGGCCGATCGGCATCGACCGGACCATCTTCGGCGACGCGTTCACCTTCTTGAAGTCGACCGTGGCGACCGCGACCCCCAAGCTCACGATCCCCTCACCCAGCATGGTCCATTACCGCGGGGGGG
>JAKCEK010000101.1 GCA_021838005.1 Actinomycetes bacterium
CCCAACACGCCCACATGAACCTCGCCATACTCTTCCCCCTCTACTCGTGGTGTAGCACCCCTTCGATGAGCCCCACCATTGTTTCCTCGGCCTCTTCTCGACTCAGTGCGAAGTCCCTGCGCAGGAGCTTCCACGTGTACACATCGGTGACCACCAGGAGCTGCGTGACCACGCGCGTTCGCTGTGGAGAGGACAGTTGCGAGAGGAAGTCGTCGAAGGACGCCAACACCCACTGGCGATGACTACGTCGACCCTCGCGCGCACCAGCCTCGAGCTCGCTCATCCGGTGCTCCTCGGCGAGCATGCGAATCACCCGGTCGCCGATCAGCTCGTAGTCGTCGAACAGGACCCTCACACTGGCCGCGATCGAGGGAGAGGGACTGGCCACGCCGCGTTCCCCCGAACGAAGCGAACCGATGACCTCGATCATCAACTCCCTCTTCGAATTGAAGTGGCGAAGGATCGTCTGCACCGTGACGTCGGCCCTCGCGGCCACGCGCTCCAGGGTGACGACCGTGGAGGGGTCATCGAGGAGATCACGAGCGACCTCGAGGATTCGCGCGCGCGTCGCTGCCGAACGCGCCCCCCGCAGCGTCATCGAATACGATCTCGTCGATTTCATGTCAGTAACATCTACATCAAATCTGTATTCATGTCAATAGTACTGACATGAATTTTCGAAGGCGGTGGGTCAGGTCACGATGTTCACCGATCCGCGAGGGCCACGGCGACGGGTGACCCTCCCGCGTGGTCCTCGCGACACCCTTCTCGAACTCCGTGTCGGTTCCACGTCTCGCGATGGTCGTCGAGGAATCGAAGCAGTTTCGACGTCGCCGCTTCCCCGTCAACTGGTGCGACCGAGACCACCGTGAATCGAGGCAAGAGCACGATCACTGTTGAGGAGAGAGGGCCACGTTGGCGCTCGCGAGTGTTCGACGATGTCGGGCGAAGGGTGAGGAGCGATCCGATGATTCCCGGCGTCGCCGCCACGGCGGTGATCAGGCGCTCGCGTCACCCACGGCGGTCTTAAGGAGCTCGACCAACCTCTTCTTGTCGGCGGCGGTCAACTTGGTCACGGCGTAGGAAGTGGGCCAGAGGTTACCCTCGTCGAGGTGCGCGGCCTCCTGGAAGCCGATCGTCGCGTAGCGGACCTTGAACTTGGCGGCGCTCTGGAAGAACACCACGACCTTGCCGTCGGCGTTGGTGTAGGCCGGCATCCCGTACCAGGTCTTCGCCCTCAGATCGGTGTGTTTCTTCACCAGATCGTGCACCGCTTGGGCCAGCTCCCTGTCACTACCCGTCATCTCCTCGATCGCCGCCACGCAGGCGGCCTCGAGGTCGGCGCCGGCCTTGGCGGCCTTGGCCTCGGCGAGGGCCGCGCGCATGGCCGCCCTCTCCTCCTTGGTGAAATTCGAACTCATAATGATCTCCAACGACTCATTGGCCTGCATCAGGAACTCTACGCTTCGCCCCGCGACTGCGCTTCTCCATTCCTGCGACCCTTCGGCGCCGACGACCCCGCGCCATCGGCGTCATGGAGGAGCCCCACGATTTTGCGAGCCATTGCCCACTCCGGGGCTATGTTGCAACTGAGCCGCCTCGCCGCTCGCCGAGACCCGACGAACCGACCCCGCGGCCGGAAGGTGAAATGACGACGATCGACGAGGAGATGTGGGACTACGTCCAAACGAGCGAGTTGCCCTTCGTGCTCACCCGTCTCAGCGACTTCACGATCCAGGCCGCCTCGGCGGCGTACTTCGAGCAGATCGCCGTGCCCGCCGAGGACGTGCTCGGAGAATCGGTCTTCAGCCTCATGGACGAGGCCGAACGCCCGCGCGCCCGCGAAGCGCTGGCGGCGCTCGCCGACGGCACCATCGACTTCTACCGCACCTACCGACCCCTGTCATTGGCGCGCACCCATCGCACCGGCGTCTACGTCTGGTCGCACGCGATCGATTTCGGCGAGCGTCGCTTCGCCCTGACCCAGATCCTCGCGGTCGAGGGGCCGACGCAGAGTCCGCTCGTGACCAGCCTGGGATACGAGCCCGCGAAGTTCGCCATCGGCATCATGGACGACCGGGGGATCGTCACCTCGGTGAGCAATGACGTCGATCGGGTGATCGGGGTCCGCGCCGAGGACCTGGTCGGGAAGTACCTGCTACCCGCGCCCCAGCGTGAGACGTGGTCGCACTTCCACTCGGCGCATCCTGCCAACAGTGGATGCGCCATGTCGATGCCCTACGGACCACGAGCCACGCACTCGTCGAGCGCACTCGCGCAGTGCCTCCTGGTGTGTCTCGCCGGTTCGACGTCCCTGTGCTTCATCCTCTCGCGAGACCCCACGGCGGCCCCGCGGGTCGCGGCGGCCGACCGCACCGCGGAGTTGGAACAGCACCTACGTCGTATCGCCCTCGAGGTCCAGGCCAGCGGTGTGATCGGCGCCATGTCGACGATTCCCGATCCCTCGCGCTTCCCGCAGTTGCGCACCCTCAACTCGCGCCAGTGGGACATCCTGACCCGACTGCTGCGCGGCGACCGGGTCCCGGCCATCGCCACCGAGATGTTCTTGAGTCAGAGCGCGGTCCGCAACCACTTGAGCGCGATCTTTCGGCGCTTCAACGTGCATTCTCAGTCGGAACTCCTGACCCTGCTGCGCACCTAGACGTTTCGTCCGTCCTTCGGACGCCGTGCCGGTCACGTCGGCGAGGGACACGACCATGCTGGAATGGTGACGAGCGACTTCGCGGCATCGGCGGATGACCACGACTATTCCCAGATCGCGCGGGTGGCCGACCGGTTACTCACCCCGGTGGCCGTGATCGCCCCGGACTCCACTTTGCGCTACGCCAACGGCGAGCTCGCCGGCATCATGGGCGTCGAAGTGCCCAAACTCATTGGAAAGCCGATGATCGACTTCGTGCATCCCGACGACCGAGAGCGCGTGCGAGGAGAACTGGCCCTCATCACGTCGCGCGAGGCCGATGGCGGCTTCTCGCGGCTCCGACTGAACGGCCCGGACCTTCGAGGCTGGCGCATCGTGGACGTCTACGCCCACAACCTGATCGACGACCCCGATATCAACGGGATCCTGATCTCGGGCGGCGACGTGACCGAGGAGGAGAATCTGGCGCGCACGTTGAAGGCCTTCTCCGACGTGACGCGCATCTTGATCCACGCCAGGGACGAGCACGAACTGCTGAGCGCGGTGTGCGACTCGATCATCGAGAACGGGGAGTACCTCGTGGCCTGGGTTGGCTACGCCCGAGACGACGAGGAACGCACCGTCCAACGCGTCGCCGCCAGCGGCCTCACCTCGTGCCTCGAGGGCGACCTCACCCGCTGGGACGAGAGCGAATGGGGGCGGGGACCTACGGGGGTGGCGATTCGTACGAGGTCCGCCCAGGTGATCAACGAACCCCGGTCCTCGCCGCGCTACGACCTCTGGTCCGAACAGATGGACGTCTTCGGCGTGAGGAGCGTGTGTTCGCTCCCCCTCGTGATCGGCGACGACGCCGTGGGGGCCCTCACCATCTACTGTCGCGACCCGCGCAAGTTCGCACCCGACGAGATGGCGGTGCTGGCCGACTACGCCGAGGAGCTCTCCTTCGGCATCAGTCGATTGCGCGACACGCAACGCTTGGGACGCAGTGAGTCACAACTGCGCGCCGCGGAGCGCCTGGCCCATCTGGGCCACTGGGAGTGGGACCTGCGCACTGACGAGGTCACCTTCAACGCCGACGAGATCCACGCCATCTACGGCACCGACGCGCGCAACTGGAGCGGCACCTTCGACGCCTTCCTCTCCTTCGTCCCCCACGAGGACCGCGTCGACGTGGGAGAAGCTCTGCGCCAGGGGGTGGTCACGGGTTCGGCCGAGTTGACCCACCGGATCACCACCGGGGCCGGCGAGATCCGTCACCTTCGCGTGCGCACCGAGCTCGAGCGTGACGACCGGGGCGCGCCACTACGGGTCCTGGGCGCCTCCCTCGACGTCACCGACGCCGCGATCGCCAAGTCGCGCGTCGAGAGTTCGCGAGAATTCTTGTTGGCGATCACCGACAATATGAACGAGGGTATGTTGGCCACCGACACCGAGGGTGTCATCACCTACGTCAATGCGGCGGCCAGTCGACTCCTGGGGGCCAGCGGACCCGAGATGCTCGGATCGTCGGTCGCGCGCTACCTCTGCGCAGAACCGCGATTGCACCGCGAACAGCGCGAGGAGGGCGCCGGTCGATTCGACGTCTGGCGCACGGGTGCGACCCTTCACCTCGACCTTTGCTCGGCGATACGAAGCGACGGCTCCACCTTTCCGATCGGCCTCACCGCGTCGCCACTGGTCGCTGGAGGTATCGAGGGCTCCGTGATCGTCTTCGAGGATGTCTCGGCGCACGTCGTCGAACAGCGACGCATCGAGCAGGAGCTCGAGAAGCTGACCTGGGTGGGCCGAGTGCGCGACGCCCTCGACGACGCGAGATTCGAACTCTTCGCGCAGCCGGTCATCGACCTCGCCTCCGCCACGATCGTCCAGCACGAGTTGCTGATCAGAATGCGCTCACCGACCGGGGAACTGGTGGAGCCGGCCAGGTTCCTCGACACCGCCGAGGAGTTCGGACTGATTTCGGAGATCGATCGATGGGTCATCGCCGAGACCGCGCGGGTCGCCGCCCTCGGGCACCGTGTCGCCTTCAACCTGTCGGCCCGGTCGGTCGCGGACCCCCAGACGCTCGAGCGGATCCGCACGGCCGTGCGTGACACCGGGGCCGACGCCGACCTCATGGAGTGCGAGATCACCGAGACGGCCCTCGTGCACGACATCGCCGCCGCCGAAGGACTGGTGAAGGGCCTCATCGACCTCGGTTGCAGCGTGGCCCTGGACGACTTCGGCGTCGGCTACGGCGGTTTCGCCTACCTCAAGCGACTCCCCGTCTCGGTGCTCAAGATCGATCGCGAGTTCGTCCGCGACCTCGGTGAGGAGGCCTCGAGTCGTCACGTCGTCGCCGCAGTCGTCAGCCTGGCCAAGGCCTTCGGGCTCTCGACCACCGCCGAAGGACCCGAGACGACCGCGACGCTGGACCTCCTGCGCGAGCTCGGCGTGGACCGGGCGCAGGGATTCATCATCGGGCGACCCCGCCCCCTCTCGGAGACCTTCGAGGGTTACTAGGACGTTCGTCGGTCGGTCTCGTCGACGATCGAGCGGTTCCGCCGTCGACCCGGGTCGTGGCAGTCACGCTGGCGAGCGCGCGACGAGAGGAGTCCTCGACGAGACCGCGCAACACCACTCTTGACACGTCGCCCTCCCCCGATTAACTTGTGACAAGAGGTCATACCATAGGGGGGCAATGACTATTCATGACGACGCACCGGCGACGGGCACACCAGGAAAGAACCGTGGCGCATCAGGCGTCGCCAGCGGCGATATCAAGTGCCGCGAGATCTTCAAATGGTTCGGGTCATCGCTGATCATCGAGGACCTCAATCTGGACATCGCGCACAATGAATTCGTCTGCGTCGTGGGTCCCTCGGGGTGCGGCAAGACGACTCTCTTGCGCATGATCGCGGGACTGACCGATATCGACAACGGCAGCATCGAGATCGGCGGCACCAGGGTCACGAAGCCCCTGGCCACGGTGGGCGTCGTCTTCCAGCAGTTCGGACTCTTCCCGTGGAAGACGGTGCTGCGCAACGTGGCACTGCCGATGCGCGCGGCGGGCGTGTCCAAGGAGGAGGCCTTCACCCGGGCGCGCGAGGCCATCGAATTGGTGGGCCTCAAGGGCAGTGACGCCAAGTACCCCGCGCAGTTGTCGGGTGGCATGAAGCAACGTGCCGGATTGGCGCGGGCCCTCGCGATCCGGCCCGAGGTGATCCTGCTCGACGAGCCCTTCGCCGCCGTCGACGCCCAGACGCGCGAGATCCTCCAGGAGGAACTGCTCAACCTGTGGGGCCGCCACAAGCAGACGGCGGTCTTCATCACCCACAGCATCGACGAGGCGATCACGCTGGCCGACCGCGTCATCGTGATGGGGGCGCACCCGGGACGGGTGGTGAAGGAGATCCCCATCCCCATCGAGCGCCCACGCACCGTCGCCTCGGTGCGTCGCGACCCCCTCTACCCCTCGCTGCGCGAGGAGATCTGGGACCTCCTGCGCATTCCGACCTCGACCCCGAAGGGACAGTGACCCCGTGAGTATCGACAACGACAAAGTCGTGGCCTCGGCGACCCCCACCGTGACGAACGGCGCCGGACGACCCTCGACCGAGGAGATCGGTCGCCTGATCTACCAGCGGCGCCAGCGGCGACTGCGCCGCCAGCGCATGGTGTTCCTGTCGATCCGCGTCCTCTCGCTCGCGATCGTGTTCATCGGCTGGCAGATCTACGGCAGTCACACCATCGCCATCTTGTTCGCCCCGATCACCACGGTGATCCACGAGGGCTACACCCTCTTCGCCCAGAAGGGCCTGGGCGGACAGCTCCTCACCAGCGTCGAGACGTTCTTCTGGGGCTACGTGCTGGGCATGGTGATCGGTGTCTTCCTCGGAATGCTCACC
>JAKCEK010000102.1 GCA_021838005.1 Actinomycetes bacterium
TCCTGGGGGCGAGGTGACCGTCGCCAGCGAGGGCTTCGTCGCCGTCTCGGCCCGGGCCGCGTGGCTGAGCCCAGCGATTCGAGGGGTACTGCCCCCGTCGTGGCCCGACGGGGGCCCGCCCACGCAGGTCCACCTCGACCTCGCGGTCGACGACCTCGAGGCCGACGACCTCGAGGCCGACGAGGCTCACGTGCGGGCACGCGGCGCGACCCGCGCGGCGCACCAGCCGGCGCGCGAGCGCTTTCGCGTCTACCTCGACCCGGCGGGCCACCCCCTCTGCCTCACGACGTTGATCCCCTAGCCCGGCGCCTCGTGAGCCGGCGATCGGGGACGATCCACATCGCCGAGACGGCCGCCGCGCACGCGTACATGAGATAGGGCGTCACGAAGGCGAGCCCGATGCCCGCGAGGTAGAGGACGACCGAGAAGAGACCCTTCACGTCGACCCCGAGGGCGCGCACCAGCCGGCGGTCGTGGTGGTTGGCGCGCAGCAGAGTCCGTACGAGGACGTAGTACGCGACGGCCGCCCCCACCGCGACGATCCCGTAGGCCACCGCCGGGGCGGTCTCTCGGTAGGCGTCGGCGACCCACTGGGTGGCGAAGGGGACGAGCGAGAGCCAGAAGAGCAGGACGAGGTTGGCCCACATCACGGCGCCGGAGATCGACTCGACCACCCGCATCAGGTGGTGGTGGTTCACCCAGTAGATGGCGACGGCGGTGAAGCTCAGGACGTAGACGAGCAGGTTGGGCAGGCGGTGGTCGATCTCGACCCAGGTCACGCCGGCCGGTGGGCGAAGCTCGAGGGCCATGAGGGTGATGATGACGGCCATGACGGAGTCGCTGAACGACTCGAGCCGCTTGGCCGAGATGACCTCGTGGTCGCCCTCCATCGGCTGAAGTGTACGGACTCGCCGGTGCCGGCGACTAGCTCATCGTGCGGGCCAGATCCTCGCGGACGTCCGCGAGGTGGTGTTCGCACTCGTGCACGGCCTGGGCCCCCAGCCAGGCGACGCTCACCGGCTGGTCGCGCCCGGGGAAGAGGAGGTTGCGGCCCTCGAGACCGGCCGGGACGCAGGTGACGGTGCGCCCGAAGAGCGCGGCGAGGGCGCGCAGCTCGGTCGCGACCGCCTCGAGGGTGTCGCGGGCGTAGAAGCCGAGGTCAACCCGTTCGTCGCGGTACATGCTCGCCGAGACCGCGACCTCGGGCGAGGTGCAGGCGAGCAGGACCCGCTCGCGCAGCGTCACGAGGACGTCGCGGACGTGGCCGCCGTACTCGAGCGCCGACCATCGCTCGGGCGCCATCCGCTCGGTCACCCGGGGTCCCAACGCCGAGAGGGTCGCGATGATCTCCTCGGTCGCACCACGCACGCGGTCGGGGACCTCGGCGAGGGCGACGGCGCTCCAGCGGAACCCGCAGACCGGGCAGCGCTCGTCGTAGGGCGACACGGCTACTTGCCGAAGCGCCGCTCGCGACGGGTGAAGTCGCGCAGGGCGCGCAGCAGGTCGACCTTGCGGAAGGCGGGCCAGTAGGGGTCGACGAAGGCGAACTCGGCGAAGGCCGACTGCCAGAGCAAGAAGCCCGAGAGCCGGGACTCCCCGCTGGTGCGGATGACGAGGTCGGTGTCGGGCAGGTCGGCGGCGTAGAGGTTGCGCGCGAGGCCCTCGGCGTCGATTCGCTCGGGCAGGTCCTCGGGGGCGACCCCCTCGGCGACGAGGTCGGCGACGAGAGAGCGCGCCGCGTCGACGACCTCCTGGCGACCGCCGTAGCACAGCGCGATGTTGACCGTCATGGCCGGCGCGGCGATCCCGGCCGTCTGGTCGGCGGCCGCCTTCGCGGCGAGCGCGAGGTCCGGGGGCAGCAGGTCGAGGCTCCCGCTGACCGTGAGGGTGAAGTGCAGCCGTTGGGCGACCCGCGGCAGGCGACCGAAGAGGTCGGTGAGGACCTCGAAGTACGGGTCGAGTTCGGCCGCGGGCCGCGCGAGGTTCTCGGTCGAGAGGACCCAGGCGGTGACGGCCCCGATGCCGAGCTCGGCGCACCACTCGATGAGCTCCTCGAGCTTGCGCATGCCGGCCTCGTAGCTGGCCCGGTACTCGCCGTCGGTCATCTCGCGCGCGAAGCGCCGGTGGCCGTCGGCGATCACGCCGACGTGGCGGGGGAGGCGCTCGGCGGGCAGGGCGGCGACGAGGCGGCGCTCGTAGTAGTGGTAGACGGTCCGCCGTAGGGCCATACACACTCCGAGGTCTCAGGCTCCAGGCCAATGTACTCGCCCCCCTCGGTCGTCGGCCGAACCCGTGACCGGGCCGAGGTAGAGTCCGCGACGAGAGTGGGAGGGCCCTGTGGCCGAGGTCGTTGTCTTCCATCACGCGCTGGGCCTCACGCCCGGCGTCGCCGAGTTCGCCCAGGGATGGCGGGACGAGGGGCACGTCGTGCACGTCCCCGACCTCTACGAGGGTCGCACGTTCAGCGACCTCGACGAGGCGGTCGAGTTCGTGGACTCGAGGGGCATCCCCCACTGGATCGCCGCGGCCTCGACCGCCGCCGCGCAGTACCCGACCGCCACGGCCTTCGCCGGCTTCTCGTTGGGGTCGGCGTGCGCCCAGTACGTCGCCCAGACCACCCCCGGGGCCCGCGCGACCCTGCTCTTCCACGGGGCGCTCTCGCTCGCGACGATGGAGTTGGCCTGGCCCGACGGGCTCCGACTCCAGGTGCACACCGCCGAGGCGGACCCCTGGGTTGAGTTGGACGAGGCGCAGAGCCTGATCGAGTCGGTTGATGGCGCAGAGCTCTTCCTCTACCCGGGGAGCCGCCACCTCTTCTGCGACCCGTCGTGGAGCGACTACGACGAGCCGAGCGCCCGGCTGCTCAACGAGCGGGCCCTCGCCCTGCTCGCCCACCTCTAGCGGGCCGCGCACGTCGCGGTACGGTTCGCTAGAGTCGCGACGTCGCCACCGGGAGGTCTCGTGACGGACGTCGAGTCGACTCACGCGGCGATCGACCTCGCCCCCCGATCCGTGGTCCAGGTCGTGCCCCTCCGGGCGCTGCCGGCGAGTGCCCTCGTCGTCGTCTTTGTCGCGCTCTCGATCGGCGAGAACTGGAAGTGGGGACTCGTCTTCTGCCACGTCGCCGGCGGAGGGCTGTGGACGGCCATCGACCTGTTCGTCGGGCTCATCGTCGGCCCCATCCTGGGTCGGCTCTCGATCCCGGCGCGAGCCGAATTCTCGGCGCGCTTCATGCCCAAGATGGTCGTCTTGATGCCGACGATCGTGCTCATGACGCTCGCCACGGGCTTCCAGATCGCGGGCGACCAGGGCAACCTCGCGGTGGGAAACCCCAACCACACGTGGCTCATCGCGTCGTTCGTCGTCGTGGGGGTCATGGCCGTCATCGCGCTGGGGATCCTCGAGCCGGCCAACATCGCCGTCTTGATGGAGATGAGAAAGCCCCAGCCCAATGGTCAGCGCATCGGCCGACTCATGCGGCGCTTCGTCTACACCGCCGGTGTCACCGGGGTCATGCAGGTCGCGACCCTCGTGATTATGACCCGGGTGGCGTCGCGGTGACCACGCCGGTCGACGCCGAGCGGTCGGTGCCCCCGGTGGGGTGGCTCACGACGACCGCTCTGGGGTGCGTCGTCGTGGGGGGGATCCTGATCGCCTCCTACGCCCCGCGCCCCGCGCCGCTCGCCGTCCCGACCGCCCTCACGGTCCTCGCCTACGCGCTGATGGTGACGGCCCTCGTCCTGTTGAGCCGGATCGCCGGCTTCGCGTGGCCGACCTTCGGGCGCATCTTCCGCTGGGCCCTGCTCGCCTACGTCGTCATGGCGGGGATGATCGAGTTCGCGTTCGTCCACGACCACACCCGGGGCGCGACCCTGACCGAAGTGAGCCTGATGCTGGTCATCTTCGCGCTGAGCGTGCCCACGACGATCGCCTTCACGTCCGCGCGCTACGCCGACGCCTAGCATCGCGGGGTGGTAACCAACGACGCGGGGGGCCGGGATCGACGGCCCACGCCCGCCGAGACGATCCGTCTGGTCGAGGGCGACGAGTGGCCGATGGTGGCGTGGCTCTTCCAGCTCTTCCGACACGACCTCGCCCCGGTGGTGCGGGGTTTCCCCCACGCCGACGGCCGCTACAACCACCGGCTCCTTGACGCCTACCCGTCGGCGGATCGTCTCGGTTACCTGGCCTGGCGAGACCACCCCAACACCGGTGGGCCCGCGCCCGTGGGCTTCGCCTTGTGCGAGAGGGGGCCGACGACGTGGTCCCTCGCCGCCTTCTGGGTCACCCCCGTTGTCCGACGCGAGGGTGCGGGGACCCGCCTCGCCCTCGAATCGATCGCCCGACACCCGGGACGGTGGACGGTCGCCTTCCAGCACGACAACGTGGTCGCGGGTCCCTTCTGGCGCCGGTGCGCCGACGCGGCCTTCGGTCCGAGCGGCTGGACGGAGGAGCGTCGCCCGATCAAGGGTCGTCCCGACGTGCCCGCGGACCACGTCATCGTGGGGGAGACCCCTCGTCGGTGACGGGTGGGTCCGGCCCTTGGGTCGGGGGGGTACCCGCGGGCTCGGCGTCGGAAGGGATGGCCGCGCGCGCGATCCCCGCGAGCAGACCGGGGAAGACGAAGCGGTGGAAGGGAGCGACCGCGTACCAGTAGAGCCGCCCGAGGAGCCCGCGCGGGTAGAAGGTCGCGCGCTGGGTGAGGGTGCACCCGCCCCCGGCGGCCGGGGTGATCTCGAAGGTGAGGTGGGCCGAGCCCGGGAGGCGCATCTCGGCGCGCAGCGAGAGCACGCGCGGCGCCTCGAGTTCTTCGACTCGCCAGAAGTCGAGGGGCGAGCCCACCTCGAGGCGCGCGGGCCGTCCTCGGCGCATACCCGGCCCGCCCACCAGGGCGTCGAGGAGGCCGCGCAGGCGCCACAGTCGGTCCCCGGCGGGCCATCCGCTGGCGCCGCCGAGCCCCGTGACGGCCGCGAAGACGCGCGCGGGGCTCGCCGCCACCGTCGTGGTGCGCACGTCGCGCAGGACCGTCCCCCCGGCCCAGTCCGGGTCGGTCGACTGGGCCGAGAAGACGGCGAAGTCCGCGTCGGCGAACGTGGTGGGCGCGCCGCCCTCGCGCGTCACCCGCAGGGCTCTCGCGACCGACTCGTCGAAGCCGAGCGGTGGCCGCTCCAAGAGGGTCTCGGTCGCGAGGGCGGTCGGGGAGACGACGACCTCGTTGATGAGCGACTCGACGAGCTCGGCGGCGAGGGGGACCGGCACGGGGGTGACGAGGCCGACCCAGTGGCTCGAGAGCCTCGGGCTGAGGAGGGGCACACGGATGAGCCGTCGCTCGGGCAGACCCGCGACGCGCGCGTAGCGGCGCATCATCTCGGCGTAGGTGAGGACGTCCGGTCCCCCCACCTCGTAGACGCCAGGGGCGAGTCCGGGGTCGAGCACCGCCCGCACCAGCAGGTCTCGGACGTCGGACACGGCGAGGGGCTGACAGCGCGTCTCGACCCACCGGGGGGTGACCATGATCGGCAGCACGTCGACGAGGTAGCGCAGCATCTCGAAGCTCGCCGAGCCCGAGCCGATCACGACCCCGGCCCGCAGCTCGACCGTGGGGACCCCGGAGGCGGCGAGGACGCGGCCCACCTCGTGGCGACTGGCGAGGTGAGTGCTCAGTCGGTCGGCGTCGCGCCCGAGGCCCCCGAGGTAGACGATGCGCGCGACCCCGGCGTCGCGGGCCGCGCGCGCGAAGTTCTCGGCGTGGGTGCGCTCGAGGGCCGCCCAGTTCGGGCCCTGGCCGATCGAGTGGACGAGGTACACCGCGACGTCGACGTCGCCCAAGGCCGCAGCGAGGTCGCCGTCGAGTGACCCGGGCGCGACCTCGACCCGGTCGGCCCACGGGGCGGGGGCGAGCTTCGCCGGCGTGCGTGCGAGCACCCGGACGGTGGCGCCGCGCTCGAGCAGCGCCGGCGCGAGACGGCCGCCGACGTAGCCGGTGGCCCCCGTCACGAGGACGCGGGGTGGGCGGGCTGACTCGGCGGGACTGGTCACGGGGGCTCCGCCCCGCACGTTAGGGGGGCGGGCGACCCGCCGGACGGGACCAAGGTCCACCCGGGACCAAAGTCGCTAGTGACGTGGGCGGCGCGCAGCGTAGGGTCACTGGACGTGACCAACGGACCACGACGAGGCGAGGGCGCACCGGGACCGGCGCACCGGGCCGTCTCCTTCGACCGCCGACCCCTCCTCGTCTTCTGGGAGACGACCAAGGCCTGCCCGCTGGCCTGTCGCCACTGCCGGGCCGACGCGCAGCTGGTCGGGGGGCCCGACGAGCTGACGACCGCCGAGGGCCTGTCGCTCATTGACGACCTGGCGACCCTGGGCAGTCCCCGTCCGATCCTCGTGCTCACCGGTGGGGACTGCCTCATGCGTGACGACCTCGTGGAGCTGGCCCGCCACGCCCACGAGGCCCACCTCCCGGTCGCGGTCGCCCCCTCGGTCTCCCCGCGGCTCTCGGCG
>JAKCEK010000009.1 GCA_021838005.1 Actinomycetes bacterium
AGTGAGATCGTCGTGGTGGTCTTCCCGACCCCACCCTTCTGGTTGGCGACGGCGTAGATCCTCATCATGGTGGCGTCAGCCATGAGCCTCTTCCCAGGGGTGAGATGAACCGACACAGCGTCGAGACAGAGCCATTCAACTCCGTTTTGCGCACTCCGTCAAGTACCTATGTTTCACGTGAAACATCTCGGATCCCCACCAGACACAATGTTTCACGTGAAACAAAACCTGACTCAAACCCGGTATTTCCTTGGGTTTGGCGCGTACCCGAGAAACGCCCGAAGGGAGCGTCGGGGGAGTGTTTCACGTGAAACATCTCCAGAGTGGCCGTCGACCAGGAACACCCGAAGGGAGCGTCGGGGGAGTGTTTCACGTGAAACATCTCCAGAGTGGCCGTCGACCAGGAACACCCGAGGATCGGGGATAGCGCTCCTCGGTCTCCCGCGTCTTCTCCAGGACGCGATACGAGAATCCCCCCACGAGATGCCCAGAGGCACGCAGGCCGAGCCGGGAGAGACCGTCCTCCGGCCAGCGGCCGGGCTCGCCTCCGCCGGGGGGGTCAGACACGATCACGAGCCCGCCGATAGCCAAGAAGCGCACCGCGCACTCGGCGGTGACCGCCGGGGGAGCGAAGGATCTCGCGGTGACCAGGTCGAAAGTGCCCTCCAGAGAGGCGAAACGGGCCGCGTCCTCTGCCCGGGCCACGACCACGGAGAGTCTCGGCGGGGCATCCTCCATCTCGGCCACTTCGCGCAGGAGCGACCCCCGCCTCTCCATCGAGTCGAGCAGAACGACGTCACATCGCCAGTGATCGGCGAGCACGAGGCCGGGAAGGCCCCCGCCGGAGCCCAGATCGAGGAGTTTCTCGGGAGGACCCCCTCGGACGGACTCCCAGACCAGGTAGAACCCACGGGCGTGGGCGATCTGCCCCTTAAGGTCCTGGGAGCTTAAAAAGCCCCGCGCCCTCGATTCCTCGAGGGCGCGGGACAACCAGTTACGCGGCACGGAACGGCTACGCCGGGGCGATCACCACGAATCGCCGGGGCTCCTCGCCCTCGGAGCGGGTCGTGACACGCTCATCGTCGGCCAGGGAGTCGTGGACCGCCTTGCGATCGGCGGGCGACATCGGCTCGAGGGCCCGCTCGTCGCCCGTCTCGGCGACCTCGTCGGCCACCTGACGCGCGAATCGCCCGAGCGCCGCCACTCGACGCTCCCGATAGCCGGCCACGTCGACCAGGATTCGGTCCGTACGACCTTCGCTCTTGGCTTGAACCACGGTCCTCGTGACCTCCTGGAGAGCCTGGAGCGTGGTGCCCCGCGGCCCCACCAGGATCCCCAGCTCGGTGGCCGGTTCGGCGTCCACCGCCAGCTCCACGGTTTCCTCGTCGATCTCTCGCACAGTGATCTCCGCGTCGATTCCCATCACCTCGAGCAGGCCGACGAGGAACCCCTTCGCCAACTCTCCCTGCTCGGCGAGCGAGATGCTCTCCGCCATGGTGTTCTCCTTCTTCTTCTCGTTCGTGTCTGTCCCGGAGGCCCTGGGAGGACGCTCGTGCTTCGCCCGGCCAGGGCCCGACGCGGCGCCGGTCCCCGAGGGGCCGGCGGACGATTCGGACCGAGTCAGGCCCTTAGAGCGGGTGCGACTGCGTCGGTTGCGTTCACGCCCCTCGGGAGAGGCCTCAGCGTCCCGCTCACCTCCGTCGACCGCGCCACTCTCCCGG
This sequence comes from Actinomycetes bacterium, assembly GCA_021838005.1. GTDB lineage: Bacteria > Actinomycetota > Acidimicrobiia > Acidimicrobiales > RAAP-2 > RAAP-2. The sequence continues at coordinate 1,722 of JAKCEK010000009.1, forward strand.
CCGCGCTCAGCTGGACGTCGCCCACGCTTCGGACGCGGCTTCACCGGACGGACTCGTGCCCGGACGCGGTACTCCCCGCGGACCCGTCCGAAGAGACCGCTTCGGGGCTCTTCTACGACTTCGACCTCTGCGTCGTCACGGGTCACGCCGAGGTGGGCCAGGGCTCGCTCGGTGGCCTCGTCGACCGTTTTCCCGGTGGTCTCAACCCACTCCATCGCCTATCGAGCCCTTCTCTTACGCTTGTCCCGAGCCCGCGGATGACTCTGTGGTCGAACGTTAGGCTTCGGGGAGTTGGTCGTCGCACCGCGGGTAGCAGGGCGCTTGGCCGGAGCCTTCGAGGGCTCGGGCTTCGCGGCCGGCTTCTCCTCAGCCGATCCCGGGATCTCCACGGGACCCTTCGCCTGAGCGACTCCGTGACGCCGCGGGTCGGAGACACCGGTGCGGAACATGATGTCCTGGGTGATGATCCGGATGATCGTCGAGACGATCATGTAGAGCACGACGGCGGCCGGGATCACGAGGTAGATGTAGGCGAAGACGATCGGCAGGAACCGCTGCATCATCTGGGTCTGACTGGGCATCTGCTGGCCCGCGGTGAGGGCACGCTTGTTGATCTGAGCCATTTGGAAGTACTGGAGGAGCACCGCGGCGACGACGAACCCAAAGAAGGGGAGTGCGCCCACCCACGACCCGTGCGCGCTGATCGGGAAGGGTCGAAGGCTGAGGTCGAGCCCCAGGGAGTTGATGTGGCCGCCCGAGTGAATCAGGTTGTCGTACATCTTCGAGCTATGCGGGATGTAGCGGGGGGCCGAGACCAGTTGGCCCGCCTTGTTCGGAACGGTGTTGGCCAAACCCTTGATGACCTGATAGAGCACGATCAGGAAAGGCGTCTGCAAAAGCATGGGCAGGCACCCGCCCAGGGGATTGATACCCTCCTCGCGGTAGAGGCGCATCAGCTCCTCGTTGAGGACCTGGCGATTCTCGGGACCCCGGTACTTCTGTTGCAATTTCTTAATCTCTGGCTGAAGTTTTTGCATTGCCATCATCGAGCGGGTGCTCTTGACGGTGAGCGGGGTCAGCACGCCCATGATGATGATCGTGAGCAGAACGATCGCGACCGCGTAGTTCGGCACGATTCCGTACAAGAAGGCCAGCAGCCACGCGATGGCGCTAAAGATCGGCGAGAAGATCTGACCGAAGAAGTGGGTGATGGAGCTCATCGTGCGTTTCTCCTGGCCTCAGGGGGTTCGGGGACGAGGTCGATCCCGTGGGGACCGAGGGGCCGACAGCGTGAGAGCCGCCGCAGGGCCAGCCCGCTTCCACGGACGGCCCCGTGCAGCGCGATCGCTTCGGCGGCGTACTCCGAGCACGACGGGTAGAACCGGCAGGCGCTCACCCGTCCGGCCCGGGCCCACTGGTAGAGGTGGACCAGGCGCACGAGCACCCGGGCCACCGCGCCCCTAGCGCGCAGTGAGTTCTCCGAGGGCTCGGCGGAGGTGGTCGTGGAGTTGGTCATAGGTCAGTTCAGCGGTCCCTACACCGCATTTGATCAGGTACTTCCCAGAAGGAGGACGGGGTTGCGTCCCGTCGAGCAGGGCCCGGAGGCGCCGGCGGATCCGGTTCCTCGTCACCGCGGACCCGACGGGCCGGCCGATGGCGAAGGCCGCCGCGACCCCCGGGTCGGGTCCGGCCACGAAGCGGATGCTCAGTGGCCCGCTGCGAGCCCGCGCCGTCGGTGTGGAGAAGAGCGCGAACTGCCGGCGGGTACGGACCCGGTCCGGCACGCGGGCTAGACCGTCAGACGGTGCCGGCCCTTGGCCCGACGGGCCTTGAGGACGGCACGCCCGGCCCGGGTCCGCATGCGGGCCCGGAAGCCGTGGGTCTTGGCCCTCTTCCTCTGGTTCGGCTGGTAGGTGCGCTTCACGAAAACCTCATTCTCGACGACGTCGCGCGCACGCCCGGTCCGCTGCGGAATCCCGGACGCACGATGGCGAGCCATCTTATCCCACGGGTCTCGCTCACCTCTCAGGCTTCCCGGGCACACGCGCGCGAATAGGTGTATGGTGGCCCTCCCTGTCGGGGAGTGACCGTTTCCCCTTGTGGGAAGGGTTGTGGATAAAATAGGTGACGGCCTGTGGAGGAACGATCGTGCAGAGCGGTGAGGAGGTGTGGGCCCAACTGCGCGAATCGTTGCGGGGTAACGCTTCTGAGGCGGTGTGGGCCGCGGGCCTGAGCACACTCCGGCTTGTGGATTTCCATGGGGACGAACTGGTGATCGGCGCACCCAACCAGATCCAGCTCCAGCGCGTCCAGCAGCGCTACCTCCCCTTCATCACCGAACAGGCCCAGCGCGTCATCGGCCCCGAGGTCCAGGTCTCTTTGACCGTCGCCGACGCTCCCGCGTCATCCCCGCCGGCCGAGCCCGCCGCCCCGGTCACCCCGCCGTCGCCCGTGGGCCCGTCCACCTACGCCGCGAGCGTCGACGCCCCCGCGCGTCTAGACCCGCGCATGACCTTCGACTCGTTCGTGCCGGGTCCCTCCAATCGCCTCGCCTTCGCCGCGGCCCAGTCGGTGGCTGAAACCCCCGGTCGGGCCTACAACCCGCTGATGATCTACGGCAACTCCGGTCTGGGCAAGACGCATCTCTTGCACGCCATCGGCAACTACGTCCGGGAGAACTACCCCGGACGCCGGGTGCTCTACGTCTCGACCGAGACGTTCCTCAACGACTTCATCCGTGCGATCCAGACCAAGACCCAGCTGGCGCTGCACGAGCGCTACCGCGAGAACGACGTCCTTTTGATCGACGACATCCAGTTCATGGAGCAGCGCGGCGAGACCTTCCACGAGGAGATCTTCCACACGTACAACGCGCTCCACGGGGAGGGCAAGCAGATCGTGCTCACCTCGGACCGCTCCCCCCGTGACCTGGCCGGCCTCCAGGACCGCTTCCGCAGCCGGCTCCTCCAGGGGCTGGTGACCGAGGTGGACCAACCCGACCTCGAGACCCGCATCGCCATCCTGCGCTCCAAGGCCGAGGGCGAGGGGATCGCCCTGCCCGACGACGTGACCGAGTGGATCGCCCAACGGGTCCGCGACAACATCCGTGAACTCGAAGGTTCGATCACCATGCTGCGGGCCTTCGCGAACCTGCGCCAGGAGCCGATCACCCTCGAGCTCGCCCGCACCCACCTCACCAACCTCGGCCAGGAGCAGGCCGTGCTCAAGCCCGAGACGATCCTCACCGTCGTCGCTGAGTTCTACGGCCTCTCGGTCGACGACGTGCGCGGCTCGAAACGCCTCCGGCCCCTGGTGCACGCTCGCCACGTCGCGATGTTCCTGATCAGAGAGATGTTGAACAACTACTCGTACCCGATGATCGCGCGCATCTTCGACGGACGCAACCACACCACCGTCATCAGCGGGGTCGAGAAGATCCGTGACCAGCTGGGCTCGAACCCCGACCTGTTGAATCAGATCAACCAACTCAAGCGTCGGCTCCAAGGAGAGACGTGAACTGTGGACAAGGTGTCTCCTGACGTGTCAGATTCGCGTGGGCGCCCTTTGGGCTACCCACATCACGTGAAGGTTCACCTCTGAGGGTTGAAGGAGTTACCGACAGGACTGTGGGGGACGTCTCGTTTTTTTCACGGGCAGGATCAGGGTTGACGCGAGTACCCTCTCCAATCCACACCCCTACTACTACCGACACCCCTTTCATCCGACATCCACACCGTAACCTCAGAGAACAGCGAAAGGCAGAGTCATGAAGTTCAGATCCGAACGCGACCTCCTGGTCGACGCGCTCGGGGCGGCGAGCCGGGTCGTGACGACGCGTCTGATCGGGGCGACGTCGGGAATCCTGCTCTCCCTGACCGGCAATCAACTCGTGGTGACGGGCACCGATCTCGACCTCACGGCGCGCACGACGATCGAGGTCGTCGGGATTGAAGACGGCGCGGCGGTGGTCCCGGCCCGACTGGTCGTCGACGCGGTCCGCTCGCTCGAGCCCGGCGCGGTCGCCGTCGAGGCGCACGATGAGACCGTCGAGGTCTCACTCGGTCGGGCCCGGTTCTCCCTACGAACCTTCTCGGTGGCCGACTACCCAAGGCTTCCGCCGATCAGTGGCCCGGTCACCTCGGTGGCGGCGCTCGAGCTGATCCAGGGTCTGACCCAGGTGGTGCGAGCCGCGGCCACCGACGACGCACGGCCCTTGCTGACCGGTGTCTTGTTCACCTCGAACGAGGGGACCCTACGGCTCATCGCTACCGATTCGTACCGCCTCGCCGTACGCGACGTGTCCGGAGTCGCAGGTTTCACCGGGTCCGACCTGCTCGTTCCGGCGCGCGCCCTACACGAACTGCAGCGCACGGCCAATCAACTGCCGGCCGATGCGGAGATCGCCGTCGCGCTCTCGGATGCGGAGATCGCCTTCATCGCCGGTGTCACCTCGATCGCCTCGCGGCTCATCGACGGCAACTACCCCTCAGTCCTCCAGCTCATCCCGGCCAGCTACCCCAACCAGCTGCGCGTCGCGAAGGACACCTTCCTCACCTCCCTCCGGCGCGCTCGGCTCCTGGCGAAGGACTCCACGTCCTCGGTGCGACTCACGGTGAAGGACCGCACGGTCGAGATCCGCACCCAGAGCCACGACGCGGGCGACGTGGAGGACAACGTTGACGCCGACTTTCAGGGCGACGAGATGACGATCGCCTTCAACCCGAACTTCCTCATCGACGGTGTGGAGGCGGTGCCCGGTGACGAAGTCGTGCTCGAGATGAGCGACGCGGTGCGGCCGGCCATGGTCCACGGGGTCGACGACCTCGCCTTTCGCTACCTCCTCATGCCCGTGCGAGTTCAGTAGGACCCCCCGAGGTGGGCCTCACCGAGCTCACGCTGCGCGACTTCCGGTTGTTCCCCGAGCTCGTGGTCCGACCCGACCCGAGCGCGGTCACCGTCTTCCTCTCGGCCAACGGGACCGGCAAGACGTCGGTTCTCGAGGCCGTGCACGTGCTCGCCACGGGCCAGTCGTTCCGCACCCCGACCGCCTCCGACATGGTGCGCGCCCGCCGCGACCTCGCCGAGGTCCACGGCGTGCTCCTCCAGGGCGAGCGACGGGTCCAGGTCGATCTCACCCTCACCCGGGGTGTGCGTGCCACGACCAAGCGCATGCTCGTCAACGGTCAACGCCCTCGCTCGCGCGCCGCCCTCGCCGACGCCCTCCCCCTCACCGTCTTCACGCCCGAGGGGGTGGAGGTCGTGCGCGGGGCGCCCGAGCATCGGCGGTCGTTCCTGACCACCCTGATGACCGACGAGGACCCCCTCACGAGCGAGGCCGTCGAGCGCTACACCCGCGTTCTCACCCAGCGCAACGCCCTGTTGCGCTCGCTCGAAGGACGAGCCCTGAGTGCCAACCAACGAGCCGAGCTCGAGGTGTGGACCGAGGAGCTCGCACTCGAGGGAACCGCGCTCGTCGACCTGCGCCGCGACGTGCTCGCCCGGCTCGGCCCCCTCGTGGCCGAGAGCTACGAGGGGCTGGCCGGTGAGGCCCGGGCCGTGGAGCTGATCTACGAGACGTCCTGGACCGGGGGACTCGTCGAGGCCCTCGCGCGCGCCGAGCACGACGACCGATACCGGGGCCGGACGGGGGTTGGCCCCCATCGAGACGATCTCCTCGTGCGCCTCGGAGGTCACGACGCCCGCCGCCAAGCCTCTCAAGGCGAGCAGCGATCGCTGGCCCTAGCCCTTCGACTCGCCGGCCACGAGCTGGTACGCGGGCGGCGGGGGGTCGAGCCGATCCTGCTTCTCGACGACGTCTTCAGCGAGCTGGACCCCTGGCGCGCCGACCGACTCCTCGGGATGCTCCCCGGGGGTCAGACCCTCGTCACGACGGCCTCCCCGCTCCCCGCGGCCCTCAACCCCCGGGTGGTCGTGGACCTCTCGACGGCGGTGTCGAGGTGAGGCGCCGCGACGACGAGCCGCGGTCCCTCGGTGAGGTCCTCGACGGGCTCGCGGGGCGACTTCGGCGCGTCGACCTGCGCACGATCGACGAGGCGCGGTCCCTCTGGGGGAGTGCGGTCGACCCGGTGCTGGCCGAGCACTGCCGAGTTGAGATGGTGCGCGACGGGATCCTCATCGTCGCGGTGCCCACGGGTGCCTTTGCCCAACGCGTCACCGACGAGGAGGCGTCCATCCTCGCCGCCTACGCCGTGCTCGGGTCGCGTGCGCCGCGCGCCGTTCGCGCGGTTGTGCGCGACCGCACGGAGAGGTCCTAGCCCCTCCCTCGAGGGCCTCCGAGGGACCTCGCAAGGGCTGGAATGTAGGGCCGTTCGAGTAGGATGGAAGGACGCACAAGGGCCGCGCCGCCGGGCGCCCGAGCCCCGGCTCCCCGATGGAAAGGACCTCGTCGTGGCCGAAAAGTCTAAGGGGTCGGCGAGTTACTCCGCCCGTGACATCACCGTCCTCGAGGGCCTCGAGCCCGTGCGAATGCGCCCGGGTATGTACATCGGCTCGACCGGTCCCGCCGGTCTCCACCACCTCATCTGGGAGATCGTCGACAACTCGGTGGACGAGGCGATGGCGGGCTTCTGCTCGCGCATCGACGTCGTCCTGCTCAAAGACGGCGGTTGTCAGGTCGCGGACGACGGGCGGGGCTTCCCGGTCGACGAACACCCCCAGTACCCCGGAAAGTCGGCGGCCGAGGTCGCCTTGACGGTGCTCCACGCCGGGGGCAAGTTCGGCGGCCGGGGCTACAAGGTCTCAGGGGGTCTGCACGGCGTGGGGGCGTCGGTCGTGAACGCCCTCTCGAGACGCCTCGAGCTCGAGGTCGACCGGGAAGGACACCACCACGAGATCGCCTTCGCCGACGGCGGCAAGCCCCAGGGCCCGCTGCGAGTCACCGGCCCGGCGCCGCGCGGCCGCACCGGTACGACGGTCACCTTCTACCCCGACCCCACCATCTTCGAGGAGGTCGATTTCCGCGCTCAGACGGTCACCGAGCGCCTCCAGATCGTCGCCTTCTTGAACCGCGGACTGGAGATCCGCTTCGTCGACGAGCGCGCCGGTCGCGAGGCCAAAGAGGTCTTCAAGTACAACGGCGGCATCGTCGACTACGTGAAGCACCTCAACAACGCCAAGGAGTCCCTCTTCCGCAAGGTCGGCTACTACGAGCAGGCCGAGGAGGGCCAGCAGGTCGAGATCGCCTTCCAGTGGAACACCGGCTACTACGAGAGCATCTACTCCTTCGCCAACGGCATCTCCACCGTCGAGGGTGGAATGCACGAGGAGGGGTTCCGCAAGGCCCTCACCAACGTCGTGAACCGCTACGCCCGCAAGCGCAACCTTCTCAAGGAGAAGGAGGACAACCTGCTCGGCGAGGACATCCGCGAGGGCCTCACGGCGATCATCTCGGTCCTGCTCACCGCGCCCCAGTTCGAGGGTCAGACCAAGGCCAAGCTCGGCAACGTGTCGATGCGCTCGATGGTGGAGCGCGCGACCAACGAGAAGCTCGCCGAGTGGCTCGAGGAGAACCCTCGTGAAGGAGCCCAGATCGTCCAAAAGGCCGTGCAGGCGGCCCGTGCCCGCCAGGCCGCGCGCCAGGCCCGGGACCTCACCCGGCGCAAGAGCGCCCTCGACGGGGCTGGACTGCCGGGCAAGCTCGTCGACTGCTCATCGAACGACCCGCGCGAGTGTGAGCTGTTCATCGTCGAGGGCAACTCGGCCGGGGGTTCGGCCAAGGACGCTCGCAACCCCCGGGTGCAGGCGATCCTGCCGATCCGGGGCAAGATATTGAACGTCGAGAAGGCCCGCACGGACAAGATCCTGCGCAACGCCGAGATCCAGGCCCTGGTGTCGGCCATCGGGGCGGGCGTCGAGGACGACTTCGACGTCACCAAGATCCGCTACGACAAGGTCATCCTCCTCGCGGACGCCGACGTGGACGGCAGCCACATCCGCACGCTCCTGCTGACGTTCTTCTTCCGCCAGATGACCGCGCTGGTGAACGAGGGGCACGTCTACGTGGCCCAGCCGCCCCTGTACTCGACCCTCGTGGGCAAAGAGAAGGTCTACCTTCGCGACGACGCCGCGAAGGCGCTGTTCCTCGCCGAGCGTCCCGACCACAAGAACGACTTCCAGCGGCTCAAGGGTCTCGGCGAGATGGACTTCGACGAGCTGCGCGACACGACGATGGACCCCACCAAGCGAGCCCTGCTCCAGATCACGGTGGAGCAGGCCGCTCTGGCCGACGAGGTCTGCTCGATCCTCATGGGCGACGACGTCCCGCAGCGGCGTCACTTCATCCAGACGAACGCCAAAGACGTTCGCTTCCTCGACATCTAAGGCGACGACATGGCCCGACGCTCGAACAACACCCCTCCGAACGACGGGGACGACCCCGTCGAGGTGCTCGGCTACGTGGAACCCATCGAGATCAACCTCGAGATGGAACGCTCCTTCCTCGAGTACTCGATGTCGGTCATCGTCAGCCGGGCGCTGCCCGACGTCCGTGACGGGCTGAAGCCCGTGCACCGGCGCATCCTCTACTCGATGTTCGACCAGGGCCTGCGCCCCGACCGGCCCTACACCAAGTGCGCCAAGGTCGTGGGCGAGGTCATGGGTACGTACCACCCCCACGGCGACTCGGCGATCTACGACGCTCTGGTGCGCATGGTCCAGGACTTCTCGATGCGCCACCCCCTCGTCTCGGGTCACGGCAACTTCGGGGGGAGTGGTCCCGACGAGGGTGCCGCGGCCATGCGCTACACGGAATGCCGGCTCGCCCCGATCGCCCTGGAGATGCTCGACTCGATCGATGAAGACACGGTCGACTTCGAGCCCAACTACGACAACTCCACCCAGCAGCCGATCGTGCTGCCCTCGCGCATCCCCAACCTGCTCGTCAACGGGAGTCAGGGCATCGCCGTGGGGATGGCGACCAAGATCCCGCCCCACAACCTTGGCGAGGTGATCGACGCGACCCTGCACCTCATCGCTCATCCCGACGCCACGCCCGACGCGCTGATGGCTTTCGTGAAGGGCCCTGACTTTCCCACGGCCGCGCAGATCCTGGGACGCCAGGGGATTCTCGACGCGTACCGGACCGGCCGGGGCTCGATCAAGGTGCGCGCCGTCGCCGAGATCGACGAGGTCGGCCGCGACACCCGCATCGTCGTCTCGGAGTTCCCCTATGAGGTCTCGGTCGAGTCGATTGAGGAGAAGATCTACGACCTCGTCAAGAGCGGCGAGATCGAGGGGATCGCCGCGGTGCAGAACGACTCGGCCGGGCGAAAGGCCCGCCTCGTGATTCGGCTGAAGCGCGACGCCAACGCCAACGTCATCGTGAACCAGCTCTACAAGAACACGGCGCTGCAGACGACCTTCGCGGTGAACATGCTCGCCCTGGTCGACGGGGTGCCGCGCACCTTAAACCTCGCCCAGGTGCTCACGCACTACGTAGCCCACCAGGTCGAGGTCGTGACGCGTCGCACCCGCTTCCGCCTGGCCAAGGCCGAGGCCCGGGCCCACATCGTCGAGGGTCTCCTCAAGGCGATCGACATGCTCGACGCCGTGATCGCCGCCATTCGGGGGTCGGAGGACCGCCCCGCCGCTCGGGCCGCCCTCATGGCCGCCCCGTTTGACTTCTCCGAGGAGCAGGCCAACCACATCCTGGACATGACCCTCGGGCGGCTCACTCGGCTGGGTCGCAGTGAGCTCGAGGACGAGATGGCTCGCCTGCGTGAGACGATCGCCGAGCTGCGGGCCATCCTGGCCGACGAGGTCAGGCTGCGCGGGGTGATCAGCCAGGAGCTGACGGTGATCCGGGACAAGTACGTGACGGCGCGCCTCACCCAGATCGTGAACGACCCGGGCGAGCTCGGCGTCGAGGACCTGATCGCCGACGAGGAGATCGTCGTCACGGTGACCCGCGCCGGCTACGTGAAGTCGGTCGCGGCCGACGCCTTCCGGACCCAGGGTCGCGGGGGCCGGGGCGTCCAGGGTGCCAAGCTCAAAGACGAAGACTTCGTGGACCAGATCATCCACACCACGACGCTCGCCTACCTGCTCCTCTTCTCGAACCGGGGCCGGGTCTTCCGCCTGCGGGGCCACGAGATCCCGATGAAGGACCGGACGGCCAAGGGTACGGCCATCGTCAATCTGCTCAACCTCCAGCCCGGCGAGTCGATTCAGGCCGTCGTCTCGACCGTCGACTTCCCCGACGACAAGTTCCTGGTCTTCGCCACGGCCAACGGGACGGTGAAAAAGACGGCCTTCAGCGAGTACGACAAGTCTCGGCGCGAGGGCTGGATCGCCATCAACCTGCGCGAGGGTGACGAGGTCGTGCGCGTCGTGCCCACCACGGGCGAGGACGACCTGATGATGCTGACCTACCGGGGGATGGCCATCCGCTTCGCCGAGTCCGAGGTCCGCGAGATGGGCCGCGACGCCACCGGTGTGCGCGGGATCAAGCTCAAAGACGACGACCGGGCGATCTCGCTCGACGTGGTGCGCGGCGACGCGGACCTATTCGTCGTGACCGACACCGGCTACGGCAAGCGGGTCAAGGTCGAGCGGTTCCACCTCCAGGGCCGCGGCGGCCAGGGGGTGCGCGCGATCAAGTTGACGGCCGCCCGGGGCTTCGTGGTCGCGGCCTTCATGGCTCACCTCGACGACGAGGTGCTGCTCGCCTCGAGCGGGGGGGTCCTGATCCGCACCCCGGTGCGCGAGGTCTCCTCCCAGGGCCGCGACGCGACCGGCGTGCGCGTGATGAACCTCGACGAGGGCCACGCCGTCGCGGCCGTCGCGGTCGTGCCGGCGGGCGAGGGGGACTGAGCCCGCGCCGAGACGGTGCCCTCAGGCAGAATGTCGCGATGACCGCACGTGAGATGACCGCCGAGGCGGCCGCCGCCCTGCTGCGACCCGTGGACGGCGTCGGCTACGGGCTCATCACCGGCACGCCCCCGGCGATGTTCCGGGCCCTGGCCGCTCGCGACGACTGGGAGGACCTCCTCATCACCGGCGGACTGGCGCTCGGGGACTACGACGCGCTCTTCACCCACCCCGGGGTCCACTACCGATGCCCCTTCTTCGGGCCGGGCGAGCGTCGCGCGGTGTCGGCCGGTGGCGACGTGCAGTACGTGCCGAGCTACTTCCGCCACTGGGGGCTGCACGTGGAGCTGTTCCAGCCACGCGTCATGATCGCCCCCTGCTCGATGCCCGACGCCGACGGCAACGTCTCGCTCTCGCTCTACAACGGCGCCACGCTCGAGGCGTTGCGGGCCGCGGGACGCGACCGCGGGCGCCTCCTCATCGTTGAGTGCTCGCCCCACTTCCCGCGCACGCTCGCCCTCAGGGGTCACTCCAACACGCTGAGCCTTCACGACGACGTGGACGTCGTCGTCTACACCGACGAGTGGCCCACGGTCTTCCCCAACGTCTCCGGCAGCGAGGTCGACGCCGCCATCGCGTCCCACGCGGCGCCCTTCGTCCGCGACGGGGCCACGCTGCAGACCGGCATCGGAGCGGTGCCCAGCCTGGTCGCCCGGGCCCTCATCGACGGCGACGGCGGAGACTACGGGGTCCACTCCGAGATGTTCACTGACGGCCTCTACGAGTTGATCAAGGCCGGCAAGGTCACCAACGCGCGCAAGACCCTCCACCCGGGCCAGTGCGTGATCACGTTCGCGGCGGGCACGCGCGAGATGTACGACTTCATCCACGAGAACCCGATGATCGGCGTGGCCCCGGTCTTCTACACCAACGACCCGCACGTCATCGCGAAGAATCACCGCGTCGTCTCGATCAACTCGGCCGTCGAGGTCGACCTCTCGGGTCAGATCATGGCCGAGTCGATCGGCCCGCGCCAGTTCTCGGGTGTGGGCGGCCACCACGACTTCGTGGAGGGCTCGAGCCTGAGCCTCGAGCACGTCTCGCTCATCTGCTTCGCCTCGACGACGACGGTCGACGGCGCGGTGAAGAGCCGGATCGTCCCGACCCCGACCCCTTACACCGGGGTCACCTCGCCGCGCCACCTGGCCCAGGTCATCGTCACCGAGCACGGCGCGGCCGACCTGCGGGGCAAGACCGTGCGCGAGCGCGCCGAGGCCCTGATCGCCATCGCCGACCCCCGCTTCCGCGACGAGCTGGACGAGCGCCTCACCGACCTCAGCCCATAGTGCTCATCGTCACCGGGCTGGGGATCGAGATCGGGGGGCGGCGCCTCCTCGAACCGACGTCGTTCACGATCGGCGACGGGGAGAAGGTCGGCCTCGTGGGGCGCAACGGCGCGGGCAAGTCCACGCTGCTCAAGGTCCTGCTCGGTCAGGCCACGGGCCAGGTCCGCCACGAGGGCACCGTGGCGATGCAGGGAGCCGTGGGCCACCTGCCCCAAGAGCCCGTCGCGGGCGGCCTCGGCGTGGAGCCGATCGGGTTGAGCCACGTGCTCAGCGCGCGCGGCATCGACGCCCTCGACGCCGCGATGCACGACGCTCGCCACGCCCTGGCCGCCACCCCCGACGAGTCGACCATCGCCCGCTTCACCGAGCTCGAGGAGGAGTTCCGCGAGCGCGGCGGCTACGTCGCCGAGGCCGAGGTGGCCCGCCTGGCCGACGGCCTGGGCCTCGCCCAGGACCTGTTGCTCGAGGACCTCGCGAGCCTCTCGGGGGGCCAACGGCGCCGGGTCGACCTGATGCGGGTCCTCTACCAACGGCCCGACGTCCTCGTCCTCGACGAGCCGACGAACCACCTGGACAAGGCGGCCAAGCGCTGGCTCTTCGACGAGCTCGATCGCTTCGCGGGCACCGTCCTCGTGATCAGCCACGACCTTCGCCTCCTCGACGCCTCGATCGACCGGGTGCTGGCGCTGCGCGAGGGCCGGCTCCTCGACTTCCGGGGCAACTACACGAGCTACCTGGCCCAGGACGAGGCGCGCCGCCAGAGCGAGGAGAAGCTCGCCGTGCGCCAGGACGCGAAGATCGACCAGTACGCGCGCCTGGCCGACTCGATGCGCGGCCAGACCGCCAAGCGTGCCCGGCTCGCCAAGGTGCTCGACCGACGCGTGGAGCGGCTGCGCGGAGAGCGGGTCACGGTCACCACGCGCGAGCGCGGGGTGTCGTTCCGCCTGCCCGACCCGCCGCGCAGCGGCGACGTGCCCCTCGAGGTCCGGGGCCTGTGCGTGCACTACGGACGCCTGCGCGTGCTCGACGACCTGGACCTCACGATCGGGCGGGGCGACCGGGTGGCGATCGTGGGGCGTAACGGCGCGGGCAAGTCCTCGCTGCTGCGCTGCCTGGCCGGAGCCCAGCCGCCCACCGCCGGCACCGTGCGCTACGGCGCCCACGTCACGGTCGGCTACTTCGCCCAGGAGAACGAGCAGCTCGACTTCTCGGTCACGGTGCTGGAGAATCTGGCCGACTCGGTCGTCGTGACCGACCCCGGCCGGCGCGCGTTGCTGGGCGCCTTCGGGCTCACCGGCGAGGCCGCCCACCAGCGCCCCGGCACCCTCTCGGGGGGCGAGCGGGCGAAGCTGGCGCTCGCCAAACTCGCCTCCTCGCGGGCCAACCTGCTCGTGCTGGACGAGCCGACCAACAACCTTGACCCCGCCAGCGTCACGGCGCTGGGCGAGCTGATGCGCGAGTGGAAGGGGACCGTCGTGGCCGTGAGCCACGAGCGCGGCTTCGTCGAGGCCCTCGAGCCGACCCACGCGGTGCTCTTGCCCGAGGAGTTCGTCGACGTGTGGGACGACCGCTACCTCGATCTCGTCGAGCAGCGCTAGGTGAGGCGCCGCTCGGCCGCCCAGTGGGAGAGCTCGTAGCGACTCGAGAGCTGGAGTTTGCGCAGCACCGACGACACGTGGCTCTCGACGGTCTTGACCGAGATCGCGAGCTCGGTGGCCACGTCGCGGTAGGCGTAGCCCCGGGCGATGAGGCGCAGGACCTGGCGCTCGCGCGGGGTGAGTTGGTTGAGCTCGGGGTCCACCTCGGCCTCGCCGAGGCGGTCCTCGGAGGCGAACGCGTCGAGGACGAAGCCCGCGAGGCGCGGCGAGAAGACCGCGTCGCCGTCGGCCACGCGGAAGATCGCCTCCAGGAGCTCGGGGGCCGAGATGTTCTTGGTGACGTAGCCGCGCGCCCCGGCGCGCACCACCGCGATCACGTCCTCGGCCGCGTCCGAGACCGACAGCGCGAGGAAGCGCACCTCGGGGGCGGCGGGGGTCACCTCGCGCAGGACGGCCTCCCCGCCGCCGCCGGGCATGTGCACGTCGAGCAGGACGACGTCGGGGCGCCGCTCGAGGATCATCTCGACGGCCGCGCCGACCTCGTCGGCCGAGCCCACGATCTCCACGTCGTCGGCGAGCTCGGCGCGCAGCCCCGCCAGGATGAGACCGTGGTCGTCGACGAGGAAGACCCGGGGCCTCACGCGAGCGCCACCTCCAGGGCCACCTCGGTGCCCTCGCCGAGGGTCGAGCGCACGGTGGCGGCGCCTCCGCGCGCGGCGAGGCGCTCGCGGATCGACACGGCGAGGCCGTGGCGGTCCCCGGGCACGGTGGACGGGTCGAACCCCCGCCCCCGGTCGCGCACGAAGAGGGAGGCCTTGTCGGGCTCGACCTCGGCGTAGAGCGAGACGCGCTCGGCGCCCGACCAGCGAGCCGCGTTGATCGCTGCCTCGCGGCCCGCGGCCACGAGGTCGACCAGCGCCTCGGTGAGCGTGGCCTCGCCGACGACGACGAGCTCGACGCGGACCCCGTAGTCACCCTCGATCTCGCCGACGAGGGCGTCGAGCGCCCCCGCGAGCGTGGCCTCGTGATTGGTCGTCGCGGGTCCGAACAGCCACTGGCGCAGCTCGCGCTCCTGGGTGCGCGCGAGGCGGGTCACCTGGCCCGGGTCGGCGGCGGAGCGCTCGATCAGGGTGAGGGTCTGGAGGACCGAGTCGTGCAGGTGGGCGGCGAGCTTGGCGCGCTCTTCGACGCGCACGCGCGAGCGGCGCTCGTCGGAGAGGTCGTGCACCAGGCCCAGCCACCACGGGGCGAGCAGGATCACGGCGCCGGCGACGACGAAGGCGGCGCCGAAGATGGCCGCCGGCGCCCCGCCGTCGATGGGTCGCGAGACGAGCGCGACGAGGCGCACCCCGAGCAGCACCAGGACGAGGCCCACGAGGACCCGCACGAAGGCCGAGGTCTTGGTCCACTCCGCGCGCGAGCGCAGGAGCGGCGTATTGCGGCCGAGCTCCTCGAGCCGCTGGCGCTCCTCGGGCGTGGCGCCGCGCCACACGACGATGAGCCCGAGGACCGCGAGGAGGAAGGCCCACGACAGCGGCCCGAGCAGCGCCTGGCTAAAGGGGTGCAGCACGACGAGGACGAGGACCCCGACCGCCACGGCGACCGCCACGCGCGCCAGTCGGTTGCGCCCCCCGAGCAGGCGGGCGGCGATGGAGCGGTCCTCGCCCGCCCGGGGAACCGTGAGCCACAGGGCGAAGTAGGCGAGCAGGCCCACGCCCCAGAGCAGGGCCACGACGCAGGTGACGACGCGCACGACCCGCTCGCTGACCCCGAGCCGGATGGCGAGGCCCCCGCAGACCCCGCCGACGAGGGCGTTGTCGGTCCCGCGTCGCAGCGGGCGGTGGGGGACCCCGATCTCGGCGCGCGACGGGGTGGTGACGCTCATCGCGCAGAAGTCTCGCACCCGGGCCCGCGTCGTGCCCTGCGGGAGAACCCCGAGCCGGACCCCCTGGTGGGGACGGGGCTCAGGGTTCATCCCCATCGCTCGCGGGCGGGGGTTCGGCCTAGGTTCGGGCCATGAGCGATCCGATCGCGACGACCGACCCGCCCGAGACGCCCCCGTCGCCCACCCCGACTCCTTCGGACGACCGGCGGGCGGTGCGCCACCTCACCCGCAGCTCGAGCCACCGCGTCCTCGGAGGGGTGTGCGGTGGGGTGGCCGAGCGCTTCGACATGGACCCGGTCGTGGTGCGGGTCATCTTCGTCATCCTCGCGCTGCTCTGGGGCTTCGGCGTCTTGGTCTACCTCGCCATGTGGGTGGTCGTCCCGGGCGACGGGGCCGCGGTCGACGCGGCGCCCGCCGAGGCCGGCCACGCCGGCTGGTGGCTGCGGGTGGCGCTCCCGCTCGGGGTGCTCGTCGCGGCCGGTGTCGTGGTGCTGGCGGTCGTCGGCCACGCCGGGGCCCGGCCCGCGCGCGGCCTGGGGCTCTTCTGGGTCCTGTGCCTCGTGGTGTTGGCGGCGGTGGCCCTGCGCAGCCCGTCGCGGCGCTTCACCCTGCGCCGCTTCATCGCCCTGGTCTTCTTGGCGTTCGTGAGCCTCATCACCCTCGCGGTCACGGCGTTTCTCGTCACGCTCTCGATCATCGGGGTGCCGATCGAGGGCGGGTCGGGGGTGCACACCTTCACCCCGATCGCGCTCTCCCAGATCCCCTCGGCCTACCGCGGCGCCTACGGGGAGACGCGGATCGACCTCACCCAGGTGCCCTTCGGGTCGGGGACCTACCACGTGCGCGCCACCCAGGCGGTCGGCCAGTTGATCGTCGGCGTGCCGACCGACGTGCGGGTCGTCGTCACGAGTCACGTCGGAATCGGACAGTCGCCCAGCGGAGCCTCCGGGTCACAGGCCGTGTACCCCGCTCTCAGCGACCCGGGCCGTGCGGGCACGCTGGTGCTCGACCTCGCGGTGGGCATCGGCCGCATCGAGGTCGACCAGATTCCGGCGGGTGCCGGCGCCCGTCCGACGAGCGGTGCGCCGACGGGCTAAGGCGTCACGACACCGCGGGCGTCGAGGCCGGTGGCGTGGGGCGAGAACGTCACCTCACCCGACGCGTGGGCCAGAACCTGCCAGTGGGCGCCCGAGCGGGTCGTGAAGGTGAAGACGGGCAGCCACCAGGTGGCCCCGCCGCGCACCACGAAGGCGCGCAGGCTGAGCTCGGCGCGCACCTCGAGCGCCGCGGACGACGGCGTCGCCGACGCGGGGGCGCCCCCCGACCCCAGCGCGGCGAGGGCGGCGGTCGGCGTGCCCAGGGCGTAGGGGACGCCGCGGGTGGTCGTGACGTCCGGGCCGGACGCGAAGACGAGACGACCGCGGGCGTCGAGACCGAGGCCGACGCGCTGGTCGGTCGCCAGTCCGTCGTGGGTCACGACGAAGGTCGCCGTGATCTCGCGGTAGACGTCGTTCGGGGTGGCCCCGTCCATCAGAGCGTCCACGTAGGTGGCCCGTCCGAGCGCGAGGTCGAGGCCGAGGCGCGCCAGCAGCCGCGTAGCCCGCTCGCGCAGGACAGCCCGCTCGGCGGCGTTGCGCACCGGCCCGGCCGACTGGGTGGCGGGAGCGATCGAGGGCGAGCTCGACGAGTAGCTCCACTGGGGCACGGCCCCGCCCACCACCACGACGACGGCGCCGGGCGGCCGGCCCACCTGCCAGCTCGCGGGCGTCCCCCCCAGGCGCACCGTCGGCCCGGTGACGCCCAGGACCCGGGCGAGGCGCCGGGTCTCGGCCGCCAGGTCCGCGGGGTGGGTGAGCCGGGTCACCTGGATCGAGGGGGGCGCCGACGTGCCCGGGGCCAGGTGGAGCGCCGGCGCGGCGCTCGGGCCCGGGGCGACGACCGCGTTCGACGTCGCGAAGTCCGTGGGTGCGGCGGTCGGCGGCGGGGGCACGGCGGCGGCCACCACGAGCGCGCCGAAGGCCGGGGCGACCTGGCCGAGGGCGCTCACGGCCCCCAGGGTGAGCGCCGCGCTGGCCGCCACCGCGGCCGCCACTCGCCAGACGAAGGGACGCCCCACGCGCGCCGGGCGCCGCTCGGCGACCACGCGCGCGATCATCCCCTCGGGCACGTGGTAGGGCTGACCGGCCACCGGGTCGGCCGCTCGCAGTCGGTGATCGAGGTCGTCCATGGGGCTCCACTCGGTCCCTGTCACGAGACGCTCCGCTCTTTCGGGTCGCCCTCACCCTCGGCGAGCGCCGCCCGGAGCCGTCCTCGCGCCCGACTGAGCCGTACGGCGGCGGCGTTGGCGGTGATCCCGAGGTGGAGGGCCAGATCCCGGGGCTCGAGCCCGTCCCAGGCGTTCAAAGTGACGATGGCCCGGTCCTCCTCGCTCAGTGAGGCCAGCGCCTGGGCCAGGGCCACGTCGGCGACGACGTTCTCCTCGGCCGGGGGGTCGTATGGGGCCGGGCGCAGCGACGACTGCAGCGTCTGGCGCCGAAAGGTCGAGCGCCGAGCGTTGCGCAGCACGTTGCGCGCGACCCCGATCATCCAGGGCCGCTCGGCGTCGCCCGGGACGTCGTCGAGGCGGCGCCACACCACGAGCAGCGTCTCTTCGACGAGGTCGTCAAGGTCGGCCGGGCTCACCGGGTAGAGGCGTCGGCGCAGGTAGTCGCCCACGGCCCCGGCGTGCTCGTCGACCAGTCGGCGGAAGTGCTCCTCGTCCCGTGGGGCCACGTGCGCCTCTGTCCGCTCGAGGCGCCCTCTTACCGCGACGCGGCGAGCAGACGAGCCTCGTCCTCGGGCGTGAGCCACTGATCGGACCAGGGTCGCTCGCCCCACCACTCGACGACGTCGTCGGCGCTCTCTTCGAGGGGGCGGGCGGCCAGGCCGCTCGCGCGCGCGCGCGTGGTGTCCAGCGTGGACACGGCCTGGGGCTCCGGGCTCCAGAGGGGGAGCCGTGACGCGAGGTCGGCGGCGAGGACGACCTCGGCCGGGACCTCGAGCACCCGGGTGCCGGGCGGTGCGACGTGGGCCACGACCCGCTGGATCGCCTCGACGAAGGGCTCGCCGCCCGAGGGGGCCGCCACGTGGAAGGGCCCCGTCAAGCCGTCCTCCAGCGCGCCCAGGGTGAATTCGGCGAGGTCGCGCGCGTCGATCCACTGCAGGCGCGCCTCGCGCGGACCCGGTACGGCAACCGGGCCGCCGCGTCGGGCCCGCGCGACCCAGTAGGGGAAGCGCAGGGTGTGGTCGTGCGCCCCGACCACGTAGGTCGGGCGAACGATCGTGACGTCGTCGCCGAAGCGCCGTCGGGCCGCCCGCTCGCAGGCCGCCTTCAGGGGGCCGTAGGTCGCGGCGGACACGCGGGAGGCCGGGTCCAGGCCCTCGTCGTCCCACAGCTCGAGCTCGTCCTCGGTCGCGCCGTCGTGCTCGGGATCGCGGTAGGCCGAGACCGAGGAGATCTGCAGGTGACGGCCGCCGCGGTCCCCCAGGGCGTCGGCCAGGCGATCGACGTCGACGGGGCGGTACGCGATCACGTCGATCGTCGCGTCGAAGGTGCGCCCCGCCAGGGCCGAGAGGTCGCCGTGGCGGTCGCCGACGAGGTGGTCGACGACCCCGGGGAGGTCGCTCGCGGTCCGCCCCCGGTTGAGGACCGTGACCTCGTGGCCGTGGTGCCAGGCCGACCACGCGAGCGCCCGACCGACGAACGACGTCCCGCCGACGACAAGGATCCTCACGCGACCTCCCGCCTCAGGATAGGCGACGGTCCTACAAGAAGCCGACCCGCGAGAGGGGCCATATCCGCATGATGGCCTTGCCGACGATGTCCGAGCGTGGGACCGTTCCCCAGTACCGGCTGTCGCAGCTGTTGGCCTCGTTGTCGCCGAGCATGAAGTAGTTGTTCGCCGGTACGGTCACCGAGCCGATCGGCTTGCCGAGGACCGGGTTGTGGGTCCACCACTGGCGCAGGCGATGGCCGTTGACGTAGATGGTGTTTCCGCGACTCGTGAGGTGGTCGCCGGGCAGACCGATGACGCGCTTGACGAGGTCGGGCACGGCGTCGCCGCACTGGACCTTCACCCCCGGAGGTGCCCGGAAGACGACGACGTCGCCCACGTGGATCGTCCCGAACTCGACCGAGAGCTTCGAGACGATGATCCGGTCACCGATGTGGAGGGTGGGCTCCATCGAGCCCGAGGGGATGAAGTAGGTCTGGAAGGCGTAAGCCCTGATGAAAAGGGAGACTCCGACGGCGATGACGAGGACGATCAGCCACTCGAGCGCCGGGTGCATCCGTCGCGCGCGCGCCGGACCGGCCCCCGGGGGGGTCTCAGGGGCGACCCCCTCGACGAGCGGCTCGTCGCCGGTGGGGGGACGGGGCACCCGGTCGAGGTTACCGTCTCGGCCCGGCGCTTCCGGGTCGCGGCGGGGGCGGCGTGGCGGAACCGGCGTCATGTCAGATATACTGACCGGTGTAGTTAGTAATAGTGAAAGGAGGTTGCCCATGCTGATGCTGACCGACCCGCTGCGGCGCTGGGACCGCCTCGTCGAGGAGGGACCCCAGTTGGCCGCGATGGACGCGTACCGGCTCGGCGACGTGATCACCGTGCAGTTCGACCTGCCCGGGGTGGACCCGGACACGATCGACCTGCAGATCGAGCGCGGAGAGTTGCGACTCAACGCCAAGAGGACGGTGGCCCTGCCCGAGGGCGCGAAGTACTTCGTGCGCGAGCGCGCCGAGACGACCATCACCCGGAGGGTGCTGCTCGGGGACGTCCTCGACGTGGAGCACGTGGACGCGGAGTACGTGAACGGCGTGCTCACCTTGCGGATCCCGCTCTCGCAGCACGCCCGGCCCCGCAAGGTCCAGGTCCACACGACCGAGTCCGAGCGCAAGGTCCTCACGGCCGAGACGGCCTGATGGTCGTCGGGCCCCGTCGGGGCGCGGCGACGCCCCCGACGGGGCGGCCGTGGCGCGATCGCGTCGCGGACCCCGATGAGCCCCTCTTCACGATGGCCGTGGCGATCGACCTGCTCGGCACCACGCACCACACGCTGCGCCGGCTGGAGACGGCGATTGACTTCGCCGGCGAGCGGCCCTCGGGAAACCAGCGGCGCTACTCGGTGCGCGACCTCGAAGTACTGAGCGCGCTGTGCGAGCTCTACGACCGTGGTCTGTCGCCCCAGACGGTCGCCACGGTGCACCGCGAGCTCGGGCTCGCCCTGCCCGCGACGGGTGGCGCGCGCCGTCCCGTGCGCTAGGGCGGGTCTGTCGCGGGCCGTCGGGCGGCGGCTCGCTACGCTGCGGCCGATGAAGTTGACCCTCGACCTGCACGAGGTTTACGACCGGGGCGACGAGATCGACCGGGCGTTGCGCGCGATCATCGACGAGGCCCGGGAGAAGAGGGTCCGGCTCGTCGAGATCATCCCGGGCAAGGGCAGTGGGCAGTTGAAGAAGCGCGTGCTGCGCTACCTCGAGCGGCCCGACGTGAAGCCCCTCTACCATCGGGTGGAGAAGGACTCGAAGAACTTCGGACGGATCTTCGTCCACTTGCGCTTCTGACTACGGCGCGAGGATCGCCCGGAAGCGGCGGGCGGCGAGCCAGAGCCCGGCGAGGCCCAGGGCGACGAGGTAGCCGGCGCGCAGGATCATCAGGGCGTCGAACTGGCCGGTCGCGAGGCCGCGCAGCAGCGCCGCGGCCTGGTAGAGCGGCGACACCGAGACGATGGCCCCGAGCCACCGGGGGTAGAGCGTGATGGGGAAGAACGTCCCCGAGAAGAGGAAGAGGGGCAGCTGGACGAGGGTGACGACGTCGAAGTCCTGCCAGCTGCGCACGTAGGTGCACCCCGCGAGCCCGACGCAGGTGAAGGCGAGGCTCGCGAGGAGCGCACCGGGCCAGCACAGGACGACCCACCAGCTCGTGGTGTCGCCCAGCAGCACCATGCACACGATGAACGACGCCGCGTAGAGGGCGGCCCGGCTGAGCGCCCACCAGACTTCGCCGAGGGCCACGTCGGTGACGTCGAGCGGCGTCGAGAGGACGGCGTCGTAGGTGTGGGAGATCTTGAGGCGGAAGAACGGGTTGAAGATCGAGTCGATGACCGCGCCGTTCATCGCCGAGGTGGCGAGCATCCCCGGCGCGACGAAGGTCGCGTAGCTGACGAGCCGGCCGCCGACGAGCTGGGGGCCCACCAGGTGGTTCAGGCCGATGCCGATCGAGAGCAGGTAGAAGAGGGGCTCGAAGAATCCCGAGACGAACATCAGCCACTGCGAGCGGTAGGCGTAGAAGTTGCGCTCGAAGATGTGGATCGACCGGCGCGACCCGAAGGCCGGGAGGACGCGCGTCGCCATCAGTCCACCAGCCGTCGGCGCAGGGTGACCCGGCCCCAGGCGACCCCGGCGAGGGCGATCGCGCCGAGCACCGCCACGTGCGTCAGCTGGACGAGGACCGATCCCTGGCCGAACGCGGCGGCGCGCACGAGCGCGACGCCGTGGTAGAGCGGCACGAGCTGCACGACCGGTCGCAGGAAGCCCGGGTAGGCCGAGATCGGGTAGAAGGTCGCCGAGAACAGGAACATCGGCACGAAGGCGAAGCGGTAGATCATCGTGAAGGAGGCGTCGCTCTCCACGCGCGCGGCGTAAGCCGTGAGGGGGGCCGCGAAGGCCAGCGTGATGAGGGCCCCGATGAAGGGCAGGGTCAGACCCCACCAGGACTCGACCGCGCCGAAGGCCGCGATGATCGCGGTGTAGACCACCCCGGTCAGGAACGAACGGGTGACGACCCAGCTCAGCTTCCCGTAGAGGATGTCGCGGGGCTCGAGCGGGGTGGCCGCGGCCGCGTGGTACACCCGGATCCACTTCACCGAGGCCAGCACGGGCCAGAGGGACTCGCCCTCGCCGAGCTGGAAGGTCGTCGTGGCGAGCAGGCTCGGGGCGATGTAGCGCAGGTAGGTCTGGCCCTCGACCAGGCCGTGGTGGTGGGCCACGAGGTGGCCCACGCCGATCCCGAGTGAGGCCAGGTAGAAGACGGGGAAGAGCACCGAGCTCACCACCGACCCGCGCCAGGTCTGGGCGTAGAAGACCGCGTGGTACCACCAGCTGCGCCGCCAGCGCGCCCAGCCGAGGGTGGGCTCGACGCTGGACATCAGTCCACCAGGGTGCGCCCGGTCAGGCGCAAGAAGACGTCCTCGAGCGAGCTGCGCCGCACCAGCGAGCTGACCGGGGTGAGGCCCGACCCGTGGACGGCGCGCAGGGCGACGTCGCCATCCTCCACGTAGAGCAGCACGCGGTCGGGCAGGACCTCGACGCGCTCGGCGTGGGTCGCGAGGGCGACGCGGATCTGCTCGGGGGTGTCGGTCCCGAAGCGCAACTCGATGACCTCGCGGCTCGAGTGACGCTCGATGAGCTCGCGTGGTGCGCCCTCGGCGACGATGGTGCCGTTGTCCATCACCACGAGTCGGTCGCAGAGCTGCTCGGCCTCGTCCATGTAGTGCGTCGTGATGATGAGGGTGACCCCCTCGCGCTTCAGGCGGTACAGCCGCTCCCAGAGCAGGTGGCGCGCCTGGGGGTCGAGTCCCGTCGTGGGCTCGTCGAGGATCAGCAGATCGGGGCGGTTGACGAGAGCACGAGCGATGGTGAGACGCCTCTTCATCCCGCCCGAGAGGTCGTCGACCTTGCTGTTCGCGCGCTCGGTGAGGCGGGCGAATTCGAGGAGCTCGTCAGCGCGCTCGCGCAGGACCCGACGCGGGAGGTCGAAGTAGCGGCCGTATATCTCGATGTTGAGCCGGACCGAGAGCTCGAGCTCGAGCGAGTCGTCCTGGGGGACGACGCCGATCCGACCACGGATCGCCGGCCCGTGCGTGCGGGGGTCGAGGCCGAAGATGGTGAGGCTCCCCTCGGTCGGCCGCGAGACCGCCGAGATCATCCGCATGGTGCTGGTCTTGCCGGCCCCGTTGGGACCGAGGAACCCGAAGCACTCGCCGCGCGCGATCGCGAAGTCGACGCCGCGCACGGCCTCGAACGCGCCGAAGCGCTTCACCAGGCCGCGGGCCTCCAGCACGATGTCGCGAGCGCCACCCTGCGCCGTCACCTCTGCCTCCCCGGCACGTTCTCGTCGACGCCGACGACGGGCTCGGGGAACGACGTCCGGCCGACGCCACCGTCCCGTCTCGGCGACGTCCCACGCTAGGCCGGCGACGACGCGCGCGTGCCGCGTCGCCGTGTCGATCGTGTGACGATTGGCGCCGCGTCGACGAGCCCGGGCCGACGCCATGGCCTAGCCTCGAGGGACACCGTCGCGGAGGTCCCCATGTCCGAGGTCCCCATGTCCGAGGTCCCGTCCCATCGCTCCGAGGTCTTCGCGGTCGCCGACCGCTTCGTCGACGACTGGTGCGCCCTGCACCCGATCGCCGCGACCTACTACGGGGTCGCCGGCCACGACCGCGAGCTCGACGACTTCTCGCCGGCGGGGACGCAGCGGTCGGTGGAGCTCGTCGAGGCGGCGCTCGAGGCCCTCGCGACCCTGGAGGCGGTCGACGACGACGACCGCCTCGCCCTCGCGGTCGCGAGCGAGCGGATGGCGAGCGGACACGACCTCGACCAGAGCGGCGAGTCGTCGCGCGCCTTCGGGGTCATCTCCTCTCCGGCGATGGAGATCCGCCAGGTCTTCGAGATGATGGCGATCGAGGGCACCGAGGCCGTCGACGCGGTGCGCGCGCGGCTCGAGGCGGTGCCGCTCGCCCTCGCGCGCTGGCGCGAGACCCTCGACGAGCACGTCGGGTCGGGTCGGACCGCGGCGCGGCGACACGCCCTCGGCGTCGCCACCCAGATGCGCGAGGTCGCCGACGTCGGGTTCCCCGAGGTGGCCACGCGCGCCGCCCGGGCGT
>JAKCEK010000103.1 GCA_021838005.1 Actinomycetes bacterium
GTGACCTTCCTCGCCGGCGCGTACCTGCTGTTGATGCTGCTCAACATCGTCTGGCCGAGTTCGCTCTCGAGCGGAAGGGGTCTCCTCTTCAACTACGGGTGGATCACGCTCCTCGTGATGGCGATCATCGTCGCGGCGGGAGCCCTCTACGAGGGGATCATCCGCCCGGACAAGAAGCCCACCCTGGTGGACTCGGTCCCCGAGGAGAGCTCGCAGCCCAGTACGGTCGACTGACCTCGGTTCGGCCCGGTTCGTGACTCCGGGGCGCTCGACTCGAGAGCCCGTCGCCGCGCCGTCACGCCTCGGGGCGGGGAGACGAGGGGTGGGCCGTGTCGCTCGCGATCGCGCGCAGCACGGCGTCGCGGGCGTCGCCCTCGGCACCGAGGTGCACGTCGACCTTCATGATCGCGAGTTGGCGCACCATGCCCTCGCCCACGTGGTGGGCGACCACGGCGCGCACGTGGTGGTCGAGCAAGAAGCGGGCCACCCGGGCGTGGTGACGGGCGGCGCTGCCCTCGTCGTGGTGGACGCTCCAGTCGACCTGATGCTCGTCCCACGAGCGGATCCGCCCGTCGTCGACGTCGGCGACCGCCAGTCGATCCGCGCGGCCCCAACGCGGGTCGACGGTGCCGTCGGGCTGGACCGGGACGCAGGCGATCACGGCCCGAGGCTAGTGCTGGGGCGCCGCGACGACCCGTGACCAAGGTCCCGGTTCGACCCGGCGGCCCGGGTGCGCGGTCTAGGGGAAGAGGCCGCGCAGCTTGGTCGCCTCGGCGATGCGCTCCACCCCCACGACGAGTGCGGTGTCGCGCAACTCGAGGCCGAGCTGCTGGTGACGGACCCACACCGAGTCGAAGGCCTCCTGCATGAACTTCTCGAGGCGCTTGGTGAAGAGCTCGTGCTCCCACATGAAGCCCTGCATGTCCTGGGCCCACTCGAAGTACGAGGCGACGACGCCACCGGCGTTCGCCAGCACGTCGGGCACGACGGGGATGCCCCGCTCGGCCAGGATGCTCGCGCCCTCGCCCGTCGTCGGGCCGTTGGCGGCCTCGACCATCATCGAGGCCGTCATGGTGGAGGCGACCTTTTCGTCGACGACGCCGCCCAGGGCCGCCGGGATCGCGATGTCGCTCGGGATCGTGAAGAAGGCGTCGGGAGCGACCTCCTCGGCCCCGGGGTAGCCGATGATCGTGTGCGCCTCGCCGAAGTGGTCCGACATCCGGTGGGCGTCGATGCCGGTGGGGACGTGGATGGCGCCGTGGATGTCGGCGAGTCCGACGACCTTCATGCCCCGGTCGGTGAGGAGCTTGATCAGCGGTCCCCCGACCTTGCCGAAGCCCTGGATCACCACGCGCTGGCCTTCGGGCGAGAGCCCCCGCTGCTTGAGCAGGCCCAGGGTGCAGATCGTCACTCCGAGCGAGGTGGCCCCGGCGTGGCCGAAGGAGCCGCCGATGGCCAGGGGCTTGCCCGTGACGACGCCGGGCATCGAGTGGCCCCGCAGCATCGAGACGGTGTCCATGATCCAACTCATCACCTGGGGGTCGGTGTTGATGTCGGGGGCGGGGATGTCCCGGTCGGGTCCGATCATCGGGGCGATGGCGAAGGCGTAACGACGGGTGAGACGCTCCAACTCGTCGCGGCTGAGGGTGTCGGGGTCGACCTTGACCCCGCCCTTGGCCCCGCCGTAGGGGATGTTGACCACGGCGCACTTGACGGACATGTCGGCCGAGAGCGCCGCGATCTCGTCGACGTTGACGCTCTGGTGGAACCGGATACCGCCCTTGCCCGGCCCGCGGGAGGAGTCGTGCTGGATCCGCCAGCCGGTGAAGACGTCGACCTTGCCGTTGTCGCGGCGCACCGGGATGGACACCTCGAGGATGCGCTCGGGCGTCACGATCCGCTGGATGAGGCCGTCGTCGAGCTCGAGGATGTGCCCCGCCTGCTCGATGAGGGATGCGACCCGGAGCCACGGGTTGAACTCGTCGTGGTGGGTCTCGTGCTGACGCGTGACCACTTTGTCACCAGCCTTGGGCTATGGGGAGCGCCGTTGCTCCATCCCTGAGCCTACGTGGCCCGCGCCGGCGTCGCCGGACAGGGCGCTCGGTTACGGTGTCCCCGGAGGCCCGATGAAGATCTCGACGATGCTGGGGTACGCCGGGGGGTTCCGGCGTGCGGTCGAGGAGGTGGCCGAGCTCGAGCGCGCCGGCCTGGACCTGGTCTGGGTCCCCGAGGCCTACGGCTTCGACGGGGTGTCGCTCATGGGCTACTTGGCGGCCAAGACCGAGCGGGTCGAGATCGGCTCGGGGATCCTGCCGATCTACACCCGCACGCCCACCTTGATCGCCATGACCGCGGCCGGACTCGACCACCTCACCTCGGGCCGCTTCCACCTCGGCCTCGGGGCGTCGGGTCCCCAGGTCATCGAGGGCTTCCACGGCGTCGCCTACGACGACCCCCTCGGGCGGACCCGCGAGATCGTCGAGATCTGCCGGGCCGTGTGGCGCCGCGAGGCGCCGCTCGAGCACACGGGCACGCACTACACGATGCCCCTGCCCGAGGGCCAGGGCACCGGGCTCGCCAAGCCCCTCAAGATCATCGCCCACCCCGACCGACCGGCCATCCCCGTGTGGGTCGCGGCCCTGGGTGAGCGCAACGTCGCCCTCACGGCCGAGGTCGCCGACGGCTGGATGCCCATCCTCTTCATCCCCGAGAGGGCGCGCGCGGTGTGGGGGGCGGCCCTTGACGCGGGGCGGGCCCGGCGCGACCCGGGCCTCGGCCCGTTGATGGTCACGGCCGGGGGGTTGCTCGCGATCGGCGAGGGGGCCGAAGTGACCGCCGTGCGCGAGCGGGCCCGCTCGATGGTCGCCCTCTACGTCGGGGGCATGGGGGCGCGAGGCAAGAACTTCTACAACGAGCTGGCGGTGCGCTACGGCTTCGCCGACGCCGCCGCCGCCATCCAGGACCTCTACCTCGCCGGCCGCAAGGCCGAGGCGGAGGCCGCCGTGCCCGCCGAGATGCTCGAGCTCACGACCCTGTGCGGCCCGGCCGGCTACGTGGCCGAGCGGGTGGCGGCCTTCGCCGAGGCGGGGGTCACCCACCTCCAGGTCCACCCCGTGCCCACCGGGGGCCGGCCCGCCGCCGCCCTCGTCGAGGAGCTGGGCACCCTCCTCTAGGGGCCGACCCGCGGCGCCGATAGGGCCTTTGGTCACCAGGGTCCTTCGCCCCTACGTGGGTACCGTCGGGTGGTGAGCGATCCCACCGCCCCTCCCGCCCCCGCCCCGGGTGACCGCTACCGCGTCGAGTCGGGTCGCGTCCTGCTCTCGGGGGTGCAAGCCGTCGTGCGGCTCCTCGGTGACCAGGCGGCCGCCGACGCCGCCCGCGGCCTCGACACCGCCGGGTTCGTCACCGGCTACCCGGGCTCCCCGCTCGCCGGACTGGACCTCGAGCTCGCGCGCTCGAGCGAGCGGCTCGCGCACTGGCGCGTCGTGCACCGACCGGCCCTCAACGAGGAGCTGGCCGCGACCGCGGTCGCGGGCAGCCAGCTCGCCACGATCCGGCCGGATCGCACCGTGGAGGGGGTGGTGGCCCTCTGGTACGGCAAGGCGCCGGGCCTGGACCGGGCCTCGGACGCCCTGCGCCACGGCAATCTCATGGGCGCCGGACCCGCGGGCGGGGTCCTCGTGGTCGTCGGCGACGACCCCCAGGCGAAGTCCTCGAGCGTCCCCTCCTCCTCCGAGCCGTCGCTCTTCGCCCTGGCCCTGCCCTTCCTCTCCCCGGCCGACCCCCAGGAGGTGCTCGACCTCGGCCGTCACGGCATCGCCCTCTCGCGCGCGTCGGGGCTGTGGGTCGGTCTGCGCCTGCCGGCGACGGTGGCCGACGCGACCCAGAGCGTCGAGGTGGGGGCGGACCGCGTGGTCCCGGTCGAGCCCGACCTGCCCGGGGCCTACGGCCACCGGGTGAGCGCCCAACTGCTCGGGGCGACCCTGATCGAGCTCGAGCGCTCCCTCTACGGCACCCGCCTCGAGGTCGCCCAGCGCTACGGCGTCGACAACGAGCTCAACCGCGTGACCCACGCCTCGCCGAGCGACACCCTGGGCGTCGTCGCGGCCGGCCCGGCCTACCTGAGCGTCCTCAGCGCCCTGCGCCGCATCGGCTACCGCGAGGCCGACCTCGCCCGGGCCGGTGTGCGCCTGCTCAAGGTGTCGATGCCCTACCCGATGGACGAGGGGGTGGTGCGCGACTTCGCCCGGGGGCTCGACGAGGTCCTCGTCGTTGAGGACAAGCGCCCCTTCCTCGAGACGCTCGTCAAGGCGGCCCTCGTCGGTGAAGCGGCGCCGCCGCGGGTGCTGGGCAAGCGCGACGAGGCGGGACGCCCCCTCGTGCCCGCGATCGGCGAGGTCGACGTCGACACCCTGGCCGAGGTCATCGCGTCGCGCCTCGGGGCCCGGCGCGACGACGCTCTGGCCGCGGCGTACCGGGCCGCCCGCCGGCCCCCGGTGCCCGCGCCGCTGCCGGTGGTGCGCGGCGCCTACTTCTGCTCGGGCTGCCCCCACAACACCTCGGTGCGGGTGCCCGAGGGGACCTGCGTGGGCTCGGGCAGCGGCTGTCACGGCCTGGCGATCCAGATGGACCCGCGCCGGGTCGGCGACGTGGTGGGCCGCTTCCAGATGGGTGGGGAGGGGGCGATGTGGAACGGGATGGCGCCCTTTGTCGCCACCACTCACTTCGTCCAGAACCTCGGCGACGGGACCTACGCCCACTCGGGCTCGCTCGCCGTGCGCGCGGCCGTGGCCGCCGGGGTGCACATCACCTTCAAGCTGCTCGTCAACGGCACCGTCGCCATGACCGGGGGCCAGCCCGTGACTGGCGGGCGCAGCCTCGCCGAGCTCGTGACCTCCCTGCGTGCCGAGGGGGTGAGCCGGGTCGTGGCGACCTCGGACGACCCGGGGCGCACCCGACGCGCGCTGCCGCCGTGGGTGGAGGTGTGGCCCCGCGAGCGCCTGGTCGAGCTCGAGCGGCGCCTGGCCGAGGTCCCCGGGGTCAGCGTCTTGCTCCACGACCAGGGCTGCGCGGTCGAGCTGCGCCGCCGGCGCCGCCGCGGGCTCGCCCCGACCCCCGAGCGCCGGGTCCACGTCAACACCCTCGTGTGCGAGGGGTGTGGCGACTGCGGGGTCGCCTCGAACTGCCTGTCGGTCCGTCCCCTCGAGACGGCGCTCGGCACCAAGCGCCAGATCCACCAGGAGTCGTGCAACCTCGACTACTCGTGCCTGGCCGGCCGGTGCCCGGCCCTGGTCACCGTGCGGGTGGGTCGGCCCCGCGCCGACGCGCACCTCCCCGACGACCTCGGGCTCCCCGAGCCGGCGACCTCGCGGGCCACCACGACGGTGCGGGTCACCGGCATCGGCGGCACCGGCGTGGTGACCGTGGCCCAGGTCATCGCCTGGGCCGCCCACCTCGAGGGCCGCTCGGTGCGCGTGCTCGACCAGACCGGCATCGCCCAAAAGGGCGGGGCGGTCGTGTCGGACCTGCGCCTGAGCGACGGCGACGAGCCTCTCTCGCCGCGCCTGGGCGAGGGGGAGTGCGACCTCTACGTGGGCGGTGACCCGCTCGTCGCGGCCACCTCCGCCTACCTCGGGGTCACCGACCCCGCCCGCACGCTGGCCGTCGTCTCGACCACCGTGGTGCCGGTGGGACGCCAGGTGGCCGACCCGAACTCGCCGGTCGTGCCGGTCGAGGAGCTGCGCGCACGCGTCGACGCGCGCACCCGGCGCGACGAGAACGTGTGGCTCGACGCGGCCGCGCTGTCGCGCGCGGCCCTGGGCGAGGACACCTTCGCCAACGTCGTCCTGCTCGGCGCGGCCTTCCAGCGCGGGGCGCTCGGGCTAAGCGCGACGTCGCTGCGCGCGGCCCTCGAGGCGAACGGGATCGAGGTCGAGCGCAACCTCGCCGCGTTCGACCTGGGCCGGCGCGCGGTCGCCCCGCGCCCGGACCCGGTCGCGCCGCGCCCGCCCGGGGCGACCGACCAGCTCGTCGGGGCCGTGGGCGCCGCGTCCGGTGGCGACCTCGAGTCCCTCGTGGCGCCGCGGGTCGCCGACCTGCGCGACTCGCGCGGTGACGGGGCCGCCCGTCGCTACGCCGAGCTGGTCGGGCGCGCCCGGGTGGCCGAGGCCGCTCTCGGCCAAGCCGACGGGCCGTTCGCCCGCGCGGTGGCCGAGCAGCTCTACCGACTCATGGCCTACAAGGACGAGTACGAGGTGGCCCGGCTGCTGCTCTCGTCGGCGGCCCGGGCCGAGGTCGCGGCCACCTTCGGCGAGGGAGCCCGCACGACCTTCCACCTCTCTCTCACCGAGCGCCAGCGTGCGACGGGGCGCAAGCACGCCCTGGG
>JAKCEK010000104.1 GCA_021838005.1 Actinomycetes bacterium
GCGCTCCTTGGCGGCCTTGGCCTTGGCGGCGGCGGCGGCCCGGGCCTTCGCCTCGCGCTCCTTCTCGGCGGCCCGAGCCCTCACCTCGCGCTCCTTGGCGGCCTTGGCCTTGGCGGCGGCGGCGGCCCGGGCCTTCGCCTCGCGCTCCTTCTCGGCGGCCGACTTCGCGACGGGGGACTTGGCGGAGGCCTTCGCCGCCTTCTTCGCCGGGCCCTTGGTGGGGACCTTGGCGATGGCCCTGGCCGCCTGCTTCGCCGGGGCCTTCTTCGACGCTGCCTTAGACCTGGTCTTCGCGCTAGCGGCCATCTCCACTCCTCTACCGTGACGGGTGAGCGGAGACCCTACCAGCCAGGGGCGAGGGCTACGCCCCGTCGCGCCCCTGGTCCATGCGCAGCATCTGGCCGATGGTCGGGGTGTTGCCCGACGGCGCGGGGGCCGGTGGCGGCGTCTGGCTGGGGCGCGGGGGCACCGCGCGCGGGGGTACCGAGGGGAGCACCTCGGTGACCGGTGCGACGGTCGTCTCGCGCACGGGGGCCACCTCGCGCGGTGGGGTCGGGGCCGGGCGCGCGGGGGCCGGCGCGGGGGCCGGGGCCGCGTCGTCGCTGAAGGTCGCCTCCACCCAGTGGGTGAACTCGCCCAGCACGCCCGAGATCCGCGTGCGCTGCTCGTCGAGCTGGCGACGGAGCCGCTCGACGTCCTCGCCGAGGCGCTGCTTGAGTCCGTTGAGCCTGTTGACCTCGTCCTCGGCCCGGCTGCGAGCCTCGGCGACGATCTCGCGGGCGCGCTCTTGAGCCTGGGTCGTGAGCTCGCGCGCCTTCTCCTCGGCCTCGGCCTGAGCCTGCTCGATGAAGCGCTGGGCCAGGGCGATCATCGAGGCCACCTCTTCGGGGGCGACCGCCGCCGCCGCGCGCATCGGGGTCGGGGCCGGCGCGGCCGCCGGAGCCGGGGCCGGCCGGGCGCCCTCGAGCTGGGCGATTCGCTCGGCCGCCTGACGCAGCTGCTGGCGCTGCTGGTGGACGAGGTCCTTCATCTGGCGCACGTCGCCCGAGAGCCGCTCGAGGAACTCGTCGACTTCGTCGACGCTGTAGCCCTTGAGGCCGACCTTGAAGGTCACCGTGTCGATGGCCTCGAGGGCCGAGGGGGCGTTGTCGGTGGTGTCCATCTCGCCACCCTACCGCCGGGCCCGCGGGCCGGCCGGTCGAATCAGCGGCGCTGGTTGATCCGCACGAGGTTGCCCGAGGGGTCGCGCACCGTGGCGTCACGGACCCCGTAGGGCTGGTCGGTGGGCGCCTGGACGACCTCGACACCGGCGGCGCGCAGGGTCGCGAAGGTGGCCTCGAGGTCGTCGCTCTCGAGCACGACGTGGCCGTAGGTGCCCTTGGCCATCATCTCGGCGACGGTGCGCCGCTCGTCGTCGGTGAGGTTGGGCGTGGCCTCGGGCGGGTACAGGACGAGAGCCGTCGAGGGCTGGCTCGGTGGACCGACGGTGAGCCAGTGCAGGTCGCCGTAGCCGACGTCCAGGCGCACCTCGAAGCCGAGCGCGTCGCGATAGAAGGCGATCGCGGCCGCCGGGTCGGTCTGGGGCAGGAAGCTCGAGTGGATGGTGAGATCCATGGCCCCACGCTAGGCCGGGCGGCCGGCGCGCGCCTCTCGATTCCTGACCGGTCGGGTGACGAGCCTCGCCACGCACGGGTCGAGGTCGAGGGTGGCGCGACGCCACCGCCGCGCGTAGGCGCCCGGCGGCTCACCGACCAACTCGGTGAAGCGCGTCGCGAAGGTGCCCAGCGAGCCGTAGCCGACCGCCGTCGCCGTCTCGGTGACCGCGGCGCCCGCGCGCAAGAGCGCCATCGCCCGCTCGACCCGCCGGGTCATGAGGTAACGGTAGGGCGACTCGGCGTAGGCGCGAGTGAACGAGCGGGCGAAGTGCCCCGTCGACATCGCCGCGTCGCGCGCGAGGTCGCCGACCGTGAGCGGGCGGGCGAACTCGCGGTCCATTCGGTCGCGCGCCCGCCGCAGCCGCGCCAGGTCCTCGAGGCGGGCCCCAGCCCGCCCGCGCGGGGCCACCGTCACCACCCCTCTAGATCAGGACGTTGATGATCTCGAGCGCGACCATCGCCACCAGCACCGAGACGTCGATGCCGACCCCCCCGAGGCGTGGGCGGGGCAAGACCGCGCGCAGCGGGCGCAGCACCGGCTCGGTCAGGCGCGCGAGCAGCCGCTTGAGCCCAGCCAGGAATCCGTCGGTGGAGTGGGTCGGCACCCAGCTCAGCAGAGCCGCGAGGAACAGGACCCAGATGTAGAGGTAGATCAGTTCGTGGATGAGGGCCACGGCGTCCCGCTTCGAAAGTTCGTCGTGCGCAGACGCTCCTTGGTCTCGGCCGCCACGTGCACCCCGTTGGGCACCACGAGGTAGAGGCCGCGCGCCAGGATCTCGATCCGCGCGCCCATCGCGTAGGCCGTCCCGGCCGCGAAGTCGACGAGCCGACGCGCGAGCGACGGGTCGGCGTCGGGGGTGGCGAGCACCACGGGCCGACCGGTGCGCAGCTGGTCGGTGATGCGCCGGGACTCGTCGTAGGTCGCGGGTGCGACCACCGCGACGTCGCTCTCGGCGGCCGCGACCCGCCGGGGCGGGTTGGGGTTCGGAATCGGGCGCACCCGGGGGGTCCCGTGGCCGCCGTCGATCACCGACACCGCCCCGCCCGAGCGTGGACGCACGACCCGCTCGGGCGCGGCCGGGCGCGGACCCGGCGCGGGCCGACTCGGGCGCGGCGCGGGCTCGTTCTCCCACTCGGGCTCGAACGGCTCGGAGAAGGGTCGGGGCGCCGAGCCCTGGAGGTCGCCGTAGTCGTCCTCGACCAGGCCGAGGAAGCCCAGGAACCCCCGCAGTCTCTCGTTCATCGTCCCCTCCTTGGGCCCCGTGGGCCTCGGTAGGTCAATGTTAGGCGAGCCCGCCGGCGCCGCCCCGGGGCCCGAAGAGGGCCCGCCCCAGGCGGACCTCGGTGGTGCCGGCCCGACAGGCCCACTCCAGGTCCTCGCTCATGCCCATAGAGCGCTCCACGAGCCCGAGGGAGTCGGCGAGGCGCGCGGTGGCGGCGAAGGCCGCCCGGGCCCCCGCGGGGTCGGCGGGGGCCACCACCATGAGCCCGCGCACGTCCAGCCCGGCCTCGCCGGCGCGGGCCACGAGCCCGGGGACCGCGGCCTCGGGCGCCCCGTGGCGCTCGGCGCGCCCGGTCACGTCGAGCTGGACGTAGACCGGTGCCCCGGGTCGGACCCGGGCGAGTCGCGCGACCTCACGGTCGCGCGAGAGGGAGGCGACCAGGTCGGCGCACGCCGCGACGCGGGCGATCTTGTTGGTCTGGAGCGCCCCGAGGTAGTGCCAGGTCACCGCGAGATCGGCCGTCTGGGCGCGCGTGGCGCAGAGCTCGTCGACGTAGTTCTCCCCGCAGTGGGTCAGCCCGGCCGCGACGGCGGCGCGCACGGCCGGGGGTCCGAAGGTCTTGGTCACCGCGACGACGCGCACCCGATCGGGATCGCTCCCCCACGCGGCCATGCGCGCGCGCACCGCCTCGAGACGGGCGCGCACCCGAGCGGCCAGCTCCTCAGCGGAGGAAGCTGGGGATGTCGTCATCGCCACCCACGTCGAAGAAGTCGTCGTCGGAGGTGGAGGTGAAGATGTCGCTGCGCGGCCCCTCGGTCATCACGGGCTGGGCGACGGTGGAGGGCGCCTTGGGCGAGACCTGGTCGAAGCCGGCCGCGATGACCGTGACCCGCACGGCGTCGCCCACCGACTCGTCGATCACGCTGCCGAAGATGATGTTGGCCTCGGGGTGGGCCACCGAGTGGACGATCTCGGCCGCCTGGGTGACCTCGTTGAGCGTGATGTCGGGACCACCGACGATGTTCATCAAGATCCCCCGCGCCCCGTCGATCGAGGCCTCGAGCAGCGGCGAGGTGATCGCGGCGCGCGCCGCGTTGACCGCGCGACCCTCCCCCGTGGACATGCCCACGCCCATGATGGCGGTTCCGGCGTTGCGCATCACCGTGTTGACGTCGGCGAAGTCGGTGTTGATCAGTCCCGGCACCGTGATGAGGTCGGTCACGCCGCGCACCGCCGAGAGGAGCACGTCGTCGGCGATCTTGAAGGCGTCGAGCATCGAGGTGTCGGGCGCGGTCACCGAGAGCAGCCGGTCGTTGGGGATCACGATGAGGGTGTCGACCTTGTCGCGCAGGTTCTGGATGCCCTTCTCGGCCTGGGTGGCCCGGCGCTTGCCCTCGAAGGAGAAGGGCCGGGTGACCACGCCGATCGTCAGGATCCCGAGGGAGCGGGCGATCTCGGCCACCACCGGGGCGGCGCCGGTCCCGGTGCCGCCACCCTCGCCCGCGGTGATGAACACCATGTCGGTGTCCTTCAGGGCGTCTTCGATCTCGGCCCGGTGGTCCTCGGCGGCCTGGCGACCCACGTCGGGGTCGCTGCCGGCCCCCAGGCCCCGCGTGAGCTGGCGGCCGATGTCGATCTTGAGGTCGGCCTCGCTGAGCAACAGGGCCTGGGCGTCGGTGTTGGCCGCGATGAACTCGATGTTCTTGAGCCCGGCCGAGATCATCCGGTTGACCGCGTTGGCGCCCCCACCCCCCACGCCGATGACCTTGATCACGGCGTTGTAGTTGCTCTGGGTCAGGCTCATCGGATCCCCTTGTCTGTGCGTTCGGTCAGCCCCCAGGGCGAGGAGCAGTCCCCGAAGGCTACTCAGCCCCCCCAGAGGGGTCAAATGCCTACCCCGCGGGAGGCGTCACGGCGAGCTCCCCCGGAACGGTCACGTCGACGACGTCGCCCGGCACCAGCGTACTGTGCGCGATGACCGACGCCACGGCGACGAACTTGGCGTGGAGGTTGGTCGGCAGGCCCAGCTCGAAGCGCACCGGCGTCGTGAGCACCAACGAGACGTGGCCCAGCCGGTCCTCGACGATCGTGCGCACCTGGGTGGCGAAGGCCCGTGGGAGGCGGCCGGCGACGTAGGCCGCCGCTCGTCCCCGGATCTCGAAGGGCCAGGACCCGCTCGCCCCGGCGACCGTGAGCGTGGGGAGGTTGGCCCGCCGGGGCGCGGGCCCGAGGTCGCGACCGGCGCCACTCACGTAGTCGAGATGGTGGCCGGGTCCGTACGCCACGGCCACCGCCGTGGCCTCGGTGACGCTCACCACGACGGTGTCGGGCCAGTGCCGCACCACGCGGGCCCGGGCGATCCACGGGAAGCGCCGCAGGTCGCGCTCGATCGCTCCGGGGCTGACGTCGATCATCGCGGGGTGTGCGCCCAGGCCCGTCGCGGCGAGGACCTGGGCGGTGGTCTCGTGACGGAGCCCGGTGACGGTGACGTGGCGGACCTCGAAGATCGGCCGGTGGAGCAGCCACCGCCCGCCCAGGACGACGCCGGTCACCACGAGCGCGAGCACCAGCACCACGAGCGTCGAGCGGCGCATCCGGGGCACCCGGCGCCTCGCGCGCGGCGCCTCGGGCTCGGGGTCGCGACCCGCGCGGCGTCCGCGGGTCGCGACCGGGGCGCGCCGGCTCACCCGGGGACCTCGAAGCCGAGGAAGCGGTTCTCGCACACCAGGGCGACCCCGGTGGCCTCGAGGACCCGGGCGCGCACCTCGACGATGAGCCCGTAGACGTCCTGGGCGCACCCGCCCTCGTCGGCCTGGATGAAGTTGGCGTGCTTCTCGCTGACCCGCGCGCTGCCCCGGCGCCACCCCTTCAGCCCGGTCGCCTCGATGAGTCGAGCCGCGTGGTCACCGGGCGGGTTGCGAAAGACCGACCCGGCGTTGGCCCCGCCGGGCTGGTGCTCGCGACGCCAGCGCACCACCGAACGCACCTCCGCCTCGGCGACGGCCGGGTCGCCACGGCGCAGGCGCAGGGTCGCCCCGAGCACGAGCTCGCCGGGGGCCAGCGCGCTGTGGCGGTAGCCGAGTCCGAGGGCGGCGGCGTCGCGTCGCTCGGTCCGGCCCTCGCGCCACAGTGTCGCCGAGACCAGCGACGCCGCGAGGTCCGACCCGTGCCCGCCGGCGTTCATCGCGACGGCACCCCCGACGGTGCCGGGCACCCCGACCGCCCACTCGAAGCCGGTCACCCCGGCGCGCGCGAGCCGGCGGGCGGCCAC
>JAKCEK010000105.1 GCA_021838005.1 Actinomycetes bacterium
CGGCAAGCGCGTCGCCCTGATTGGAGCGGGTCCCGCCTCGCTCACCGTGGCCAACGACCTCGCGCCGCTCGGCTACGAGCTGACCCTCTTCGAGCGCTACGACCGGGCCGGCGGTCTGATGCGCACCAACATCCCCTCGTTCCGCCTCCCCGAGGAGGTCCTCGACGGGGAGACCGGCGTCATCCTTGAGCGGGGCGTCGACGCCCGTTTCAACACGCCGGTGACGAGCCTGCGCGCACTGCGCGAGTCCGGCTTCGACGCCGTCTTCGTCGGCGTCGGCGCACCCCGCGGCAAAGAGCTCGAGTTGCCCGGTCGCCACGACGCCCCGGACAGCGTTCACGTGGGAATCGACTGGCTCGAGTCGGTCGCCTTCGGCCACCTCGACGCCATCGGCGAGCGGGTACTCATCATCGGGGTCGGCAACACCGCCATGGACTGCTGCCGCACCGCGCGGCGGCTCGGCGGACGGGACATCAAGGTCATGGCCCGGCGCCCCCGCGACTACTTCAAGGCCTCCCCCTGGGAGCTCGAGGACGCCGAGGAAGAGGGAGTCGAGATCGTCGTCAACCACGCCCCGACTCGCTTCGTCGTCGAGGACGGCCGGCTCACGGCCATGGAGTTCGAGGTCCTTGAGTGGGACGAGGGCGCCCGTCACAGCCGAGTCCTCGAGACGGTCAGCGTGCCCTGCGACGACGTGATCCTCGCCATCGGCCAGGAGAACGCGTTCCCGTGGATCGAGCGCGACCTCGGGCTCGACTTCGACGAGTGGGGCATGCCCGTGGTGGACACGACGACCTTCGAGTCCACGCTGTCGGGCGTCTTTTTTGGCGGCGACGCCGCGTGGGGGCCCAAGAACATCATCTGGGCCGTCGCTCACCGACACCATTCCGCCCTCTCGATCGACCTGTTCCTTCGGGGGCTCCCCCTCGCGGACCGGCCCACGCCCACCTCGACCCTCGTGAGCCAGAAGATGGGCCTGTCCCAGTGGAGCTACCACAACGACTTCAATCCGTCGTCGCGCCAGAAGATGGAGCACCTCGAACTGACCACGCGCTTCAGCGCGCTCGACCTCGAGGTCGAACTCGGCTTCAGCGCCGAGCAGACCGCCCGCGAGGTCCAACGCTGCCTCAACTGCGACGTGCAGACCGCCTTCACCGCGAGCCTGTGCATCGAGTGCGACGCCTGCCTCGACATCTGCCCCGTTCAGTGTCTCTCGATCACGCCCGACGGCACCGAGGCGGAGCTCCGGTCGCGGCTGCGCGCGCCGGCCCTCAACCCCGACCAGGCGCTCTTCGTCTCGGCGGCGCTGCCCCAGACCGGACGAGTGATGGTCAAGGACGAAAACGTCTGCGTCCACTGCGGTCTGTGCGCCGAGCGGTGCCCGACGGCCGCCTGGGACATGGCGCTGTTCGACCTCGCGATCCCCTACGCCGGCTCCACCAACTTCATCCCCGTCGGCACCCGACCCCTCGCGGAGGCCCCATGACCATCGAACTGACCCGCGCCAGCGGCGTCAACGACTTCGCCCTCAAGCTCGCCAACGTCAACGGTACCGGGTCGGCGAGCGCGAACAGCCTGCTCGTCCAGGCCATCTTCCGCATGGGCGTGCCGGTGTCGGGCAAGAACCTCTTTCCCTCCAACATCCAGGGGCTGCCCACGTGGTACGAGGTGAGGGTCAACGGGGATGGGTGGACGGCTCGCTCGCTCGACTACGACCTCGTCGTCGCGATGAACGCTCAGACCTACGCCGAAGACGTCCGCGAGGCCCGCTCGGGCGGCTACGTCCTCTACGACTCGACCTGGCCCCTGGGGCCCGACCTCGATCGTGACGACATCACCTTCCTCGGGGTCCCGCTCGCCGCGATGTGCCTCGAGAACTTCGCGAAGCCGCGCGAGCGCATCCTCATGAAGAACGTCGCCTACGCCGGGGCGGTGGTGGCGCTGCTCGACATCGACCTCGCCGTCGTCTCCGCGTTGCTCGACGAGACGTTCGCCCGCAACGCCGCGCTCCGCGAGTCGAACCAGCGAGCGTTGCAGCTCGGCTACGACTACGCCGTCGCGCACTTCGACTGCCCCTTGCCGTTCCGCGTGGAGGCCCGCGACGAGACCGGCGAGTCGATCCTCATCGACGGCAACACGGCGGCGGCCTTGGGTGCCCTCTACGCCGGCGCGACCGTCGCCGGCTGGTACCCGATTACGCCGGCCACGGGCGTCATGGACAACTTCACCCGGCTGTGCGCCCGCTACCGCCAGCGCGAGGTGCCCGGAGTCGGACCCGACGGCGAGTCCGAAGTCCGCCACGACTACCTCATCATCCAGGCTGAGGACGAGATCGCCTCGATCGGCATCGTCCTGGGCGCCGGCTGGAGTGGGGCGCGCGCCTTCACCTCGACCTCGGGCCCGGGAATCTCGCTCATGAACGAGCTCATCGGCCTGGGCTACTACACCGAGATCCCGGCGGTCATCGTCGACGTCCAACGGGTGGGCCCGTCGACGGGGATGCCCACGCGCACCCAACAAGGCGACCTCCTGATGTGCGCCTACGCCTCCCACGGGGATACCCGCCACATCCTGCTGTTGCCCGCCGATCCCCGCGAGTGCTTCGAGTTCACCGCGCGGGCCTTCGACCTGGCCGAGCGGTTCCAGACGCCGGTCTTTGTCCTGAGCGACCTCGACATCGGGATGAACGACTGGGTCGTTCCCCGCCTGACCTGGGACGACGACTACCGCCCGGACCGCGGACGGGTGCTCACCGACGCCGACCTCGCCACGATGCGCGAGTTCTTCCGTTACACGGGCGAAGACGACGAGTTCGTCGCACCCCGAACCCTGCCGGGCTCGGACGAGAAGGGGGCGTACTTCATCCGGGGTTCGGGCCACGACAAGTTCGGGCACTACACGGAGTCCCCCGCCGAGTACCAAGAGGTCGTCGACCGGCTCAAGCGCAAGCACGCCGCGGCCGCGCCCCACGTGCCCGGGCCCATCATCGAGCACCGGCCCGGCGCGACCGTCGGCATCGTGACGATGGGCAGTTGCGACCCCGCCGTACGCGAAGCGGTCAGCGAACTGGCGAACCGCGGCGTGGAGTGCGACCTGATGCGGGTGCGCGGATTCCCCTTCGTCGACGAGGTGCGCGACTTCGTGGAGTCCCACCAGAGATGCTTCGTGGTCGAGATGAACCGCGACGCCCAGCTCCGCGCGCTCATCTCGATCGAGACCGGAGTCTCCCCGTCCTCGATGACCCCCCTCCTCGTCTACGGCGGCTTCCCCCTGTCGGCTCGCCACGTCGTCGACGGGGTCCTGGCCCACCTGGAGAGTCACTGATGCCCTCGATCACCAAGCCCCTCATCCCGCTCAACCCGCTGCCGCGCAACGACATCGGGCTCACCGTGCGCGACTACGAGGGCGCGATGTCGACCCTGTGCGCCGGCTGCGGCCACGACTCGGTGACCGCCGCGATCACCTACGCCTTCTGGGAGCTCTCGCTACCGCCACGCCAGATCGCCAAGCTCAGTGGGATCGGGTGCTCCTCCAAGACCCCGACCTACTTCGTGCGCGGCGCCCACGGGTTCAACTCCGCCCACGGCCGCATGGCGGCCATCGCGACCGGGGCGAGTGCGGCCAACCGCGAGCTCACCTACATCGGGATCTCGGGCGACGGCGACTCCCTGTCGATCGGCCTCGGGCACCTCCTGCACGCGATGCGACGCAACGTGAACATGGTCTACGTGATCGAGAACAACGGCGTCTACGGGTTGACCAAGGGCCAGCTGTCGGCGTCGGCCGACGTCGGGTCGGCGCCGAAGAAGGGCGACCCCAACCTCCTCGCGCCGATCGACCCGATCATGGTCGGACTGAGCGTCGGCGCGACGTTCCTTGCCCGCTCGTTCTCGGGTGACAAGGACCAGCTGGTGCCGCTGCTCAAGGCGGCGGTCGCCCACCGCGGGTTCGCGGTCATCGACGTGATCTCGCCGTGCGTCACCTTCAACGACCACGAGAGCTCGACCAAGAGCTACCGCTTCGTCCGCGAGCACGAGGTGAAGGAAGTCCAAGCCGACTTCGTGCCGGTCCAGGCCCCGATTACCGCCGCCGTCGGTAGCGACGTGGCCCGCGAGGTCGTCATGCACGACGGGAGCGTGATGCGCTTCCGCGCCGTCCCGGCGGGCTACGACCCGACCGACCGTCTCTCGGTCGAGACGTACATCCGCGACCGCCAGGCCCGGGGGGAGATCGTGACGGGACTGCTCTACGTGGACGAGTCCCGGGCCGACCTGCACGAGCTCAACCGCACCCCGGAGACCTCGCTCGCGAGCGTGCCCTACGAGTCGCTGTGTCCGGGGGCCGACGAGCTCGCGCGGCTCCAGGAGACCTTCCGTTGAGCGAGGTCGGGCGCGAGCTCGACGAGGGCGGCGAGGCCGCCTGCTACGCCGGCCTGGTGTGCCCCGAGTGCGGCGCCGTACTCGACGACCACCACCCAACGACGTGCCGGACCGGACCCGAAAATCACCCGGAGTGAGTGTCCGAACTTCCTTCGAGACGGCGGAGAAATCTTTTCTCCCTGGTCCTTCGCGTGGCTAGTCTCACCGGTAGTGGGGGATAATTCGGGAGTGACCACAGTCGCAGTGGTTGACGACCACGTGATGGTGGCCGAGATGCTGGCGCTCACCATCACCCAAGAACCGGACCTAAGGCTGGTCGGCGTCGCCCAGAGCGTCCAAGAGGCCTACGCCCTGGTCGACACGGAGCTCCCTGAGGTGATCCTCATGGACTACCGCCTCCCCGACGGCACGGGCATCGAGGCCGTAACCACGATTCTCGAGCGCCACCCCGAGACCCGAATCGTGATGCTCACCGGCAGCGGTGACCACGCCCTGCTGGCGCGGGCCATCGAGGCCGGCTGCGTCGGGCTCATCAACAAGGACCGACCGGTCGGCGACGTGCTCGCCGCGGTGCGCGCGGCGGCGCGCGGCGAGCTCGTCATCCGCTCGCACGAGTTCACGGGACTGCTCGACCAGATTCGCAGATCGCCCGAGCAGCGAACCCAGCTCCTGACCTCTCGCGAGCTCGAGGTCCTCCAGCTGCTGGCCAAGGGGCGCTCCACCGAGGGTATCGGCGCCGACCTGTTCATCTCGATCAACACGGTGCGCAACCACGTGGCCAACATCCTCTCCAAGCTGGGAGTGCACTCCAAGCTCGAGGCGGTCGCCATCGCGGCGCGCGAGGGGCTGATCAACCTCGTCGAGGCCGACTGAACGTTCCCTTAGGATCCGGGCCCTTGGCGATTTGACCCGTGAGACCTTCGCTACGATGAACCTGACGTTCGGCCGACCCCGGCGCCGACTCGTGACTCGATGCCACCGCCGACCGGCCGTCTAGACCGGGAGGACGCATGCCGATGAGGACATTCCGCGCAACGCTTGGGGCGATCGCCGTGGTCCTGATGACCGCGGGGGCCGGGTGGCTCGGCGTCGGCACCGCCAGCGCCGCGGGGGGGCCGCGCGTCGTCGTGACCCCACACGTGGGCCTCCACAACCGCCAGGTGGTCCACGTCCACGGCTCGGGTTTCAAGCCGGGCGACTCGGTGTACATCGTCGAGTGTCTGCGAAACGCCAAGGGGCAGGGCCAGTGCTACGTGCCGACGAGCCTCGCCGCGCTGCCCAAGGCCGTGACCATCACCGCCAACGGAACGCTGCCCGACACCCGCTTCGTCGTGCGCACCGGCAAGATCGGCTCGGGGGTCTGCGGCACCACCAAGGTGAACCTGGCCCGATGCGACGTCAGCGTGGGCAACGCCACCGGCGGCGACTCGACCTCGTTCCCGATCACCTTCGTCCTGCCCAAGAAGTAGTCGCCGTGGCGAGCGGCACGAGCTTCCG
Organism: Actinomycetes bacterium; assembly: GCA_021838005.1. GTDB lineage: Bacteria > Actinomycetota > Acidimicrobiia > Acidimicrobiales > RAAP-2 > RAAP-2. The sequence continues at coordinate 5,877 of JAKCEK010000105.1, forward strand.
CGACGCACCCGCCCGTCCGCGGTCCTGAGCGGAGGGTGGGACGGTGAGCGAGGAGGGCGAGGGCGCCGGATCAGGGCTCGCCGCGCGGCTACGCGAGGGCCGCGACCAGGTGGCGACGACCCTACGGGCGCACTTCAGCTTCGCCTCGCTGCTCCTCGTCCTCTTCCTCACCTTCCTCGACAACACCATCGCCAGCGCCGTCTTGACGAGCGTCCAATCGGAGCTGCACGCCGGCGTCACCGAGCTGCAGTGGGTG
>JAKCEK010000106.1 GCA_021838005.1 Actinomycetes bacterium
CTGCTGGAGGGTGCGGATGAGCTCGAGGCCCGTGCGGTCGCCCACGTGGGCGAGGCGGGCGTAGCGGTGGCCGCCGAAGTCGCGCTGGAGGATCTTGCCGGCCTGGGTGCGGTCGAAGAGGGCGCCCCACTGCTCGAGCTCGAGGACCCGGTCCGGGGCCTCCTTCGCGTGCAGCTCGGCCATGCGGTAGTTGTTGAGGTACTTGCCCCCGCGCATGGTGTCGCGGAAGTGGACCCGCCAGTTGTCCTCCGGGTAGACGTTCCCCAGCGCCGCCGCCATGCCCCCCTCGGCCATGACGGTGTGGGCCTTGCCCAGCAGGGACTTGGTCACGATCGCGACCGAGAGACCGCGCTGCTTGGCCTCGATGGCGGCGCGCAGGCCCGCGCCGCCGGCGCCGATGATCAGGACGTCGTACTCGTGGTGCTCGTAGGTGTCGGTCACGTCGGTCCTTAGAAGAGGCGGTAGTCGGTCAAGACGCCCGAGGCGACCAGGCGCACGTAGACGTCGGTGAGCGCCACGAAGATGAGCGACGCCCAGGCGAAGTTCATGTGGTGGGCGTTGAGCGGAGTGAGCGCCTTCCAGATCCGGTGGCGGATCGGGTGGGCGTGGAAGCTCTTGACCTGGCCCCCGCAGAGGTGGCGACAGGCGTGGCAGCTGACCGAGTAGAGCCAGAGCAGCACGGCGTTCACCACGAGCACCAGCGTGCCGACGGTCACCCCCCAGCCGATCCCCGGCTGGTGGAAGGCGCGCACGGCGTCGTAGGTCAGCATGACGTTGAAGAGCAGGCCGAAGTAGAAGAAGTACCGGTGCACGTTCTGCATGATGAGCGGGAAGCGCGTCTCACCGGAGTAGGACTTGTGGCCGTCGGCCACCGCGCAGGCCGGCGGCGACCACCAGAAGGCCCGGTAGTAGGCCTTGCGGTAGTAGTAGCACGAGAGCCGGAACCCCAGGGGGAAGATCAAGATCAGGAGGGCCGGCGAGAGGTTCCACCCGCTGAGGACGAACCCGTGGGTCGAGCCCGCGACGCAGCTGTTCGCGACGCACGGCGAGTAGAAGGGGCTGATGAGGTCGCGATGCACGTTCGCCCCGACGTAGTAGTTGGCGTTCTGGAAGGCCGCCCACGTCGAGTAGATGACAAAGGCGGTCAGCACCGAGACCGTGACCACCGGTTGGACCCACCATCGGTCCTGGCGCAACGTCGGCTGGTCCGGTCCGCCCCTCCTTCCGCCCAGCTGTACCTTCGTCGAGCTCTCCAGGGCCGTCACGAAACCTCCTTACGCGGTCTGCGGGCCGCGAACCATACTTAGCACGAGCCGCGGGTGCCCTCGAGAGGGCTCAGTGCTGTCCGCCACGTCGGCTCTCGCCCGTCGCGCCGACCACGGCCCAGAACATGAGGGCCACGCCGGGCACGACGAGCCAGACGCCGAACACGAGCGCGAGGACCATCACGAACGACGCCATCCCGAGCGTGAAGGGCCAGATCGAGGTGCCGGGGAAGGTCCCCACGACACCGGCGCCCTGGGCGGGCTCGGCGTGCGGGTCGTCCTCGGGACGCGGCCGCATGCGCCGACTCCACCAGAAGTAGTAGAGGCCCGGGAGGAAGCAGAGCAGCGTGCCGGCGATGATCATCACGCCCCCGGCGTCCTCCTTCGACCAGAACCAGTAGACCGCGTCCATGATCGCGAAGAAGGTCCCCAGTCCGAGCAGGACGCGGGCCTCGGTCCTCACTTCACGCTCCCGTCGACCGCGGGCTCGTGGTGGCCGTGCTCGAGGGCGCGGTGCTCGGGGTGGTTGTAGTCCCAGGTCGGACGCTCCGAGCGGATGGGGGGCAGCCGGTAGAAGTTGTGGTGCGGCGGCGGCGAGGAGGTGAACCACTCCAGGGTGTGGCCGTCCCACGGGTTGTCGCCGGCCGGGTAGCGCTTCCAGCTGTAGACGATGTTGACGACGAACAGGATCGTCGACACGCCGATCATGAGGGCGCCGACCGTCGCCCAGTCGTTCAGGTACTGCCACGAGGGGTGCTGGGGGTAGATCGCCATGCGCCGGGGCATGCCGCGCAGGCCGAGCAGGTACATGGGCAGGGTGAAGACCTGGGTGCCGATGAAGAGGAACCAGAACTGGATCTTGCCGATGCGCTCGTTGAGCAGATAGCCGGTGATCTTCGGGCCCCAGTAGTAGAGGCCGCCCATCGCGCCGAGCACGAGGGCCATCACCACCGAGTGGAAGTGGGCGACGACGAAGTAGGTGTCGTGGGTGAAGAAGTCGAGCGGTGGGCTCGCGAGGTAGATACCGGTGAGGCCGCCCACGAGGAAGGTGATGAGGAAGCCGATCGCCATCAACATCGCCGTCGAGAACCAGATCTGGCCGCGCCACATCGTGCCGATCCAGTTGAACATCTTGATGCCGGTGGGCACCGCGATGAGCAGGCTCATGATCGAGAAGAACGGCAGCAGCACGGTGCCCGTGGTGAACATGTGGTGGGCCCAGACGCCGAGGCTCAGGGCGCCGATGGTGAGCGTGGCGAAGATCATGCCCTTGTAGCCGAAGACGGGCTTCTTCGAGAAGACGGCGATGATCTCGGTCACCATGCCGAAGAAGGGCAGGGCGAGGATGTAGACCTCGGGGTGGCCCCAGAACCAGAAGATGTTCTGCCAGAGGACGGGCACCCCCCCGCCGGCCACCGAGAAGATGTGGGTCCCGAAGTGGCGGTCGGCGTAGAGCATGATCAGCCCGGCCGTGAGCACCGGGAAGGCCAGCAGGATCAGGATCGCCGTCACGAGCAGGTTCCAGGTGAAGATCGGCATGCGGAACATCGTCATGCCGGGCGCGCGCAGGTAGAAGACGGTGGCGCAGAGGTTGACCCCGGTGAAGATGGCCGAGAAGCCGGTGAGCAGCAGACCCCCGATCCACAGGTCGGCGCCCGAGCCCGGGGTGGCCACCGAGCTCGACAGCGGTGCGTAGGCCACCCAGCCGAAGTTGGCCGCGCCGCCGGCGACGAAGAAGCCCGAGAGCATGGTGATCGAGCCGGTGAGGTACAGCCAGTACGACAGGGCGTTGAGCCGCGGGAAGGCCATGTCGGGCGCGCCGATCTGGATCGGCACGATGATGTTCGCGAGCGCCCCGAAGGCGAAGGGGCCGGCGAAGAGGTAGATCATCACCGAGCCGTGCATCGTGAAGAGCTCGTTGTACTGCGCGAGCGAGACGAGCGTCCCGTTGGGGCTCGAGAGCTGGCCGCGAATGATCTCGGCGAAGGCGCCGCCGATCACCATCATGACGACGGCCGTCACCGTGTAGCTGAGCCCGATCACCTTGTGGTCGGTCGTGGTCAGCCACTTGAGGATGCCGGTGGGGCCGTGCTCCTCGTGGCCGTGGCCCCCGGCGGGGGCGGGGCGCTCGAGCACTTCGGTCATGGCTAACCCTTCGTCGGCTTGGTCGGGACGATGGAGGAGATCTGCTGGTTGGTCGCCGACTGCGCCGCCTGGGCGGCCGCGCTGTTCGCTTGGGCGCTGAGCCACGCCTGGTACTGGCCGGCCGAGACCACCCGGACGCGGAAGAACATCAACGAGTGGTAGAGGCCGCACAGCTGGGTGCACTGGCCGTTGAACAGGCCCGTCGAGGTGGCCCGCAGGGTGAACTGGTTCAGCACCCCGGGCAGGGCGTAGCGGCTGAAGTTGAAGGCGTGGACGTAGAAGCCGTGCACGACGTCGGACGAGGTCAGGTTGATCCGCACGTTCTGGTCGACCGGCATGACCATGGTCGGGTCTTGGGTGGTCTGGCCGACGACGACGACGTCGTGGCCCGGGTAGGAGAACTTCCAGCCCCACTGGAAGGCGTTGACGTCAATGACGACGTCGGTCTTGGGGTTGGCGACCTCCTTGTTCTCGACGACCAACGTCGCCGCGAAGAGGCCGAGCACGATGAGCACCGGGATGATCGTGTAGGTCAGCTCGAGGGGGATGTGGTACTGGGTCTGGCGCGGGATCGCCTCACCGCGGCGGCGGTGGAAGAGGACCGACCAGGCGATGAGCACGACGACCAGGGTCCCGATGATCGCGGCCCCGATGGAGAAGCCCTGCCAGAGGTGGAAGACCGACTTCGAGCTCGTCGTCGCCCCGGGCGAGGCGCCGAAGCGCGGGACGGTGCAGCCGGCCAACGCGAGGGCGGCCACGGGGAGGATGAGCAGCGTGCGCAGGCGTCCCCGACGTCGCGGCCGCTCCGGGCCTCCCTGGGGGGGCAGGGCGGAGGGTTCCACGACCAGAGACCTTAGTCAGTTTCTAAGGCCGCTCCGCTTCGCTCGGCGCCCCGGCCGGCCTCGCGCGCCGCGTGGCGAAAGACCCCCCGCGACATGGTCGAGGTCGCCCGCTCGGCGAGCGCGGTGAAGACCCGCCGGCGCGCGTCGGCGATCCCCGGGTCCTCCGGGGCGGCGAGCCACGCCGTCTCGGCGAGGTGCCCGGCCAGGCGGTCCGCGGCCTCGCCGCCCTCCTCGACGAGGGCGCTCGCCCGCTCGGCGAGCGCCCCGGGCCCCCCCGCGAGGGCGCAGAGCTCGGCGGCCAGGCGCCGCTCGGGCGCCGGGCGCAGGTGGGCCGGGTTGCCGTCCCACCACCCGCCGTAGAGGCGCCAGACGTTGCGCACGATGAACTCGGGCTCGTCGTAGTAGGGCTGCAGGTAGGGCCGCGAGGCCAGGTGCGCGGGCGGGCGCACCGAGTGGAGGGCGTCGTCGAGGCGGCCGCCGGCGTTCATCACCTCGAGGGTGGCGTCCACCAGGTGCTCGAGGTACTCGGCCGTCTCGGTGAGCGCCTGACCCACGCGCGCCGCGCCGACGACCGGCAGGCCGTGGCCCGGCAGGAGGACCTCGGCGTCGAGGGCGGCCATGCGTCGAAGGGCCTCGGCCCACTCCTTGGGGTAACGCTGGACCTTCTGGGGGTTGCCGGCGTTCGGGCTGTTCCAGATGAAGAGGTCCCCGCTGAAGAGGACCCGGCGCCCCGGGAGCCAGGTCACGGTCGCGTCGTCGGTCTCGCCCTTCTCGTGGCGCAGCTCGAAGTGGTCGTCGCCCACCGAGAACGACGTGGTCACCTCGTAGGTCTCGTCGGGGAAGCGGTACTCGAGGGGCCACTCCAGGGTGTCGACGCCGAACTGGCGGCGGTTGATGACCGCGTTGTAGCCCGCCGTGAGGATGTAGCGCTCGAAGCGCCGAGGCAGGTGGGCGTGCGCGACGACCGTCGGCCGGGGCCAGCCCCGCTCCGCGGACTCCTCGTCGAAGGGGCCGACACCGAAGACGTGGTCGATGTGGCCGTGGCTGAAGACGGCGCGACGGAGGCGCGCGCCGCGCCAGGCGCGCACCTCTTCGAAGACCCGCTCGGCGGTCAGGATCGAGCCGGTGTCGACCATGACCAGGCCGTCACCGGTGTCGACGATGGAGCAGTTGGCGAAGTTGGGCAAGAAGGCGACGCCGTCGGCCACCTCGCCGAGCGGCCCGCCCGGACCGAGGGGGGCGGAGGCGTGGTCGGGGTCCTCGCCGCGCCAGAGGCGGTCGGCGAGCTCGACGAGGTCCACCGTCAAGGGGTGTCGACTACTTCTCGGCCTCGGACTTCGGCTCGGTGACGTCCGAGGCCTTCGCCGCGTCGGACGCCTTGGCCTCCTTGAGGCCCTTCTCGAACTCGGACTTCGCGCTCCCCAGGTTGCGGGCGAGCTTCGGGATGGCCGATCCCCCGAAGATGACGACGGCCAGGACGATCACGACGATCAACAGGTCGGGACCGAAAATCTCACCAAAGAACACGGCCTTCTCCTTTGTCGTGCTACTGCGAGCGTACAGCCACCGGGGCGCGGACGTACCGGCGAGGGGTTATTCGGCGCGCGACGACGACGAGATGGTGCGTGCGGGTCTCGCCCGGCCCGTGGGGCCCCGAGCGGGGCGCCACGGGCCGGGCGGGCCTTCGCGGGCGGTCGGGGTGTCCCTCGGGCGTCGCGGTCGTCCCGACCCAGTAGTTCTCCCTGGTCGAGCCCACCGGGGCCAGCTCGGACACGGCGAGGGCGCCCGCCCCGTGGTGTCGGCGCGAGCGAGCACCCCCGGCGTAAGGATCCACGCGCGGGTGCCGATCGTGCTCGCGCCCGTCGTT
>JAKCEK010000107.1 GCA_021838005.1 Actinomycetes bacterium
CCGAGCGGCTCCCGCCGTGGCTGGCCAAGCCGCTGTCGTTCTTCGTCGAGATCCTCGCGGGGATCCCGAGCGTGATCATCGGTCTGTGGGGCGTGTTGACGCTCGGCCCCTTCCTCGCCGCGCACGTCTACCCCCTCATCGCGAACCACGTCCCCAACGTCCCGGTGCTGCGCTACTTCCGGGGGCCCACCGGGTACGGCGAGGGCCTCTTGACCTCGGGCCTGGTACTGGGGCTGATGATCGTGCCGATCATCGCCTCGACGACGCGCGACCTCTTCATGCAGGTGCCCCCGCTGCCGAAGGAGGGCGCCGAGGCGCTGGGGATGACCGACGCCGAGGTGGCGCGTCGGGTCACGATCCCCTGGGTGCGCTCGGGGATCATCGGCGCCACGGTGCTCGGACTCGGTCGCGCGCTCGGTGAGACGATCGCCGTCGCCATGATCTCGGGCTCGGTGCTCGGCACGGTGTCGCCGAACATCTTCGGGACGATGACGACCGTCGCCGCGACGATCGTCAGCCAGCTCGACTCCGCGGCCACCGACGGCACGGGCTTCGCGATCGCGACGCTCGCCGAGGCCGGACTGGTCCTCGCGGTCATCTCGGTGATCGTGAACGTCGCGGCCCGGGTGATCGTCAACAACTCGTCGCGCCACGTCGCGCCGGTGGGGCGGGGCTAGCCGTGGCCCAGGTCACGACCGCCTACCGCCCGACCCGGGGCCGCCGCGTCCGCGAGGTGGTCTTCCGGACCCTCTCGACGGCGGCCCTCGCCTTTGTCGTCGGCCCGTCACTCTGGCTGATCGTCGACGTCGTGGTGCGCGCGGTGCCCCACTGGCATTGGAGCGTGCTGACCACGGTGCCCCTCGGTACGGGCGGGGGGCTTGAGAACGCCCTCCTCGGCACGCTCGTGATCATGGGGGGCGTCCTGGTGCTCGCGGGCACCGTGGGCGTCCTCGCGGGCGTCCACTTCGCCGAGCTCTCCCGGCCCCGGCGCAACGGCAAGGGCGGGGGGAACGTGCTGCGCACCGCGACCGAGGTCCTCTCCGGCTTCCCCTCGATTGTGCTCGGCTACGTGGGCTACGTCGCGCTGTGCGTGGGGCTCCACTGGGGGTTCTCCCTCTTGCCCGCCCTGATCATCCTCTCGCTCATGGTGACGCCCTACATCGCCAAGTCCACCGAGTCGGCCCTGCGCCAGGTCCCCACGGCCTACCGCGAGGGCGCCGAGGCGCTTGGCATGTCCACGGGTTACGCGCTGCGCAAGGTCGTGATCCGTAGCGCGCTGCCGGGGATCGTCACCGGACTGCTCATCGCGCTCGCGATCGCGGTGGGCGAGACGGCCCCGCTCATCTACACCGCGGGCATCACCAACAACCTCCCCTCGGCGTCGCTCATCCACCAGCCGATCGCGTACCTCACCTACTACGTGTGGACCGACTACAACCAGCCCATCAAGTCGAGCCAGTACCTGTCGTTCGACGCGGCCCTCATCTTGATCGTGCTCGTGCTCGCCCTGCTCGTCGTCTCGAGGATGCTGGTCAATCGGACCCAGCGTCACGCCGAGGGTCGTCGCTAGAGCCGCCCGGCCGGGCGAGCGGGCGCTCGGCTCAGCCCATCAGGCCGTTGACGTAGCGGTCGGTGTCGGGTTGGCGGGGCGCCGAGAAGACCTGCTCGGTCACACCGTGCTCGACGAGTCGGCCGTCGTAGAAGAACATCGTGTGGTCCGAGACGCGACGGGCCTGGCCCAGGTTGTGGGTCACGACGATGATCGTGAGCGCCGGGGTCATCGCTCGCATCAGGCTCTCGACCGCCTCGGTGGAGAGGGGGTCGAGGGCCGAGGTCGGCTCGTCGAGCAGCAGCACCTCGGGGCCGACCGCCAACGCCCGCGCCAGGCAGAGGAGCTGCTGCTGGCCACCGGAGAGCCGGTAGGGCGAGTCGTGGAGGCGGTCCTTCACCGCGTCCCAGAGCCCGACCTCGCGCAGGCGCGTCTCGGCCACGACGTCGAGCTGCTTGCCGCGGGCGATCCGGTGCGCCCGGACGCCGGCGACGACGTTGTCCTTGATCGACATGGGGAAGGGGTTGGGCCGCTGGAAGAGCATGCCCACCCGCCGGCGGATCGTGAGCAGGTCCTGGCCGCCGGCCCAGATGCTCTGGCCCTCGAGGAGGACCTCGCCCTCGTGGGTGAAGCCGTAGACCCTGTCGTTCATCCGGTTGAGGGTGCGCAAGAAGGTCGACTTGCCCGAGCCGGTGGGGCCGATGAGGGCGGTGATCGTGCCCCGGGGGAAGGCCACGTTGACGTCGCTGAGGATCGTCGTGGCGCCGAAGCGAAGGGTCAGTTGCTGCGCCGCGAGGACGTTCGTCGGACGCTGCCGGTCGGGGTCGAGCTCGGAGAGCACCGCGCTGACGCTCTCGGTGGTGGCCATCGGCTGCCCTGAATCTTCCATGCCGCGCTTTCCTTCCGACGAACGCCCTCAGCGTACGGACCTCGGGTAAACCGAACGTGAACACCGAGCAACCCGGGCGTGATTTGCGCGCCGGCCCGGGGAGGCTCGATCGCCCTGGTGGGAGCGGTCGGTCGGGCGTCGCGGGCTCGGCCGAGGTCGTGGCGGGACCGAGGGACCGGGCGTTATCCTCTGGCTCGAGGAGGGCGCGTGGCCAACGAGCTCTGGCGGGAGTCGGCGACAGCGCTCGCCCAGCGCATCCGCGCGCGCGAGGTCTCCTCGCGTGAGGTCGTCGAGGCCCACCTCGCGCGCATCGACGCCGTGAACGCGACGGTGAACGCCGTCGTCGAGGTCCGTCCCGAGGAGGCCCTCGCCGAGGCGGGCCGGGCCGACGACGCGGTCGTCGCCGGCGTGGCCCTGGGTCCCCTGCACGGGGTCCCCTTCACGACCAAGGTCAACGTCGACGTGGCGGGCTACGCCAGCGACGAGGGGACGGCGGCCCTGGTCGAGCGGGTGGCCACCGAGGACGCCCCGATCGTCGAGCGGCTGCGCGCGGCGGGCGCCGTGATGCTCGCGCGCACCAACATGCCCGACCTGGGGCTGCGCATGAACACCGAGTCCTCCCTTTACGGTCCCACCCACAACCCCTGGCGCCACGGCTACACGGTGGGCGGCTCCTCGGGCGGGGAGGGCGCGGCCCTGGCGACCGGGATGTCGCCGCTCGGGGTGGGCAACGACATCGGGGGCTCACTGCGCAGCCCGGCCTTTTGCTGCGGGGTCGCCTCGATCAAGCCGAGCCGGGGCCGAATCGCTCGGGGCAACGCCAGCGCGCCGGGCGAGGTGCCGTTCTTCGAGCAGTGGATGCTCGTCGACGGGGTGCTCGCGCGCCGGGTCGCCGACGTGCGCCGCGGACTCGAGGTGGCGATGGGCCGCCACCGCCGCGACCCCCAGTCCCTCGACGTGCCCCTGCACGGGCCGCCGGCCGCGCGCCGGGTCGCCCTCGTGCCCGAGCCGGCCGGCGGGGCGACCCACCCCGGCGTCGCTGAGGCGATCCGGCGCGCCGGGGCGGCCCTCGAGGCCGCCGGCTACCAGGTCGAGGAACGCGAGCCCCCGGCCCTCGTGGAGGCCTACTGGTCGTGGACCGAACTCATGATGAACGGACTGTCGGTCTACGGGGCGGTGACCTGGCCGCTGCTCGGTGACGACGCCCGGCGGTTCTTGGATCTCACGACGCTCGAGCTGGCGGCGCCCAGCGCCGCGTCCCTCGCCGAGGCCGACGAGCGCCGCTACGCCGTGGCGCGCGCGTGGCGCGCGTTCCTGCTCGAGTGGCCCCTCGTCGTCGGACCGACCTGGACCCGGCCGCCCTTCCCCCACGGTTTCGACGTGGCCGACCGGGCCTCGGCCTTCGCCGTCGTGGAGGCGGTGCGCTTCACGGTGCCGGCCAACGTGCTCGGCCTGCCGGCGGCGTGCGCGCCGTGCGGCCTCGTCGAGGGGACCCCCGTCGGGGTCCAGGTGATGGGCGACCTCTTGCGCGAGGACCTGTGCCTGGACGCGGCCGAGGTGGTCGAGCGCGAGCTCGCCGCCGCCACCCCGATCGACCCCGTGCGGTGAACGTCGAGGTCCGCCCGCTCGCGCGCGCCGACGTCGGGGCGGCCGTGGCGGTGCTGATCGGGGGCGCGCTCGGCCCGCCCGCCGAACGGCCCGACGACCCCGACGCCTACTGGCGGGCCGCCGAGGAGACGGCCGCGCGCGGCGGGGCGGTGCTCGTCGCGACCGAGGACGGCGCGGTGGTGGGGCTGTGCCAGGTGATCGTGATGCGCCACTTCCAGCACGCCGGCGGGCTCTGCGCGGAGCTCGAGAGTGTTCACGTGCGCGAGGACCGGCGCGGCCGCGGGATCGGCGGGGCCCTCCTCCAGGCGGCCGAGGTGCTCGCGCGCGAGCGTGGCTGCTACCGGGTCCAGCTCACGAGCAACCTGGCGCGCGCCGACGCCCACCGCTTCTACGAGGCCCACGGCTTTCGGCCCACGCACCGCGGGTTCAAGAAGGTGCTCTAGTCGGTGACCTCGTCGAGGCGTCCCGAGTCGACGTCGAAGACGAAGCCCCGCACCTCGCGCGAGCGCAGCAGGGGGTGGTCCCGCAGCGTGGCGACGGTCGCGCGCACGTCGGCGGCGACGTCGGCGAAGGCCCCCAGGGCGAAGGGGAGGGGCCGGCCGAGCGCGCTCTCGAGGCGCTCGCGCACGACCCCTTCATCGGAGTGCTCGAGGCCGCAGCGGCTGTGGTGGACGACCATCACGTCTTCGGTGCCGAGGAGCTGCTGGCTCAGCACCAGCGAGCGCACGGCGTCCTCGGTCGCGAGACCGCCGGCGTTGCGGATGAGGTGGGCGTCACCCAGCTCGAGCCCGAACGCCCCGAACAGGTCGAGGCGCGCGTCCATGCACGTCACGACGGCGAGTCGCCGTTTCGGCTCGGTCGCCAGGGGCCGATGCCCGTGAGCCGAGACGTAGGCGTCGTTCGCGGCGAGCACGTCGTCGATGGCGGTCACGGCGACGAGCCTAGGCGTGGGGCGAGGATACGCTGCGAGCGGAGGTGGACATGGAGCACATCGGTGAAGTGCGTGACGAGTTGCGCGAGCCGGCGAGGGCCCTGCGCCAATTGATCCCCGACGTTCTTCAGGGCTACGCCCAGATGCACCGGGCGGTCATGAGCGACGGGGCGCTGAGCGTGGCCCAGAAGGAGCTGATCGCCCTGGCCATCGCCGCGACGCGCGAGTGCGACGGGTGCGTCGGCTCCCACGCGCGGGGTGCGGCGCGCTCGGGCGTCAGCCGCGAGCAGGTCGCCGAGGCGATGGGCGTGGTCATCATGATGAACGGCGGACCGGGCACGGTGTGGGGGCCGCGCGCCCTGCGTAGCTTCGACGAGGCGCTCGCCGAGCGGGTCGACTAGAAGTCGTAGGGCAGGCGCACGACGCCGTTGATGAAGCTCGACTGGAGCTTCACCGGCGCCTCGGTGGCGTGGATCGCCGGCACGCGCGCCAGCAGTTCGCGCCACATGACGGTGATCTCGCGGCGCGCGAGGTGCGCGCCCAGGCAGAAGTGGGGTCCCGGCGCCCCGAAGCCGTAGTGGTCGTTGGGTGCGCGCCCGACGTCGAAGACGAAGGGGTCGTCAAAGACGTCCTCGTCGCGGTTGGCCGAGTTGTAGAACAAGACGACCTTGTCACCGGCGGCGAGCTCGACGCCCGAGAGCGTGTAGTCGGTGGCGAGGGTGCGGCGCATCCAGATCACCGGCGAGGCCCAGCGCACCATCTCGTCGGCCATGGTCGCGCTCAGCCCGGGGAAGTCCTCGAGCAGCCGGCGGCGCTGGTCGGGGTGGTCACTCAGGGCCACCAGGGAGTGGGCGAGCGCCGTGCGCGTGGTCTCGTTGCCGGCCGCGAGCAGCAAGACGAAGAACGACGCGAGCTCTTGCTGGGTGAGCTTCTCTGACTCGATCTCGGCGTTCACGAGGGCGCTCGTGAGGTCGTCGACCGGCTGGTCGACCCGGTACTTGCCGAGCTCGTCCATCAACGCGGTGAGCGTGGCCCCGGCCTCGAGGAAGGCGAGGATCGGGTCGGCGCCCTCGGGGATGAAGGCCGGGTCGCCGTTGGAGAGGATGACGTTCGAGCACGCGAGCAC
>JAKCEK010000108.1 GCA_021838005.1 Actinomycetes bacterium
GTTCTCCATGTAGAGGGCCTCGCCCAGTTGGGTCAGCGCGGACGAGGGCGCGTTGTAAGTGATCCACTTGTCACCGTAGGAGATGATCTGGCCGCTCGCGTTGCGCGTGACCTGGCTCGAGTTCGGGGTGCCCGCGTTGTGGCGGGTCGTCTGGAACGGCCCCGGAGCCGCCCCGGCCGCCCCGGCGAACAGCGCGAGCGGACCCAGGGCGAACGCCGCCGCGACGGCGGCGAGGCTCAGGCGGACAAGGAGGGGACGACGCACCGGGGACCTACTTGAGCAAGAACAGGGACGAGTACAGGCCGATCCAGACCACGTCGACGAAGTGCCAGTAGTAGCTGACGGCCTGGAAGGTGGACAGCTCCCCGGGGTCGCCCTGGCGCCCCCGCATGCGAAAGAGCAGGAAACCCATCGCCACCAGGCCCAAGAAGACGTGCAGGCCGTGCAGGCCGGTCGTGATGAAAAAGATCGAGCCGTAGGAGTTCGTGTACCACCGCGTCGCCAGGTGGGTCCACTCGTAGGCCTGGTTGCCGAGGAAGAGCGTCCCCATCACGATCGTCACGATTATCCAGTTGCGGGCCCGGCCGCGCTCGCGGTGCTCGATCAGCCACACCGCCCACTGCATCGTGAACGACGAGGCGACCAGGATGACGGTGAAGACGCCGGCCTGAAGGGTGTCAACCTTCGTGCCCACGGGGGGCCACGACGCGAGGTGCGCTCGAATCGTGAACAGGGCGGCGAACAGGCCGGAGAAGAACATCAGCTCAGAGCCGAGCCAGATCATCACGCCGATGGCGAGCATCGGCGGACGGTCGTGAACGATCTTCCCCGCGTTCGCCAGGCTTGTGGGGGCGGCCTGACTCACGGCCTCTTTTCTAGTCGATTTCGACGACCCGTTCGTTGCGCCGGCGCGCCTCCAGCGCCGCGCGCACGCTCTCCGGCAGCGCCTCGCCCGAGACAACGCTGAGCCGGCGGGTCGGGCGCGTGAGGGCTACGTAGAGCGTGCGCAGGCCCCGAGGGGAGGCCGCCTCACCGGCGCCGGCCCCCCGCCTCGCAATCTGACCAGGCCCGACGACGACCACGGCGTCGAACTCGAGCCCGTGGGCCCCCTCGGCGGGGACGACGACGAGGTCGGCCGAGAGCCCCCGGCCCCCGGCGACGCGCGGGTCGACGGCCGCGAGGCCGGCGGCGGTCAACGCGTCGAGGGTGTCGCGCACGCTCTGGTCGGGCACGATCACCGCGACCCGTCCCGGCGCCACGTCGTCGAGCGCGCGTCGGGCGGCCGCGGCGGCCGCGGCGAGAACGTCCGCGGCCCCCACCTCGAACACCTCGGGGACGACACCGACGCGCCGCACCGCACGCGGCGCCACCAGGTCGGGCGCGGCGGCGGCGAGCGTCGGCGCCGCGAAGTCGAGGACCTCTTCGGGGGTGCGGTAGCTGATCGTGAGGTCGACCCGACGCGGCTCTCGGCGCGGCCCGAGCGCTGACAGCAGCGCGTCCCACGACGCCGACGAGCTGGCACTCGTCGCCTGGCCCATGTCCCCGACGATCGTCATCGAGCCCGAGAGGTCGCGACGCCTGAGGACGCGCAGCTCCATCGGCGAGAGGTCCTGGGCCTCGTCCACGACGATGTGACCGTAGGTGACGAACTCGGCCTCGTCGAGTTCGACGCTTCCCGAGCCCGCGACGCGCTGCGCCTCGCGAAGCGCGGCCGCGCGCACGTCGCCGGAGTAGGCGTCGAGGTCCACCTCGATCGCCGCGGCCGAGTCGGCCCTCGCGGCGGAGCGGGGACGCCGCCGGGGGCCGACCAGCACCCGGGCCTCGTCGATGAGGGCCGCGTCGGCCTTGGTCCAGGCGACGTCGTCGACCGACGCCGAACGGGGGCGGTACAGCGAGGCGATCTCGTGGTCGCTGAGCACGCCCCGGCCCGCCGCGCGCAGGAGGGCCGGGGCACCGAAGAGGTCGTGGAGGAGCTCTTGGCCCGACAGCCGCGGCCAGATCCGTTGGAGGGCCTCCTTGAACAAAGGCGTGAGGCGGATCTGCTCGGCGAGCTCCTCGAGCGAGCCGGCCTCGTCGTGGTCACGACGGACGCGGGCGAGATACTCCTGGGCCAGTCGGGCCGCCAGCTCGCGGCCCACGGTCGAGCGACGCTGGTTGTGGGTCCCGGGTCGGCGCCGCGCCCTCTCGACGGCGTCTCTGGTGTAACGGGACCGCAGGACGAGGACCGCCCGACCGAGCGGGATCTCCACGTCGTTCTTGAGGGGCCGCTCGCGGGTGCGCAGCGCCCGCGCCAGGACCGTGGCCATTCGCAGCTCGCCCTTCAGCCGCGCCACGTCGTCGGGTTCTTCGGCGCGCACCTCGACGTTGGTGACGAGACCCGAGACCGTCGAGAGCGTCACGCCGGACTCGCCGAGCGACGGCAACACGTTTTCGATGTAGTCGAGGAAGAGCGGGTTGGGCCCGACCACGAGCACGCCCTGGCGCTCGAGCGTGGCGCGGTGGGTGAACAAGAGGTAGGCGGCCCGGTGGAGGGCGACGGCGGTCTTGCCCGTGCCCGGTCCGCCCTGGACGAGCAGGATCCCCGCGAGGGGGCTGCGGATGATCTCGTCCTGCTCGCCCTGGATGGTCGCCACGATGTCGCCCATGCGCCCGGTGCGCGCCCGCCCGAGGGCCGCCAGCAGCGCCCCCGGCCCCCCGAGCGCCAGCTCGCCCTCGATGAGGCCCTCGTCGGTGGCCGCACGGACCTCGTCCTCGGGCAGGTCGAGCTCGCCGCGATCGTCGGCGAAGTACTCGTCTTCCACCCCCACGACCGCGTTCGCTTTGATCGCGACGTGGCGCCGGCGCGACAGCCCCAGCGGCTCGACGCCGGTCGCGCGGTAGAAGGCCTCGGCGACCGGCGCTCGCCAGTCGACCACGAGCGGGTTGAGTCCCTCGTCGGACACGGCGAGGCGCCCGACGTGGTACGTCTCGGCCCGGCCGTCCTCTCGCGGGTGGTAGTCGATCCGGCCGAAGAACAGGGCCTGGTCGCCGATGGAGAGCTGGTCCAGTCGGTGCAGGGCCGTACCCATCACGACGTCGCGCTCCACGAGGTCCCCCGCCCCGCGCATCGTCGCCACTGCGGCGCTGTCGCGCATCGAGGCGGCCTCGCGGCGCATGTGGTCCAGTGCTCCCAAGGCGCGGTCGAGGAACGCCTGCTCCTCGGCGATCTCACGCTCGTGGGCCATCGGCACACCGTCCTTGGAATAGGGAAGGAACGAGTCTAGGCGAGGTCGGGCCCGTCCCGATCGAGTGCGTCGGGGCCCGCGTAGATTGGGCCGGTCGAAAGGGGCGCGGTGAGCGAATCGGCCTTCTTGAGGGCCTGCCGAGGAGAGTCGGTGGACCACGTACCCGTGTGGTTCATGCGCCAGGCGGGTCGCTCCCTACCCGAGTACCGGGCGCTGCGTTCGACCGGCTCGATCCTCGAGGCCATCGCCCAACCCGACGTGGCCTGCGAGGTCACCCTGCAGCCCGTGCGCCGCTACGGCGTGGACGCCGCCATCTTGTTCTCCGACATCGTGGTGCCCTACCACGCGATCGGCTTCGGCATCGACGTCGTGCCGGGGCGCGGGCCGGTCGTCGAGGACCCCTTCCGCCACGCGCGCGACCTCGAGCGCCTGCGCGAGCTCACCGAGGACGACGTGGCGCACGTCACCGCGACCGTGGAGAAGGTCGTGGCCGCCCTCGACCCCGCCGTGCCGCTCATCGGCTTCGCCGGTGCGCCCTACACCGTGGCGAGCTACCTCGTCGAGGGTGCCCCCACTCGCGAGTTCGGCGTGATCAAGACCCTCATGCACGCCGACCCGGACCTGTTCGACCGGCTGTGCGACCGGCTCGTCGCGATCACCGTCGGCTTCTTGCGCGCCCAGGTGGCCCACGGGGCCCGAGCCGTCCAGCTGTTCGACTCCTGGGCCGGCTCGCTCACCCGCGACGAGTACGCCCGCTTCGCCCTGGGCCCGACCCGGCGCGTCCTGGAGGGCCTGGCGGACCTCGGCGTGCCCACGATCGTCTTCGGCGTGGGCACCGGGGAGATCCTCGACCTCATGGCCCAGAGCGGGGCGTCGGTGGTGGGCGTCGACTGGCACGTGGACCTGGATCGGGCCCGCGCGCGCGTCGGGGACCGCGCGGTCCAGGGCAACCTCGACCCGGCGCGCTGCCTCGGCGCCGCGTCGCTCGCGGTCGAGGCGGCGCGTGAGGTGCTCGCCACGGCGGGCACGGCGCCCGGACACGTCTTTAACCTGGGCCACGGCGTGCTGCCCTCGACCGACCCGAGCGTCCTCGAGGCCGTGGTGCGCGTGGTGCACGACGAGGGCCGGGCGGGGGTGCGATGAGGACGGGCGTGCTGGTCATGGCCTACGGGACGCCCACCACCCCCGACGACGTCGAGGCGTACTACACCCGGATCCGCCACGGGCGGGCGCCGACCGCCGAGCTGCTGGCCGACCTCACGCGGCGCTACGACGCGATCGGGGGGACCTCGCCGCTCGCCGAGCGCACCGCCGCCCAGGTGGCGGGGCTGCGCTCTGAGCTCGAGCGGCGCGCTCCGGCCGCCTTCGACGTGCGCTTCGGCTCGAAGTACGAGCCACCCCTACTCGAAGAGGCCGCCAGCGCCTTCCGCGAGGAGGGCTTCGGCGAGGTCGTCGGGCTCGCGCTGGCCCCCCACTCGTCGTCGATGTCGACCGCCCAGTACATGGACCGGGCCCGCGAGGCCCTGGGGCCCGCGGTGCGCTTCTCCCCGATCGGTCGTTGGTACGACGCCCCCGGCTTCTTGGAGCTGATCGCCGCGCGGGTCACCGACGCCCTGGCCACCCTCGACCCGGCGCGCGCCTCGTCCACGGTGGTCGTCTTCAGCGCCCACTCGCTCCCCGAGTCGATCCTCGAGCGGGGCGACGACTACCCGGACCAGCTCTTCGACTCCGCGCGACGCGCCGCGGCGCTCGCGGGCGTCTCGCGCTACACCACCGCCTGGCAGTCGGCCGGGCGCACGGCCGACCCGTGGATCGGCCCCGACATCCTGGCCGTGTTACGCGACCTGCGCGCCTCGGGGGTGACCGACGTCGTGTCCTGCCCCATCGGGTTCGTCGCCGACCACCTCGAGGTCCTCTACGACATCGACGTCGAGGCTCAGGGCGTGGCGCGCGAGATCGGACTCCACCTGGTGCGCACGACCTCACTGAACGACGACCCCGCGTTCACGTCGATCCTGGCCGACGTGGTCCTCGCGGCCACCTAGGTGGCCCGTCGCTCGGTCGTCGTCGTCGGCGGCGGCATCGCCGGGCTCGCCGCGGCCTACGAGTTGAGCGGTGGGGCGTCGGGACCCGACGAGGTGACCCCCCGGGTCGAGCTCATCGAGTCCACCGAGCGCCTCGGCGGCCCACTCGCGACGGCCGAACTCGCCGGACGGGTCCTCGACGTCGGGCCCGACGGGGTCCTCGCCCGACGGCCCGAGGCGGTCGGGCTCGTCGAGGAGCTCGGCCTCGGTGAGCGCCTCGAGCCCATCGCGGCGACCGGGGCGTGGATCTGGCTGCGCGGGGCCGCCCGGGAGATGCCGTCGGGCCTCGCGCTCGGGGTGCCGACCGACCCGGCGGCGCTGCGCCACTGGCCCGGCCTGAGTCGACGGGCGCGCTGGGCCCTCGTCCGGGACCGGCGCTGGCCCCGGCGACTCGCCGTGGGCGAGGACGCCACCGTCGGGGCGATCGTGCGCGCCAAGCTCGGTGACGAAGTGGCCCACGGCCTCGTCGAACCCCTCATCGGGGGGATCCAGGCGGGGCGCATCGACGAGCTCTCGGCGCGCTCGGTCTTCCCGGCACTCCTCGAGGCCGCCCGACGCGGGGGGTCCCTCGCCGCCGCCCTTCGCGAGGGCGACCCCGTCTCCCCCGGTCCCACCCCCGCGGCCGTCACCCCCGGTCCGGCGTTCGTCACGCTCACGAGCGGCCTGGGCTCGCTGCCCGACGCGCTCGGCGCCGTGCTCGCCGCGCGCGGGGTCGTGCTGCGGTGCGCCACCGTGGTGAGCGCTCTGCGGCGCACC
>JAKCEK010000109.1 GCA_021838005.1 Actinomycetes bacterium
CGCGCCGTTGGCGTCGGGGGTGTAGGTCCAGGCGAAGGGCGGCAGGTACTTGGTGTTCTGCGCGTTCTGCGCCTCGGTCTTGGTCGCCCAGGCCATGAAGGCCGTCTTGGAGAGGATCCGGCCGCTGTTGTACATCGCCCCGTGCC
Source organism: Actinomycetes bacterium (assembly GCA_021838005.1). Classification (GTDB taxonomy): domain Bacteria; phylum Actinomycetota; class Acidimicrobiia; order Acidimicrobiales; family RAAP-2; genus RAAP-2. Next base: position 147 of record JAKCEK010000109.1, read on the forward strand.
AGATGCCGCAGAGCTCGTCGCAGCGCACCATGAACTGACCCTGTTGCTTGGTGTCGGCGAAGGCCACGTTGTTGACCCCGGGGTTGGCGTCGGCCTTGACGCTCAACTGGTAGGCCCAGAAGTCGTGGATGACGTCGAGCGACGTGACGTCGAAGACGACCTCGGTGTTGACGGGCAGCAGGAGCCGGTCCGTCTCCATGCCGCCGAAGGCCGGGTAGCGATAGGTGAACTTCCACTGCTGGGCGATCACCTGGACGACGAGGGGCTGGCTGCCGGCGGGCGACCAGGTCGCCTTGCCCGCCAGGGCCGCGTTGTTGGCGGCGATTGCACCTTCGGGCGCCCACACGGGGTTCGGGCCCTCGCCGCCACCCGAGCCGTGGTCGCCGATGAGGGCGATGGTGCCGTAGATCGCGGCCGACACCACGACGATCGAGGTGATCGTGATCCAGCCGGCCTGCACGCCGCGGCTGGCCTTGGCGGCCTCGCCTCCCACCGGGTCCGGCACGCCGGGCTTGTCGCGCCACTTCACCACCGCGTAGCCCAGCCAGATCCACACCATGAACACGACCGGCAGGGCCGTGACGGCGAGGATGTTGAAGTCGAACTGGTTCCAGTGGGCCGATTCGGTCATGTTCCCGGGGGGGATGTGCGGACCGACCAGGAACCACCACAGCAGGTCACCGATCACCGACACGATGACCCAGGCGGTCACGATGCGGCGCATCTCACTTCCGTTGTTCATTGGGATCTCTCCGTCGTCGTCGCTCGATACCGGTTACTGCTGGACCACGTCCAAGAAGCCGCCCATGTAGCCCTGGGTGGACATCGGACCGCCGTTGCCGTAGAGGTAGCCCAGGCCGCAGGGCACGAAGCACTGCCAGTGGTACTCACCCGTCTTGGCCGGCGTCTTGAAGCTGAAGGTGATCGTGTTGTGCGGCTGCTTCGGCGAGCACGGAGCCACGCCGCACAAAGAGAGGTTGCCGTTCACCCCGACCAGCGGGACGTTCAGCCCGAGTGAGGGGACCGTGAAGGTGTGGCCGACGCCCGTGCCCGCGTAGGAGTTGTACGTGCTGTAGGAGGTGCCGTTGAGAGACGCGACGTTGCCGGTGGTGCCCGTGACCTGTCCCCACTCCTGGTTGCGCAGCGGGCTGCCCGAGTCGTACTGCAGGACCGTCACGTTGATCTGGGTGTTGGCCGGCAGCTGCCAGGTGGTGTCGTGGATCCACTTGCCCTGAGGGGTCTTCACGAGGTAGGAGACCCACGTCGGGTGGTCCCCGTAGCCGATCGAGCCGACGGTCTGGATCGTCATGTTCACGGGCTGGCCCGCGGCCGAACTGCCGACGAAGTTCACGACCCCCCCGGGCGTGCCAGGGGTCAGCAGTCCCATCAGGACCCAGATGATCAGCCCGACGGCGACCACGAAGAGTCCGAGGACGGTCCCCAATCTTCCACTCATCGTCATACCAAACTCCTTAGCGAAGGGTGCTCACGGCTCCCGGTGAACAGTAGCCAGGACGCCGAATAAATTAGGGACTGTTGCCGACGAAAACTAAGAACGTTCTTCTCATCTACCTCGGCCTGGCCCTGGCCGAGGCCCTCTGCTGGACGGCCTTTGGGGTCGAGCTGGACCGGGCCCTCACGGGCAATCGCCTCTCGTGGGCCTACGTCTTTGAGTGGCCCCTCTTCTCGCTCTACGCGCTGTACATGGCGCGCAAGATGCTGAGAGAAGAGCGCTCCACCCCCGTCCCCCCGGCCGCCGACCCGGTCGAGGACGCCGCCCTCGAGGCCTACAACGAGTACCTGCGCCGGGTCCATCACGACGAGGGTTCCCCGACGGGCTAGCGCAGGCCGATCTGGTCGAGGAGCCCGAGCAGCTCCTCGACCGTCGAGGTGGTCTGGGCGCCGCCGCGCCCCGGGTCGTCCGGGACCAGCCAGCGCACGTAGCCCCGGGAGTCGATCAGATAGAGGTAGTCGGCGTGGATGCTCATCGCGAAGCCCCGCTCGTTCGAGACCCCGATGCCGTAGGCGTTCCACACGGGCCGGGTCTTGGCGACCGGGCCGGTCACGAAGTAGAAGTCGGGCACCGAAGAGAGGTGGTGGATGGCGATGAAGTGGCGCACGTTCGCCAGCGTCTGGTGCTCGGGGTTGGCCGCGACCGCCACGACGTCGACCGGCGCGTGGGGCCCCAGGGCGGCGCGAACCTGCGCGAGCTGGTTGGCGATGATCGGACAGTCGGTCCAACAGACCGGATCGAGGAACGCCAGGATCGTGTAGCGGCCCCGGTGCTCGCCGAGGGTGAAGGGCCGTCCGTACTGATCGGTGAGGGTGAAGGGCGTCTCACGCACGTGTTCTGAGCCCACCGAGCCGTTCGCGGCGAGAAAGAGGGTCGACTCGGCCGGCGAGGCCGCCGCCACCGCCATCGACACCGACGCGACGAGCACCATCGCCGCGGCGAACGCCGCCACGACCGAGCCCGAATTCGAGCGCAGCTCGCGCGGCCAGCGCCGCGCGTAGGGCTCGCGGGCCGCGAGCGACGGCCGCGCGCACCAGGCGAGGAGGGCCATCGGGACCATCGAGTTGAGGTCGGTGCCCACACCCCCGAAGACCGCGAGGTCCTCGGCGCCCACCCAGACCAGGATCGCCCCCACCCCGAAGACGACGTAGGGCCACGTGGCCGGTCGTCGCGTCGCCCACCACAGGCCCGTGGCGCTCACGAGCAGCCACAGCACGACGACGACGTTGAAGCCCCCGCCCATGGTGCCGGCCAGCACCCCGACGTGGCGCACCACCCAGGCCAGGGGGTGGGGCTGGGCCATCGCGGTCATCGAGCGCGACATCCGGGTGAGAGCGTTGACGTTGCCTCCCCGCCAGAAGCCCGCCGACGGCAGGACCTGCAGGACCGCCCCGACGACGAGGACAACGGCGACCAGTCGGGTCGTCACGCGCGAGAAGCGCCGGGCGAAAAAATCGGGGCGGAGGGCGAGCCAGACCCCGGCGACGAGGTAGAAGAAGGCGGCACTCGGCCAGCCGAACAGGATCGACGCGCCGGGGGCGAAGATGCCCCCCAGCCCGTTGCCCACCGTGAAGACGAGCAGCGCCCACCCGGCCGACACGGCCCCGGCGACCCGACCCAGCCGTCCGTTCGAGCTAATCAGGGCGAGGGCGAGACCCACCTGCAGCCAGGCGACGCCCGTCGCCAGGGCGATCGGGTGCAGGTTCCACAGGGTGATCGCGTGGCGCAGGACGGGCCGGAAGAAGGCGGGCGTGCCCGCGAGGGCGGGCTGGACGACGTCGTTGGCGAGGCCGAGGGGCATTCCCGGCTGGAACTGCAACAGCCCGTCGATGAGCCAGAGCACCCCGAAGCCCACCCGCAGCACGGTGCGCGCCCGCGGCTCGGCGAGGCCCTCCGGCGACAGGTTGAACGAGCCGATCCGGCCGGTGAGGGCCGCCGCCACCAGGGCGACCAGGGCGACGGCGATGATCCAGTACAGGGCGACCTGATAGGCGCTGTGGTGGAAGGCCGAGACGGTGAGGGCGTTGGTGAGCGAGATGCCCTTGGGCGACATCCCCGGCACGTGCCATCCCCTCTCGTCAGTTGGTGAGGCGTCGCGCGAGCGCGGCCAAGACGCCGTTCACGAACGACGCCGACCCCTCGGTCGAGAACACCTTGGCCAGCTCCACCGCCTCGTCCAGGATAACGGCGAGGGGCGGCGGGTCACTGAGCAGCATCTCGCCCACGGCGAGGGTCATCACCAGCCGGTCGACCAGGGCGATCCGCTCGAGGGCCCAGTCGATGGCGCACGCGCCGATCAGGCTCTCGGCGCGGGCGCGGTGCGCCTCGGCCGAGTCCACGAGCTCGACGGTGTAGGGGTCGGGGGCGACCGGCAGCGACGCCAGAACGTCGCGCGCGGGACGCTCCTTGATGGCCGCCTCGTAGAGAATCTCGAGGGCCCGCTCGCGCGCGCGGTGGCGCTCGGGGCCGAGGCTCACCCTAGGCCCGGGTCATGTACTCGCCGGTGCGGGTGTCGACCTTGATGGCCTCGCCCGGCCCGACGAACAGCGGCACCTGGACGACGTAGCCGGTTTGCAGGGTGGCCGGCTTGCGGGCGCCCGACACCCGGTCACCCTGGACCCCCGGCTCGGTGTCGGTCACGGTGAGTTCCACCGACGCCGGCAGCTCCACCCCGATGACCTCATCCTCGTAGGACACGAGCATGGCCCGACCCGTCTCCACGAGGAAGTTCGCGGCCTCCCCGAGCGTCGCCGCGCGCACCGGCACCTGGTCGAAGGTCGTCTGATCCATGAAGATGTAGTCCTCCCCGTCGCGGTAGAGGAACTGGGTGTCGCGCTTGTCGATGATCGCCTGGTCGAGACGCTCCTCGGCGCGAAAGGTGCGCTCGATGACCGCCCCGGAGCGCAGGTTGCGCAACTTGGTGCGCACGAAGGCCCCGCCCTTGCCCGGCTTGACGTGCTGGAACTCGATGATCGTGTAGAGGCCCTCGTCGAAATTGATCGTGATGCCGTTCTTGATGTCGGAGGTCGTGATGGCGGCCATGAGCCCGTTTCCCCTTCGCGAAAGCGTGCGGGGACGAGTCTAGGAGCCGACGACGCCGGGCCCGCGCTCGAGGAGGCGCCAGACGGCCTCGAGCGCGAGGTCGTAGCTGAGGGCGCCGAAGCCCGCGATCGAGCCCTCCACGACGCCCGCGAGGGTCGTGAGGTGGCGGAAGGGCTCGCGCGCGGCCGGGTTGGACAGGTGGACCTCGACCGCGGGCCCGGCGAAGGTCGCCAGGGCGTCCGCGAGCGCCCAGGAGGTGTGGGTGAGCGCCCCGGCGTTCACGATCAGGGCGACGCAGTCGGTGGCGTCGCGCACCGCCTCGATGAGCTCTCCTTCGAAGTTCGACTGCACGTGGCGCAGCGCGTAGCCGCGCGCCCGGGCCGCCCCGGTGAGGCGCACGACGTGCTCGTCCAGGGTGGCCGTGCCGTAGAGCGCGGGGTCGCGTCGGCCCAACTGGTCGAGGTTGGGCCCCGAGAGCATCAGAATCACGCCACTCATCTCTCCTCCTCGAACCGCTCTAGCACGTCGTGCACGTATCCCGGGTCGACCCCGGCCACCGTCTCGATCCCGCCGGGACCGTCGAGGACGAAGGTGAGGTCGTGGTGGGCCTTCTTGTCCCGGGTCATCACCTCGATGAGTGCCCCGGGCTCGTAGGCCGGCGTCGACCACGGGGCCAGGCCAAAGGCGTCGAGCACCGCGTCGTGGTAGGCGACGCGCCGCTCGTCGATCCGCCCGAGGGCTCGGGCCAGCCGGGCCGCCACGGCGAGCCCGGTAGCGACGGCCTCGCCGTGGCGCACGTCGTCACCGCGCGCCCGGGCCAGCGCCTCGAGCGCGTGAGCCAGCGTGTGCCCGTAGTTGAGGACGGCGCGTGGCCCCCTCTCGCGCTCGTCGGCCGCGACGATCCGGGCCTTCAGCCCGACGGCCACCTCCACCAGCGCGACCCGCGAGGTGTCGGCCACCGCCTCGGCGGGCCGGTTCTCGATCAGCCAGCACTTGGCGACCTCGGCGAGGCCGTTGCGAATCTCGCGTTCGGGCAGGGTCGCCAGCACCTCGGTGTCGCAGAGCACGCCCCAGGGCTGGTGGAAGGTTCCGGCGAGGTTCTTGCCGGCGCGCAGATTCACCCCCGTCTTGCCGCCGACCGCGGCGTCGACCTGGGCCACGAGCGACGTCGCCACGTGCACGACGCCCACCCCTCGGCGGTAGACCGACGCGGCGAAGCCCGCGAGGTCGCAGACCGACCCGCCGCCGACCGCGACGACCACGTCGTCGCGCGAGAGGTTGGCGAGCGCGAGGCGCTCGAGCAGGGCCTCGAGATGGGCCAGCGACTTTGCCGCCTCGCCGTCGGGGAC
>JAKCEK010000010.1 GCA_021838005.1 Actinomycetes bacterium
GGCGACACGGTGGGCCTTCTTGCCGATCACCGACATCGAGCGCCCGTCGGCCCGGTGGAACGTGACCGTGCCCTCCTGGGGCTGGTAGACGCCCGTGAGCGAGTTGAACAACGACGTCTTGCCCGCACCGTTGGGCCCGATGACGGCCAAGATCTCGCCGCGCTTTTGGACGAGGCTCACGTCGTTGAGCGAGACGACTCCGCCGAAGCGCAGGGTCACGTGCTCGACCTCGAAGACGTTCTCGACGGTCATACGTCGTCTCCCAACAGGACCTCGTCGGGGTGACCCTCGTGGGACTTCTCGTAGAGGGTTATCTCGCGCCGGCGCTGGCGCGACGGGATGAGGCCGGCGGGCCGGAAGATCATCATCGTGATGAGCAGGGCCCCCACGTAGATGTAGAGGTCGGGCTGCTGGTAGCCGGCCGGGGGCGTGTGGTTGAGGTAGGCCTGGACCACCTGGATGATGATCGCGCCCACGACGACACCCGAGATCGACCCCATCCCGCCCAGGATGACCAGGACGAGGATGTTGATCGAGAAGGTGAGGGTGAAGCTCGAGGGGAAGAGGAAGTTGTCGGCGCTCGCGGTGATCACCCCGGCGAAGCCGGCCGAGGCCGCCCCGACCGCGAAGGCCATCACCTTGAACTTCAGGGGGTTGATCCCGAGCGACTCCGCGGCGACCTCGTCCTCGCGAATAGCCGTCCAGGCGCGGCCCACCCGCGAGCGCTGGAGCAGGGAGAAGATGATAAGGAAGAGCACCACCGAGCCGAGGGCCAGGTAGTAGTAGGGCACCGGCGCGAGGCCCCACGTGTACTTGATCGGCCCTACGTGAAAGACCGGGTGGGGGATCTGCTTGGTCCCCGTCGAGCCACCGGTGATCCCGTAAAGGTTGTTCGCGAAGATCGTGATGATCTCGCCGAAGCCCAGCGTCACGATCGCCAGGTAGTCCCCCCGGAGGCGCAACGTCGGCGCACCGAGGAGGACGCCCGCGATCACCACGAAGACCACGGCGAAGGGGATAGCCCAGAAGGCGTCGAGGGCGTGGCCGAAGGGTGGCGGGGTCGGCAAGGCCCCGGTGACCCACGCCGTGGTGTAGGCACCGATCGCGTAGAAGGCGACGTAGCCCAGATCCAGCAGGCCGGCGAAGCCCACCACGACGTTGAGCCCAATGGCGAGCAGGACGTAGATCGCGACGTAGGTCACGAGCGCCGACTGCCAGAAGGCGTTGTTCACGATGTGCGGCAGGAGGATCCCGAAAACCAGCAGCACCAGGGCGAAGCCGACGCGCACCGGACGCTTCGCACTGACCTGGCGGGGCCCCGCGAGGGCGAGCGATCCTCGCGAGCGGATGGTGGCGCCGTAGCGGGTCCAGAACTCGACGATGCCCCACGCGACGAGCGCCAGGGCCAAAAACTCCACCCACCGCTGAGTCCGGAATAGGCCGAAGAACGAGGCCGCTTCGGCGTAGGATCCCGTGAAGCCCGACGTGGGGTACTGGTTCGAGCCCGGCGGCCCCGTGATAAGTTCGACGACCGCCACGACACCCAGCACGATGAGGAGCCGTCTCATCGGTGCGCGCTGCAGGAACGTCCGAATCACGCCGTCCTCCCCAGCCGCTCACCCAGGATGCCGGTCGGACGCACCAGCAGGACGAGGACCAGGATCCCGAAAGCGACGACGTCGATGTAGGCCGCCTGGACGAAGACCACGCAGAGGTTCTCCACGATGCCGAGCAGGAGGCCCCCCACCACGGCGCCCCGAAGGTTGCCGATGCCCCCCAGCACGGCCGCCGTGAAGGCCTTGAGGGCGGGAATGAAGCCCATGTTGTACACGACGCCGATGTTGAGCCCGTAGAGGAACCCGGCCACGCCGCCCAGGGCGCCCCCGACGATGAAGGTGATGGCGATCGTCCGGTCGATGTTCACCCCCATGAGAGACGCGGTCTCCGCGTCCTGGGCGACGGACCGGATGCCCCGGCCCAGGCGCGTGCGACCGACCAGCCAGTCGAGCGCGAGGAACATGACCACGCTCACGACGAGGATGATGAGGTCGTACATCAGCACGGGGGCGCCGAAGATGGTGAAGACGGTGTGGTTGATGTAGGGCTGGGGGTCGCCCACCGAGAGGTGGCCGAACTCCTTGCCCGCGAGGTTGAAGAGGAAGTACGAGGCCCCGATCGCGCTGATGAGATAGGCCAGCTGCGGGGCGCGTCGGCGCCGCAGCGGCCGGTAGGCCACCCGCTCGACGAGGGTCGCGGCGGCGGCGCCCGCGGTGCCGGCGGCGGCGATCCCCAGGACGATGATGAGCACGCTCATGAAGCCCGTGGGCACGGTGGCGCCCACCATCGCCCGCAGGACGAAATAGCCGGCGAACCCCCCGGACATAAAGATCTCGGAGTGCGCGAAGTTGATGAGGCGCAAGACGCCGTAGACGAGCGTGTAGCCCACCGCGACCATCGCGTAGAGCAGCCCGTTCGCCACACCACCAACGAAGAGGAACCAGAACTCGGACTTGAGTGTGTCGAAGTGCGTGGCCAGATAGTGACCAAACGAGCCCAAAGCCCCTCCCCGTCGGGCATGAGTGTACCGAACCCAAGGGGCCGGGGGAGGCGACTCCCCCGGCCCCTCGAGGTCGGTCCGTTACCGCGTGGGAACTACTCGAGCCCCAGCTGGACGATCTTGCCGTTCTCCACCTTGTTCACGTAGATCGCCGAGCCCGCGATGTTGCCGTTCTTCTGGAAGTGAACGATCTTCGTGATGCCCTTGAAGGTGATCTTGTGAAGCTCCGTCACGAGGTTCGCCCGGGTGATCTTCTTGTGCTGGGTCAGCAGCGCCTGCATGCCGGCGATGATCGTGTTGGTCGCGTCGTAGGACTCCGGCGCGTAGGTCGCGGTCGAGGCCGAGAAGTTAGCCAGGTTCGAGAAGCCCTTGTTGAAGGACTGGTTGGTCGAGGCCGAGCACGCGCACGACAGCAGGACGCCGTTGGCCGCCGAGGCGGGCGTGGTGCCCTGGATGAGGGCCGGCGAGTCCGAGCCGTCACCCGACATCACGACGCCGGTGTAGCCCGAGGAGCTGAGCGCGCCGAGGAACAAGCCGAGGTCACAGTAGTAGCCGCCGTAGAACATCGCACTCGCACCGCTCGCGACCACCTGGGTCGCCGCGGCCTGGTACTCGGTCGCCGACGCGGTGCCGTTGTTGCACTGGCCGGTACCCGGGACGGTGGCCGTCGTGACCTTGGCGCCGTCGGACTGGGCCTGGGTGGCCACCGCCTGGGCGAGGCCGGCGCCGTAGGATGAGCCGTCGTTCACGACGTACACGCTCTTGAAGCCCTTGGTCTTGACCAGGTAGTTGGCGTCAGCTGGCCCCTGAACCGAGTCGTCGGCGACGACGCGGAAGAAGTTGTTCCAACCCTTGGTGGCGAGAGTCGGGTTGGTCGCCGACGGGCTGACGGTGGCGACGTGGGCCTTCGAGTAGTAGGGCTCGGCCGCCGCAGTGGCGCCGGAGAAGGCCGGACCAACGACGGCGATCAAGTTCTTGTTCGCGACCGCGGCCTGGGCCTCGGTCGGCGAGATCGTCGGGTCACCCTGGTCGTCGTAGCGCGCCAGCTTCAAGATGAACTGGCGGTGGTGCACGTTCGCGTTGTACTGGTTGATGGCCAGCTCGACGGCGAACACCATGTTCAGACCGAGCTGGAGGTTCCCACCCGAGAGCGGACCCTCGTAGCCGATGACGTACGTCGGCAACGGCTGGCGATGCTTCACCGCCGCACTCGACGACGACGCGATTCCCACCGCGGGAACCGCCATCACCAAGAGGGCGCTGGAGGCGATCGCCGCCACCGTCTTGTTCAAACGAAGCTTCATAAGCTGTCGTTCCTCCACATATCCCTTACTGCCTCTCCACAAGTGGTCACCGATTCGTCACGACTACCGCTCGGCGCCCCGGGGAAATGACTAGGCCGACCTGGCCATCGCGAAACCATACCAGCGCCATAGGTAGGCAGACGGAGCAGAGCGAACAGGTGTTTGACGGAGGGATCGCCGGCGGGTAATCTACGAACACCCGTTCGTACAGGAGGCCCCATGGCCGAAGTGCTCACCCCGATGCGCCGCCAGATCCTCGAGTTCATCGTGACCTGCCAGCGCGAGCGGAACTTCCCGCCCACGATCCGCGAGATTGGCGAGCACGTGGGCCTTTCTTCCTCGGCGACCGTCGCCAACCACATCCGGGTCCTCAAAGACGCCGGCTACATCGCGAAGAACCCCCAGCAGCCCCGAACGCTCACCGTGCGGATGGACGCCACCGGAGTGAGCACCGACCAGCGCGTGCGCTCGGTGCCCCTGGTGGGCGACGTGGCGGCCGGCGTGGGGACCCTGGCGAGCGAGACCCAACGCGAGGCGCTGGCTCTCCCCGAGCAGTTCGTGGGGCGAGGCGAGTGCTTCGTCCTGCAGGTCCGCGGGGACTCGATGGTCGGGGCCGGCATCCTCTCGGGCGACTACGTGGTGGTCGAGCGCGAGACCGACGTCCGCGTGGGCGACATCGTGGTGGCGGGGATTCCCGGCGAGGAGGCCACCGTCAAGCGCTACTTCCCCCAGGGGTCACGGGTCGTCCTGCAGCCCGAGAACCCGATGCTCGAGCCCATGGAGTTCGACGCCCGCGACGTCGTCCTCTACGGCAAAGTCGTCTCGGTCCTTCGCCGCTACTAGGGTCGCACGAGCCACGCGGCGAGTGTGGCCGCGAAATGGTCGAGCTCTGCCGCCGTGACGTACTCGTCGGAGGTGTGCGCCCGCAGCGGGTCGCCGGCGCCGAAGTTCGCCGCGGGCACGCCCCGCTCGGCGAAGGTCGCCACGTCGGTCCAACCCAACTTCGCCCGGGGCGGTGACCCGCTCGACTCAACGAGCGCGCCGAGGGCCGGGTGCGCGAGATGCGGCGGGGCCGCCGGGGCCCACTCCACGTCGTCGACCCGGTCCCCCTCCTCGAGCGCGTCGGCGAGGTACGCGTTCAGCCACGCCACGGCGGCCGCCCGGTCCCGGTCCGGGGCGACTCGGTAGTTGAGGGTGAGCGTGGCGACGTCGGGCACCACGTTCCCCGCCACCCCGCCCGCGACCGCGACGGCCTGGAGCTGCTCGACGAACTCGACGTCCTCGAGGAGGACCCGTCGGGGCTCGTAGCGGGCGACGCGCTCGATCAGCCCACCGAGCCGGTGGATGGCGTTTCGCCCCTCGAAGGGTCGCGCGGTGTGCGCCCGCCGACCGGTGAGGGTGACCTCGGCGCGCAGCGTCCCCTGGCACCCGGCCTCGACCCGGCCCCCGGTCGGCTCCGCCACGACGGCGCAGTCGGCGACCAGCAGGTCCGGGCGCAGTTCGGCGAGCTCGAGGAGTCCCGACTCGCCTCGCGCTACCTCCTCGCGGGCGTAGAACACCCAGGTCACCTCGAACGGCCGCGCCGTGGGGTCGAGGGCGAGCTCGAGCATCACGGCGAGCGAGCCCTTCATGTCGCACGCGCCTAGCCCGATCAGGCGGTCTCCCTCGAGGCGGGCCGAGGCGGCGTCGCCGGGCACCGTGTCGAGGTGGCCCGCGACGAGACGGCGGTGGGCGTGGGTGCCCGTCGTGCGCGCCACGACGTTGTCCCCCACCCGTTCGACCTCGAGGTGGTCCACCTCGCGCAGTCGCGACTCGACCAGTGCGGCGAGGCGCGCCTCGTCCCGACTCACCGACGGGACGGCGACCAGCTCGAGAGCCGCCTCCAGTCGAGTCACGTCGCGACGCCGTGGTCGCGCAGGATCGCGTTGAGGCGGGCCTTGTCGTGGCGCTCACCCTCCTCGAGCCGGCGGATGATGAGCACGCACGGCAAGAAGAACTCGCCGCCCGGAAACTCCCGGCGGCGGCTCGCGGCGATGGCCACGCAGTAGTCCGGGACGTACCCGCGCGAGACCTCCTCGCCGGTCGCCGCGTCGATGACCGGGATCGACGGGTTGAGGAGGGACCCTGCGCCGAGCACCGAGCCCCGACCAACCCGGGCGCCCTCGACGACCATGCACCGGCTGAAGACCATCGCGTCGTCTTCGATCACGACGGGCACGGCGTTCGCCGGCTCGAGCACCCCGCCGATGCCCACCCCGCCCGCCAGGTGGACGTTCGCCCCGATCTGGGCGCAGCTGCCCACGGTCGCCCAGGTGTCGACCATGGTGTTCGCTCCGACCCAGGCCCCGACGTTGACGTAGCTCGGCATGAGGACGACCCCGGGGGCGAGGTAGCTCCCCCGGCGCGCCGAGGCGCCGGGCACGACGCGCACGCCGCGGCGCTCGTAGTCGTGCTTGAGCTCGAGCTTGTCGAGGTACTCGAAGGGCCCCACCTCGACCCGCTCGAGCCCGCGCAGACGGAAGAGGAGCAGGATGGCCTGGCGGACCCACTCGTGGACGACGACCTCGCCGTCGACCAACTCGGCTACGCGGACCTGGCCGTCGTCGAGCTTCGCCAGGACGAGCTCGACGTCGCGACGCGCCTCGAGGTTCGCCGGGGTCATCGAGCCGATCTCCTCGAACCAGCGGCCGATGCGGGTCTCGAGTTCGCTCACCGCGCCATGGTACCGAGTCGGTCGCGCCCAGCCGGCGGGCGAGGGGCCCCCGCGACACCGACGAGGACGTGGGCGACGCGGTCGAGCGCTTCGACGAAACCCGTCGAGACGATCCCGGCCGCCCGAGCAGCGCGCGGCGACGAGGGTCGCCTGTCCTAACGCGCGACGGCGCTCCCCGCCGACGCTCGTCGCGAGGCCACGAGGTCCGGGGACCTACTTTCGGTCCCCCTCGAGACGACGGGCGACCCGTTCGATTGCCTCGTCGGATGCGACCACGGCGATCCTCACGTACGCCACGCCGTCGGGGCCGTAGAGCTCGCCGGGGCTCACGATGGCCCCGCCTCCACGCGCGAGGCGCTCGGCGAGGGCCCAGCCGTCGAGCCCCTCGGCGCGCGCCCAGAGGTAGAACGAGCCCGCGGGCATCGGCGCCTCAACGCCCGCCACCTCGAGCGCCGCGGCGAGGCGAACGAGGCGGGCCCGGTAGCGGGCGCGCTGGGCCTCGACGTGGGTCTCGTCGCCGTAGGCGGCGGCCACGGCGGCCTGAACCGGACCCGCGACCATCAGGCCGGCGTGCTGGCGCAGCGCGCGCAGGTACGCGACGACCTCGGGGTCGCCGGCGTAGAAACCGGCGCGCAGCCCGGCGAGGTTCGAGCGCTTGGAGATCGAGTGCAGCGCGAGCACGCCCTGACTCCCGTGCTCGAGGATCGTGCGGGCCGGGCCCTCCCACGTGAAGTCGGCGTAGCACTCGTCGCTCGCGACGAGCACGCCGCGGGCCCTCCCCCACGCGGTGACCGCGCCGAGCTCCTCGAGGGCCCCGGTGGGGTTCGCCGGGGAGTTGGCCCACAGCACCAGGGCCCGCTCGGCGTCGCGCTCCTCGATCGCCGTGAGGTCCAGCCGGCCCCGTTCGAGCGGCACCGCCACCGCGCGAAGCCCCGCCAGGGTCGCGCCCATCGCGTAGGTCGGGTAGCTGATCGCGGGGTAGAGGACGGTGTCGCGCTCGGGCGAGCGCAGGTGGAGGTAGCCGGCCACGCTCGCGACGAACTCCTTGGTGCCCACGCAGGCCGCGAGCGCCTCGGGCGGCGCACCCAGCGCGAAGCGCCGGGCCAGCCACTCGGCGGCGGCGTGGCGCAGGTCGGCCGTCCCGGCCGAGGGCGGGTAGCCCCGGGCTCCGCCCGCCGCGGCCAGCGCCTCGAGGGCGACCTCGGGGGGCGGGTCGCCCGGGGTGCCGATCGACAGGTCCACCGCTCCCCCGTCGTGGGCCCCGGCGAGGCGCGCGAGCCCCCCGAGGCGCTCGTAGGGGTAGGGCGGCGGGGTGAAGCTCACGGGACCCGCCAGGGAGCGAACCGGGCCGCCCCGACCTCGTCGAGGACCACCTCGAGCACGACGGCGCCCTCCTCGTTGCGTGACGAGAGGACCTCGCCCTCGCGGTGCGCCGCGGCCACGAGGTCGCCGCGCTCGAAGGGCAGCCGAAGGGTCATGGCCCGGTCGTGCACCCGGAGTCCGCCCCCGATGGCCGCGACGACCGCCGGGAGGTTCTCGCCCGTGGTTGCCGAGCACCAGACGCTGCCGGTGTGGCGCGCGACGAGCTCGCGGGCGCGGGATCCGGCGAGGTCACACTTGTTAAAGACGAGCAGTTCGGCCACGTCGGCCGCGCCGATCTGGCCGAGGACCGAGCGCACCGCTTCGATCTGCTCCTCGGCGTACTCGCTCGAGCCGTCCACGACGTGCACCAGCAGGTCGGCCAGGCGCACCGAGTCGAGGGTGCTCATGAACGCCTCGACGAGCTCGTGGGGCAGGTTCGAGATGAACCCGACCGTGTCGGTCACGAGCACCGTCTCGCCCCCGGGCAGGACGAGCTGGCGGGTCCGAGGGTCGAGCGTGGCGAACAGCCGGTTCTCGGCGAGCACCCCGGCCCCGCTCAGGGCGTTGAGCATCGAGGACTTCCCGGCGTTGGTGTAGCCGACCAGGGTCACCTCACGGTGGCGACCGCGGGCCCGCCCCTGACGCTGGACCCGGCGGGTCCGGTCGACCTCGCGGAGTTCGGCCTTGATCCGGTGGATACGCTGGACCAGCCGGCGCCGGTCCACCTCGAGCTGGGTCTCACCCGGTCCCCGGGTGCCGATGCCGCCGGCCTGCTGGGAGAGCGAGCCCCCGGTCCGGCGCAGTCGGGGCAGTCGGTACTCGAGGAGGGCCAGCTCCACCTGGGCCTTGCCCTCGGGCGTGCGCGCGTTCTGGGCGAAGATGTCGAGGATCACGGCTGTCCGGTCGATCGCGGTGCGCCCGAGGATCGCCTCGAGGTTGCGCTGTTGGGCCGGGCTCAGGGTGTGCTCGAAGACCACCGTGTCGGCGTCGACCTCGAGGCAGAGCTCGCGCAGCTCGTCGGCCTTGCCCGAGCCCACGAAGGTGGCCGGATCCGGCCGGTCGCGGCGTTGGATCACGCGTCCTCGGACCTCGGCGCCGGCGGTCTTGACGAGCTCGGCGAGCTCGGCGAGCTGGTGGTCGAGTTCGTCGGCCGTGTCGCCGGGGAAGAGCACGCCCACCAGGACGATCTTCTCCTTGATCTCCCTCGAGATGAGGGTGGTCGGCTGGTAGGTCACGCCTCGAGCCACTCCACGTTGGCCACGAAGCGCACCGGCCCCGCGAGCGTGGCGCGCGCCCCGGCCAGGGTCACCCGCAGGTCACCGCCCGGGTTGGCCACCTCCACGACGTCACCGACCAGGCCGGCCCGCCGGGCCACGGCCGCCGCGGCGCACGACCCCGTGCCGCAGGCCAGCGTCCAGCCCACGCCCCGCTCGACGACGCGCATCGCGAGTCGCTCGGGCGACTCGACGCGCACGAACTCGACGTTCGCCCCACCGAGCGCCGCGCTGAGCCGAGCGGCGAGCGCCTCGCGATGCGGGTCGTCGAGCGCGGGATCGTCGACGACGACGACGTGGGGGTTGCCCACGTAGGCCGCGCCGAGCGCACCCTCAGGGGCGACGACGAAGGAGATCTCGCCCATCGCCACCTCGCCGTAGCCGCTCGTCATCTCCGAGTCCGGGTCCATCCGCAGGCTGACCGTGCGCGGACCGGCGTCGGTGTCGATCTCGAGCGCCTCGTCCGTCGTCCCGACGGCCCGAGCGACCGCCGCGGCCAGGCAGCGCGCTCCGTTGCCCGACATCTCGGCCCGCGACCCGTCGGCGTTGAAGAGGGTCATCTGGACGCGCGGGCCGAGCGAGGCCACGATGAGCCCGTCCGCGCCGACCCCGGTCGTGCGCGCGCACGCGGCCCGCACCCGCTCCGGGGTCCACCACGACGGCCGGCCGTAGTGCTGAACCTCGACGAGGAAGTCGTTGCCGGCCCCATGCCACTTCTGAAGGCTGCGCAGTGCCACGGGCCTAGTCTCGCACCGCCGCCGTACCCCCGAGCACCGCCTCGACCCGCTCGCGGGCGCGCTCGGGGTCATCGAACCACTCGACGCGCGGGTCCCGCGCGAACCACGCCACCTGGCGCCGGGCCAGCCGGCGCGAGGCCACGAGCGCGCGCTCGACGCAGGCCCCGAGATCCTCGCCCCCCTCGAGGTGGGCGAGGATCTCCCGGTAGCCCACGGCCTGACGCGCGGTGCGCGAAAGGCCCCGCGGGACCGCGGCGAGCCGGGCCACCTCCTCGACCAGGCCCGCGTCCAGCCAGGTCGCGAAGCGGGCCTCGAGGCGCCGGTCGATCTCGGCGAGCTCGACGCGCAGGCCCACCTGGGTCACCCGCACCGGGCCGTACGTCGCCAGCCCCTCGCCGAAGCTGGAAAAGGGCCGGCCACACCCGCGCACGACCTCGAGGGCTCGCACCACGCGCCGGGCGTTGGTCGGCTCGCAGCGCGCGGCGGCCACCGGGTCGAGTCGCGCGAGCTCGCCGTAGAGGGCCGCGAGGTCACGCGCGGCCTCGCGCTCGAGGCGCGCGCGCACCTCGGGGTAGACCCCGGGGATCTCCAGGGCGTCGAGGACGGCCCGGTGGTAGAGCCCGGTGCCCCCGACGTAGAGCACGCCGTGGCCCCGCGCCTCGATCCCCGCCACCGCCTCGCGGGCGAGGCGCTGGAAGAGCGCCACGGTGCACTCCTCGTCGGGCTCGAGGACGTCGATCAGGTGGTAGCGGACCTCGCGGCGCTGCGCGGCGGTGGGCTTGGCGGTCGCGAGATCCATCCCCCGGTAGACGGCCATGGCGTCGACGCTCACGACCTCGACCCCGCCCCCGGCGGCGCGGGCCACCGCGTGGGCGAGGCGGGACTTGCCCGAGGCGGTCGCCCCCACGAGGGCGACGGCCCGGCTCACGAGACGGCGAGCGGCACCCGGATCTTGTGGCGCGGCGCTCGCAGCGTCCGCACCACCTCGCCCACGAGGAAGTGGGGAGCACCGTGGGTCACCCGCGCCTCGACGAGCGCGCCCGGGCGCAGGGTGGGGTCGGGCAGGTGGATGAGCTTGCCCTGGCGGGTGCGCCCGGAGCACGTCGCGTCGTCGCGGCGCGACGGCCCCTCGACGAGCACCTCCTCGACGCGGCCGACCCGGTCCTCGTGGCGGCGCAGCGCGGAGCGGTCGACGACCTCTTTCAGGCGGGCGAAGCGCTCGGCGACGACCGCCGGGTCGAGGAACGACGCGGCCATGGCCGCCGCCCGGGTCCCCTCGCGCGGCGAGAAGATAAACGTGAAGGCCGAGTCGAAGTCGCACGCGGCGGCGACGGCGAGCGTCTCGTCGAACTCGGCGTCGCTCTCTCCCGGGAAGCCCACGATGAGGTCCGTCGTCACGGCGAGGTCGGCGATCTCGGCGCGGGCGGCGGCGAGGATCCTCTGGTAGCGCTCGACGCGGTACCCGCGTCGCATCGCCGCGAGCACCCGGTCCGAGCCCGACTGGAGGGGGAGGTGGAGCTGGGGGCAGACCGCGGGCGTCTCAGCCATCGCGGCGATCGTCTCGGGTCGCAGGTCCTTGGGGTGGGGACTGGTGAAGCGGACCCGCTCGATGCCCTCGACGGCCCCGATCGCGCGCAGCAGCTCGGCGAAGAGGGGCCGGCGACCGGTGATGTCGCGCCCGTAGGAGTTGACGTTCTGCCCGAGCAGGGTGACCTCGGTGACCCCGCTCGCGCCCAGCCGGGTCGCCTCGGCGACCAGGTCCTCGAAGGGGCGTGAGATCTCGGGGCCGCGCACCGCCGGCACGATGCAGTACGCGCAGGAGTTGTCGCAGCCGGTCTGAATCGTCATCCACGCGGCGAAGGGGAGTTCGCGCACCGCGTACAGCGCCGGGGCGGCGTCACGGTTCACCTCGGGGTCGGGCGCGTCGAGGACTTCAACCACGCGACCGTGCTCGAGGGCCCGGCGCAAGAGGGCCGGGGCCGCGGTGAGGTTGTGGGTGCCAAAGACGACGTCGACCCAGGGGGCCCGCTCGACGATCCGCTCGCGGTCCTTCTGGGCCGCGCAGCCGCCCACCGCGATCTGCAGGCCGGGGCGGGCGTCTTTGAGGGCCTTGAGGTGGCCGAGCGTGCCGTAGAGACGCTGGTCGGCGTTGTCGCGGATAGTGCAGGTGTTGAGCACGATGACGTCGGCCTCGGTCTCGCTGGCCGCGGGGGCGAGCCCGTCGGCGACGAGCAGTCCGGCCAGGCGCTCGGAGTCGTGCTCGTTCATCTGACAGCCGAAGGTGCGGATGGCGAACGTGCGCGGGCTCGTCACCGTCCAAGCCTACTGAGCGAGCCCCCCCTCCCCGACGGCCGAGTCCAGGGTCACGAGCGCCCCCGCGGCCACGACGCAGGCCACCCCCACCAGGTCCAGGGGGGTCACGCGCTGGCCGAGCAGTCCCCAGCCGACGAGAAAGGCGACGGCCGGGTCGGCGGCCATCAGCACGCCCGCGATGTGCGGACGGACCCGGCGCAGCCCCGAGAGCTCCGCGCCGAATCCCGCGACGACGGCGATCGTCGCGACCAGGGCGAGGCGCCCCAGGACCGCCGGGTCTACGGCGACGCGGCCCCACGCGCCCATCGAGAACGGGAGGGTCACGAGGGCCGCGATCGACATCGAGACCGCGAGGCCCTCGAAGCCCGACGTGGTGCCGCCCACGTGGTGCGAGGAAAAGACGTAGCCGGCCCAGAACAGCCCGGCCCCGGCGGCCCAGAGCGCCCCGATCGGGTGCAGGCCGCCGCCCGGTCTCGTGAGGGCGACCACGCCGAGCGCGGCGACCACGACCAGGGCGAGGTGGCGCGGCGTGCGCTTGCCGAGCGCGGCGACGCTGAAGGGGCCGAGGAACTCGATCGCGACGGCCCCGCCCAGGGGGATGCGCGCGATCGCCTGGTAGAAGCACTGGTTCATGAGGGCCGTCGTGACGCCCAGGGCGAGCGCCGCGCGCCACTGGCGCGCCGACCAGTGCGCCACCTTGGGCCTCGACAGCGCCACGAGCACGATCGACCCGAGCAGGAACCGCCAGGCGCTCGCCGCCGACGGGCCGAGCAGCGAGAAGGCGGGCAGCACGATCGCCGCCGACCACTGGATGAGCGTCGCGCCGAGCAGCATGAAGCCCGCGCCGGCGAGGCCGCGCCCCTCGGACGGGCGCGAGGCGTTCACGAGACGACGAGCCCCCGGCGGTCGGCCTCGAGGAGAACGACCTCGCCGGGCAGGCCCCGCGAGGCGAGGAAGTCGCGGGCCGCGTCGTGCACCGCCGGGGCCGTCGCCTCGGTGACCAGGCCCAGCATCGTCGAACCGGCCCCCGACCAGCACGCCCCGGCGGCGCCGGCGTCGCGCAAGAGTGCGAGCAGGTCCGCCGCGAACGGCAGCAGGCCGGCCCGGTAGGGCTGGTGGAGCCGGTCGTCCATCGAGCCGACGACGAAGCGCCGGTGGTCGGCGAGCCCGGCGAGCAGCAGAGCCAGCGCGTTGAGGTCGAAGACGGCGTCGGCGAAGGGCACGCTCGTCGGCAGCGCCCGTCGGGCGTCCGCGGTGGCGAGCTCGGCCTCGGGCACGACGCAGACGAAGCGCCACGCCGGATCGAGGGTGAGCGCACGCGCCTCCACCCGTCCGCCGAGTGTGCCGGCAACGACGAGGCCTCCGAGGGCCGACGCCGCCGCGTTCTCCGCGTGGCCGTCGACGCGCGCGGCCACGGCGAGGGGATCCGGCGCCCCCGCGGCGGCGGCGGCGGCGACCGCGAGGGCCGCCGACGACCCGAGGCCGCGCGCCAGCGGGATCGCCGAGCGCACGCGCAGCGAGAACTCCTCGTGGCCGAGGACCTCGCGAGCGACACGGACCCCGAGATGGCGCGCGTCGTCAAAGAGGCCGGCGCCCTCCCCCTCGGTCATCACCACAAGCGGCCCGCCCAGGGTCAGTTCCACCTCGAGGTGGAGCGAGAGGGCGACGGCGAGCGTGTCGAAGCCGGGGCCCAGGTTGGCCGACGAGGCCGGGACGCGCGCGAGCACCCGTTTAGCGTAGGCGCTCGAACCACGACGGCCGTGGGAGCGACGACACCGCGACGAGCCCACGAGAGCGATGGGCATCGCCGGAGACCACCAGCCGGCCCACCACCTCGCCCCGGCGCACCCGGAGCGGTCGGCGCGCCGCGACTCGGTCTAGGGCAGCGACTGCTCGTACTCGTCGAGGGTGACGAGGACCTTGCGTGACTTCGACCCCTCGCCGGGCGCGACGACGCCCTCTTGCTCAAGCTGGTCCATGAGCCGCCCCGCGCGGGCGAAGCCCACGCGGAGCTTTCGCTGGAGCATCGAGGTGGAGCCGGACTGGGTGCGGATGACGAGTTCGCGCGCCTGGCGCAGGACCTCGTCGTCGTCGTCACCGGTGGACCCGCCCGCGGACCCGCGCCCCGCCGGCGTCTCGAGGGCGACGACCGTCTCGGTGCGCCCCCCCTGGCGCCGCCACGTCTCGACGACCCGGCGAACCTCGTCCTCCGAGACCCAGGGCGACTGGAGGCGACGCGCCACGTTGCTCGAGGCGGTGACGAGCAGCATGTCACCCTTGCCGATCAGCTTCTCGGCGCCGGCCTGGTCGAGGATGACCCGGCTGTCGGCGATCGAGGACACGGCGAAGGCCATCCGGCTCGGAATGTTGGCCTTGATGACCCCGGTGATCACATCGACGCTCGGCCGCTGGGTGGCGAGCACGAGGTGGATGCCCACGGCTCGGGCCATCTGGGCGATGCGAACCACCGAGTCCTCGACGTCGCGCGCGGCGACCATCATGAGGTCGTTGAGCTCGTCGACAACGACCACGATGTAGGGGAGGCTCTCGGGCTCGGGTGGGGGCGCGTGGTCGACCACGACGCCGGTGGCGCTCTCGATCGCGTCGGCGACCTCGTCGGCCACGCGTGGACCGCCGCCGAGCTCGCCGCGCGCGAGCATCTGTTGGTAGCCCGTGATGTCGCGCGCGCCCACCTCCGCGAGCAGGTCGTAGCGGCGTTCCATCTCGCGCACCGCCCACTGCAGCGCGCCGGCAGCCTTCTTCGGGTCGACGACCACCGGGGCGAGTAGGTGGGGCAGGTCGTTGTACTGGCCCATCTCGACCCGCTTGGGGTCGATGAGCAGCAGTCGGAGCTGGTCGGGCGTCGCGCGCACGACGAGCGAGGTGATGAGTGAGTTGATCGCCGAGCTCTTGCCCGCCCCCGTCGCCCCCGAGATGAGCACGTGGGGCATCTCACCCAGGTTCACCACGACCGTCCGGCCCGAGATGTCGCGTCCCACCGGGACGTCCAGGGGATCGGTCGCCGCGAGCGCCTCCTCCGAGGCCAGCAGATCGCCCAAGGCGACGAGGGTCCGCTGGCGATTGGGCACCTCGACGCCGATGGCCGACCGACCCGGGATGGGCGCCAGGATCCGCACGTCGGGCGAAGCCATGGCGTAGGCGATGTCGCGGTTGAGCGACGTGACCCGCGAGACCTTGACCCCTGGTCCGAGTTCGAGCTCGAAGCGGGTGACCGTGGGTCCGACGGTGAAGCCCACGAGCGAGGTCTCCACGCCGTGGGCGGCGAGCGCTTCGACGAGCTCGTGTCCCGCGGCCTCGGCCGCGCTGCGGTCGTGGCGCTGGTCTCGTGTACGCGCGAGCAGCGAAATCGGCGGCAGCTCCCACTCCCCCGCGTGCACGGGCGAGGCGGGGACCGACGTCTCGCGCGCGCGGAACGCGCGCCTCACCGGCGCCGGCGCGCCGTCCTCGTCGTCGACCCGATCGTCGTCGCGCCACGCCTCGTCGTCGGCGTAGTCGGGGGCCGGGGTGAGCGCGGCCTCGTCGACGCCACCGTCGTCACACGCGTCCTCGTCGAGCGCGACCCGCTCGTCGCGCCGGGAGCGCGAGCGATCGGGGACCGCTCCCGGCACCGGCTCCTCCACGCGCCAGGCGCGAGACCACCACCGCGCGAGACCCGATCCGGCGAATCGCAACGCCGCGACGGCGCCGCGCGCGAGCGCCCCGAGGCCCACTCCCGTCGCGACGATCACCGCCACCACCCCGAGGGCCACCAGCACCACCACCGCGCCGGCCACCCCGACCCCCCGGGTGAGGCCACCGCCGACGAGAACCCCGAGCCACCCGCCGCCGGCGGCGAGGGCCGAGGTGGACGCGTGGAAGCCGGGTCGGCCGGCCGCGAGGTCGGCCAGTCCGCTCACCGTCACCAGTCCGAGGGCCACGCCCCAGCCCAGGCGGGCCCGGTCGAGCTCGCCGGGACGCCACACCAGGGCCGCCCCGAGCCCGAGCAAGAAGGCGGCCAGCGCGAAGCGGCCCACGCCGAGGGCGTCGGCGAGGGCGCGCGCGATGGCCCGCCCGAAGGGACCGAGGGCGTCGGCCTCGGCCAACACCACGAAGAGGCCCGCGACCACGAGGGCGACGACCCACAGGTCGCGGCGGTGCCGGGCCCACGGGGAGACCGGTCTCTCGTCGCGTCGCGCCCGGGATCGGGAGGACTTTGCCCGGGCGGACCGATGTGCGTGTCGCGCCTGTGCCACTACACACAACCCTACTAACGGGGTGTTCCCACCGAGAGCCACGTCGCCACCCGTAGGATGAGCCGGTGCGCGAGCGCGCGGGACGGCCCGGACCCCCGGCGCGCCCCTTGGCCCGGCGCCTCGCCTCGGCCGAGGTGGCGTTGAGCGCGCGCGCCGCGCTGTGCCTCTCGCTGCCGCTGGTGGTGGGTCTCGTGTCGGGACGCCATCTCGACGCGATCCTCTTCGACATCGGGGCGCTGTGGGCGGTGAGCCAGGACGGCCTCGACCAGTGGGCCCGGCGGGGCCCGCGGATGCTCGCGGTGGCCGCGGCCGCGGCCGTCGGGGTCGCGGTCGGCGGCGCCGTCGCCACACGCGGGGACGCGACGCTCACGGTGGCGCTGTGCTACGCGGTCGTGGCGCTCGTTGCCGGGCTGGTCGAGGCCACCTTCGGGGCGACGGCCGGCGCGTACCTGATCGTGGGGGCGACCCTCGGGGTCGGACTCGACCCCGTCGGGCGGGTCCTCCTCACCGCGGGCCTGATGGCGGCCGGCGCCCTCTGGGTCTGGGGAGTCGCGTGGGCGACGAACCTTCGTCGACGACGGGCCAACCAGCGCGCGGTGCTCGCGGCCGCCTTCGACGACCTCGCGGGTCTCGCGCGCGCCGTGGGCTCGCCCGAGTTCTACGCGCGCCGTGGAGGGGCCGTCGCCAGCCTCGACCTGGCCCAGGACGTCGTGAGCCGGCCGAACGGCACAGCGGTGGGCGACGTCCTCTTCGCCGGACTGGTCGTGGCGCTGCGCGCGGGCGAGGCCGTCTCCTACCTCGAGGGCCGGGGTCGCACGGCCGACGCGACACTGGTCGAGGCGCTCGAAGAGGTCGCGGGCCACCTGCGGGCGGGCGAGACGGCCCGCGCGCTCTCGCCCCTCGAGCGCCTCGGCGCCGACGGGGCCCTGCCGTCGGCGGTGCGTCGGGCCCTCGCGCCCCCGAGCGCCGACGAGCTCGCCCGCGCCGGGGCCGTCGTCTCCACCCACCAGGCGACGCGACCGAGGGTGCCGGTGCGCGAGCGGCTGCGCTTCGGCGCAATCCTGGCGGTCGCGGTCGTGGGCGCCGACCTGCTCGGCGTGGTGCTGCACGGTCCGCACGCCTTCTGGCTGCCGATGTCGGTCGTGTTCATCCTGCGCCCGGACCTCGGGCCGCTCATGGCCCGCGCCCTGGCGCGCACCGTCGGCACCGTCCTCGGCGTCGGGGTGGCCGCGCTCGTGGCGAGCGTGGGCCACTCCCAGATCGACCTCATCGTGCTCAGCTGCGTGATGGCGGCGATCGTGCCCCCGGCGCAGCGGTGCGGGAACGTCGCCGCCGTCGTCGCCTTCACCCCCCTCGTCTTCGTCTTCCTGGGACTGGCCGCCTCGGCCGAGGGCCTCTTCGTGACGCGCATCGTCGACACCGCCCTCGCGGCCGCCATCGTCTTGGTGATCGACGGACTCCTCTGGACGACGGCGCCCTCGCGTCGGCCCGAGCAGCTGCTCGCCACCGCGCGCGCGTCCCTCGCGCGCTACGCCGCGGTCGCCGGGGCCGACCCGGCGACCCGACACCTGGCGCGCCGCGCGGCGCTGCGCGCGGTCGCCCGGGCCCGCGCGGCGACCCGCTCGACCCCCGGCGAGCTGCGCCCCACCCGCCGTGGCGCCGCCGGCGCGCGCCACGAGCTCGACGCCCTCGAGGCCGAGATCGACGCGACCACGGTCCGGCTCCTCGAGCGCCCCGTAGGCTGAGCCGATGGCGAGCATCGACCACGCGACCCTGACCCTCGCCGAGCGACTGCACGCGACGGCGGCGATCGCGACGGTCGTCGCGATCGAGACCCTGTCCACCTCGCTCGTCGAGGTGACCCTGCGGGTCGACCCCCACCTGGTCGGCGCACCGGGCAGCGACGTCATGGTGGACGTGGGCCGGGGGCGCACCCTGCGGCGCCGCTACAGCGTGCGCCGCGCCGACCCTTCGGCCTCGACCCTGACCCTGTGGGTCGGCGTCGACCACGAGGGGCCGGGCGTCGCCTGGGTCCGCGACGTCGCCCCCGGCGACGAGGTCGTGGCGATCGGGCCGCGGGGCAAGATCACCCTCGACCCGGCGGCGTCCTGGAACCTCTTCTGCGGGGACCTGAGCGCACTGGGCGCCTTCTCGCGCATGGTCGAGGCGATCGAGCCGGGTCGCCGAGCGCTCGTCGCCCTGGAGGTCGACGCCCTCGACGACGCGCGCTCGCCGGCCCCGCCCGAGGGGGTCGACCTGCGCCTCGTGCTCGCCGAGCGGGCCGGGCGGGCACCCTCGGACCCCGCGGGCCTCTCCCGCGCCCTCGCCACCCTGGAGCTCCCGCCCGGCCCGGGACACGCCTTCCTCTTCGGGGAGTTCCACGTGGTGCGCGCGCTGCGCGCCCTCCTCGCTGATCGCGGCCTCGCCGAGACGGCGATCAGCCACAAGGCCTACTGGCGCGCCGGGCGGGCCAACGCCGACCACGGCGAGCCCGACAAGTCCGAACCGGCCTAGAGGACGGCGACCACCGCGAGCACGACGGGCTGGCGCCGGTAGCGCTGGCCGAGCAGGCGGCCGGCGGCCCGCTGGGCGACCTTGGAGAGGGCGTCGGCGTCGAGGACGCCCTCGGCCAGCGCCTCGGCCAGGGCGTCGCGGACCTCGCGCTCGAGGTGGGCGACCACGTCGCCGTCGCGCTCGCCCTCGAACCAGCCGCGCGTGGTGACGCTCACCGGTGCGGCCAGCTCGGCCGCGTCGCGCCCGACGGCCGTCGAGACGAGGACGACCCCGTACTCGGCCAGCATCCGCCGCTCCTCGAGAGGGCGCTCGTCGAGGTCGCCGGTCGTGCCGTCGATGTAGTGCAGGCCGGCCGGCACCCGCCCGGCCCGTCGGATGCCCTTGGCACCGACCTCGATCTGGTCGCCGTCCTCGCAGACGAGCACGTCCTTCGCGGCGAGGCCCATCGAGCGGGCCAGCTCGGCGTGGTGGACCAGGTGGCGGTACTCCCCGTGGATGGGCACGAAGCTGCGAGGGCGCACCAGTTGGTGCAAGGTACGCAGCTCGCCCTGACGGCCGTGACCCGAGGCGTGGACGTTCTCCTGGGAGGAGTCGATCACCTCGGTGCCCTCGCGGTGCAGGTCGTCGATCACCCGGCCGACCGACCACTCGTTGCCCGGGATGGGGTGCGACGAGAGGATGATCGTATCCTCGACGCCCACCGAGAAACCCCGGGCGTCCCCGCGGCTCAGCCGAGCCAGCACCGAGAGGGGCTCGCCCTGACTCCCGGTGCACACGACGCACACCTCGCCCGGGGCGAACCGGCCGATCTCGTCGACGTCGATGAGGTCGGCCGGGTCGACCCGCAAGAGGTGGAGCTTACGGGCCAGCTTGACGTTGGCCTCCATCGAGCGACCCACGAAGGCGATCCGACGTCCGGTCAGGTGGGCGGCGTCGGCGATCTGCTGGATCCGGTGGATGTGACTCGCGAAGCAGGCGACCACGAGCCGGCGCTCGGGCCGCTCGAGGAACAGCCGGCGCAGCGCGACCCCCACGCTCGCCTCCGACTCGGTGAATCCCGGCTCCTCGGCGTTGGTCGAGTCGGCGAGCAGCAGGGCCACGCCCTCTTCGCCGAGTGCCGCCAGACGCCCGAGATCGGTGCGCCGGCCGTCGATCGGCGAGGCGTCGAGCTTGAAGTCGCCCGAGTGCACGACCAGGCCCTCGCTCGTGCGGAAGGCCAGCGCGTGGGCGCTCGGCACCGAGTGGGTCACGGGGATGAACTCGACCTCGAAGGGGCCGATCCGCCGGCGCTCGAGGTCGGCCACCTCGATGAGCTCGAGGCGTCCGAGGCCCTTCGCCTCGGCCAGACGGTGGCGGGCGAAGCCCAGCGCGAGGGGGCTGCCGTAGAGGGGGACGTTCACCTCGCGCAGCAGGTAGCGCAGCGCGCCGGTGTGGTCCTCGTGCCCGTGGGTGAGCACGATCCCGTCGACGCGGTCGCGCCGCTCGACGAGCCAGCGGAAGTCCGGGAGGATGAGGTCGACCCCGTACATGTTGGGCTCGGGGAACATGAGGCCCGCGTCGACCACGACGATGCGCCCGTCCTGCTCGAGGGCCATGCAGTTGCGGCCGATCTCCCCCAGGCCGCCGAGGAAGGTGACCCGCAGCCCCTTAGGCACGCGTCGCCTGCAGCTCCCCGACCACCCGGGCGGCCGCGGCGTTCAACGCGGGGTCGCTCGCCGAGTGGGGCAGCCGGCACTCGCCCACGGCGAAGCCGAGGAACCGCAGGGCCGCCTTGGTCGGCATCGGGTTGGGGTAGGCCTCGGAACTCTCGAAGGCGTAGCTCTCGGCCAGGCGCTCGTTGACCTTGCGGGCCTTGGACCACTTGTCGCGCTCGACGGCCCCGACCATCGCGACGAACTCGGCCCCGGCCCAGTGGGCCGCGACCGAGACGACCCCGACCGCCCCCACGGCGAGGAAGGGCAGGGTCAGGCTGTCGTCGCCCGAGTAGAGGTCGAGCCGGTCGCCGAGCTGGGCCTTGACCCGGGCCGCCGCCGGCAGGTCTCCCGACGCGTCCTTCAACGCCACGATGTTCGTGTGCTGGCGGCACAGCTCGATGGTGGTCGCCGTGGCGATCTTGCGCCCGGTACGGGTGGGGACGTCGTAGAGCATCACCGGCAGGGGCGTGCTCTCGGCGACGGCGCCGAGGTGGGCGATGAGCCCGGCCTGGTTCGGCCGGGCGTAGGCCGGGGTCGTGGCGAGCACGCCGGCGGCCCCGGTGGCGCGCACCTGGGCGGTGAGGGCGACCGAGGCGCGGGTGCTGGCGAAGGTCGAACCCGCGATCACCGGGACGCTCACGGCCTCGGCCACCGCCGCGAAGAGGCTCAGCTTCTCGTCATCGGTAAGCGACGAGCCCTCGCCGGTCGAGCCCCCGACCACGAGCCCCTCGCTGCCCTGGCTCACCACGAAGCGGGCCACGTCGCGGGCCACGTCGTAGTCGACGCCGCCGTCGGCCGCGAACGGCGTGACGAGGGCCGTAAGCACGCGTCCGAACAGGGGCTCCACGAGACGAACCTACCAGTCGTGTCGACCCGGCCGACGTCTAGTCGATGAGCGGCCCCAGCCCCTCGACGAGGCCGGGCGCCGCCGTGACCTTCGCGAGGGCCAGCGCGACCCCGGCGACGAAGCTCTGGCGGTCGTACGAATCGTGGCGCAGGGTCAGCCCCTCGCCCGGCGAGCCGAAGAGGACCTCCTCGTGGGCGACGAGTCCCGGCAGGCGCACCGCGTGGATGCGCACACCCTCGGGTCCCTCGGCGCCGCGCGCGTGGGCCAGGGTCTCGCGCGTGGTCGGGTCCCGCATCGCGGGTCGCCCGGCCGCGGCGCGCGCCGCGGCGATCGCGCGCGCCGTCGAGAGCGCCGTGCCCGAGGGGGCGTCGGCCTTGCGATCGTGGTGGAGCTCGATCACCTCGACCCGATCGAAGTACGGCGCGGCGAGCGCGGCGAAGCGCTCGACGAGCACGGCGCCGAGGGCGAAGTTCGCCGCCACGACGACCCCGACCTCGCGCGCGGTCGACTCGAGGGCGAGGCGCTCGCGATCCCCCAGGCCGGTCGCCCCTACGACGAGCGGGATCCGGTGGGTGGCGCACCAGCGCGCCGAGGCGAGGACGCCCTCGGGCGAGGAGAAGTCGACGACGGCCCCGACGGTTCCGGGCTCGACCGCCTCGAGGGCGACCCGGTGCAGCGCGCCGAACAACGCGGCGGGCTCCGCCCGGTCCACCAGCACGGCGACCGTGTGGCCGCGGGCCGCGAGGCCCTCGGCCAGCGCCTGGCCCATGCGCCCCGCGCCGCCGACGATCGCCAGTCGCGTCACGGCGCGACCTTACCGCGACGGCGCCGGCGCACCCGCCACCCGCTCACGGCGCCGGCCCACCCCGCGATCGTCGCGAGGCTGCCCACACTCGCCAGCTCGATGTAGGGCGCGTGATAGTGCAGGTGCACGACCCACCGGCCGCTCGGCACGTCGACGGCGACGACGAGCCCGCGGCGAAAGACGCTCAGCTCTCGCGTCGCCCCGGTCACGACGTTGCGCGCCGTCGCGCGCCACCCCGGCAGGTACGCCGTCGAGCGCTCGAGCACGAGGGGGCCGCGGGCGCGCACGCTCACCCACGAGTCACCCCACGGCGCGGTCGCGACGTGGGTCACCTCGCCCGCGCCGCTCGCGACCCACGCGCGCGGCGCGAGGCTGGACGCGCGCAAGACGGCGTAGGCGTCGTGGGTCGCCACGAGCCGCCACGCCGGGCCCGACAGGGCGAAGTCGAACCGGCTGTCGAGCTGGAAGACCCCGGGGTGCGCCGCGTGAGTCGTGACCGCGAGGTCGGCGACGTCGACGCCTCCCGGGGCGCTCACCTCGAGCCCGGCCGCCTCGACCGGCCGCTGCGCGCGCACCCGCGCCGTCGCGCCCGTCCCCGACGCGCGCCAGGTCACCGGCAGCGGCCGGCCCGACGCGGAGAGGAATCGGACCCGCAGCGTCCCCGTCGCGAGGTCGTGGCCGGCGGGGGCGCGCAGGGTGAGCGACGCGACGTCGAGGACCTCGCCGAAGGCGCGGGTGACGGTGGGCGCGCGCCGGTACCCGAGGCATGACGAGGGCCGGGGTGAGTCGGCGGTCCCGGGCTGGGCGAGGAGCTGGGTCGCCACGACGATCGTCGAGAGCCGCAGCGGGGCGAAGACCCCGCGCGCGAGCGCGCAGGGGTCGACCCAGTTCTGCACGTGGGTCCCCGTCGCGCCGTCGTAGTACGTGGCGAGGAGCGACCCGTAGCCCTGGACGCTCGCCCGCCCGGTGAAGACGTTCATGTTGGGCTGGCCGAGTGCGCGGTAGCTCTCGGTATGGGTGCCCTGGTAGTCGACGAGCGCGAAGCGCCCGCGCGAGCCCAGCACCGACTGGGCGTAGGTGCTCGAGGCCTCGCGCGGTCCCGAACCGCCGACCAGGCCGGTCGAGGTGAGCAGCGAGAAGGCGAGCAGGTCGACCACGCAGACCGCGACGAGCGAGCGTCGGAGGTGGCGCCAGCGGGTCCCGGCGAGCACGAGCAGCGCACTGGCCAGGCCGAGCCCCACGAAGACGGCGTCGGCCCCGGTGAGCCCACGAGCGAGCGGCGCGCCCCCGCTCGTGATGCCGACCCAGCGCACGAGGGCCGGACCGTCGACCATCTCGGCGACCGACAGCGCCGTGACGGCGAGCGCCGGCAGGGCCGTGACCCACCGGGCGAGCGGTCCGAGGCCGGCGCCGCGCCGGTCGTTCGCGCTGAGCCGGTCGAGCCACCAGGCGAGCACGACCGCGAGCGCCAGGTCGACCAGGGCCACGTTGCGGCTCTGCAGGCGCGTCGAGCCGAACAGCGGCAGCGCCCGGAAGAGGTGCCCGGCGGGGGTGAAGTTGCCCCAGGTGGCGAGGAGCCCGACGACGAGCAGGACGACGTAGAGGGTGAGGTCGCGCTCGGTGGCGATCCAGCCCCGCCGGGTGAGACGGGTCACGTAGGCGAACAGTGCGCACAGCGCGACCACCCCGACGTAGCCCGTCACCTCGGGCAGGTTGTAGTTCGCGAAGTACCCGGACTGGTGGAGCGCGCCGTTGCCCCCGAGGAGGTCGGGGTTGAACAGCAGAAGCGTCCAGCGCACCGGCAGCGACCCGGCGCCGAAGAAGTCGTAGGAGATCGCCTGACGCTGGGAGACCGAGATGAACGACCAGCCCGGCAGGACCTGGACCAACCCGATCCCGACCCCGCCGACGAAGCCCGCGACGAGGGTCGCGAGGTAGGCCAGCCTCGCGCGGGCCCCGCGGGGCCGGTACGAGCTCGCGAGCACGAGGACGCCCACCCCGGCCACCAGGCTCACGAGCTCGGCGTCGGCGATCGCCCGAGGCTCGCCGGTGAGAAAGACGAGCCCCCACAGCCCGGCGATGGCCAGCGCGTAGGGCGCGCACGACCAGGCGACCTCCCGCGTGGGCGTCGACGGGTCCACCGCGACCAGCCGGCGTCCGAGCCCGACGACGGCGACCAGCAGCCACGGCAAGAGCGCGTAGCCCTGGACGACCCCGAGGTGGACGGCCTGACCGACCATGGCCCCGCCGTAGGCGTAGACGAGGGCGGCGACACCGCTCGCCCCCGAGACCAGGCCGAGTCCGCGCGCGAGCACGTAGATCCCGACCGCCCCGGCCGCGTAGACGGCGATCATGTTGATCGTCCAGGCGACGAGTGGCGGCAGGACCGCGAAGAGCAAGGTCAGTGGGAAGAGGGCCCCCGCGTTCATCGCCCCGAGCAGCGGGGTCCCGGAGTCGGCGAGCGGGTTGAGCAGCGGGAGGTGTCCGCCCCAGAGCTGGCGGCCCGCCAGCACGCGCAACGGGAAGTTCTGGATGAGGTTGTCGGCGTCGATGCTCGGGTGCCCGAGCAGCGCGGGCACCACGAAGAGCACGACGGGCAGCGCCACGAGCGCCGCCACCCAGG
>JAKCEK010000110.1 GCA_021838005.1 Actinomycetes bacterium
GTCCCACCCCCGCGGCCGTCACCCCCGGTCCGGCGTTCGTCACGCTCACGAGCGGCCTGGGCTCGCTGCCCGACGCGCTCGGCGCCGTGCTCGCCGCGCGCGGGGTCGTGCTGCGGTGCGCCACCGCGGTGAGCGCTCTGCGGCGCACCCCCTCGGGGCCCTACCCGTGGGAGGTCGACACGGCCACGACCACCACCCCGGCCGACGCCGTGGTGCTCGCGACTCCGGCCCCGGTCACGGCGGCCCTCGCCGGCCGACACGACGCGGCCCTCGCCGCACTGTCGGCCGTGCGCAGCGCCGGCGTCGCCGTCGTCACCCTGAGCCTCGAGCGGGCCACGACGGACCTGCCCGCGACGGGCACGGGCCTGCTGGTGCCCCTCGCCACGCCGTGGCCCGGCCCCGAGACGATGCTCGTGACCGCGCTCACCTTCCTCGACCGCAAGTGGCCCCACCTGCGCCGCGACGGCGACGCGCTCGTGCGCGCCCACGTCGGGCGCAGCGACGACGCGCGCTGGCGCGACCTCGACGACGACGCCCTCGTCGCGCGCGTGTGCGACGAGACGCGCCACGTGCTCGGGCGGATCGGCCCGGTGCGCACCGCCCACGTCGCGCGCTGGCCGTCGGCGCTCGCCCAGTACGAGCTCGGCCACGCGTCCCGGGTCGACGCGGCCCGCGTCGGCGCGCGCGCGCTCGGACTGGCGCTCGCGGGCAGCGCCTACGACGGGGTCGGCGTGCCCGCGACGATCGGCTCGGGCCGTCGGGCCGGCCGTGAGGTGCGCGAGCGTCTCACGGGTCAGAGGTAGTAGCCGGAGTGGACGTAGAGGCAGGGCACGCCCTCGTCGACGTACATGGCGTGATTGCGCGGGTCGTCGTCCAGGGCCAGGCGCACGTCGTAGCCCCGGGCGCGCAGGTCGCACAGCGTCGCACGCTTGTAGCGCTCGACGCCCGCGTAGTCCCCGAAGTCGCGCATCACGAGCAGGTCCCAGCGCAGCCGGTGGCGCTCGAGCCAGTCGACCGTGGCCGTCTGGACCCGGCGGGGCCGGCCCGTGACGAGCACCACGACGAGGCCGGGGACGAGCAGCTCGGCGAGGCGCGCGACCTCCTCCACCAGGGGGTCGCCGCCCACCTCGTCGAAGAAACGGCGCCAGTCCCCGCGGTCGAGGTGGTGTTGGCGCCCCGCGGCGTCGGCGAGGACGCCGTCCACGTCGAAGATCACCGAGGCCCCCGGCGGGCGGGGGTCGCCGCGCCAGAGCCAATTCTCGGGGATGGGGGCGGGATTCTCCACGGTCGTCACGGTTCCGCCCGGTCAGTGGGCGGCCGGCGGCGGTGTCTGCGAGACTAGACCCCGTGGCAGTGCCCGGCCGTCGCACCCTCCCGGTCCCCTACGGTCACCACGTCTACGTCGTGAGTGACCTGGCGCTCTCCCCGCAGAGCGACCCGAACGGTCGCGCCCCGCGCGAGCTCGCCGAGCTGCTGGGCGGGCTCGACGACCCCGCGGTCGTGATCGTGGCGGGCGGCCTCTTCGCCCCACCCGAGGGGGCCCCGCCCGGACCCTTCGTGGCCGAGACCCTGGCGACGCTGTCGCCCCTGGCGGGCGCGCTGCGCGCGTTCACCGACCGGGCCGGCCACCAGATCCTCGTCCTCCCGGGGGCGAGCGACCACGGCCTCCTCTCCGACCCGGCGGCCCAGGGCGAACTCGCCGCCTACGGGGTGGCCGTCGCGCGCGACGTGGTGCTCCAGGTCGCCACGGCCGACGACGTGCGCGACGTGGTGGTCGCCGCGGGCGTGAGCGAGGTCGACGACTCCGTCGTCGACCCTCGCGACCGGGCCGACGCCCGACGCGTGGAGGACGCCTCGGCGCTCCCGCGCTTCGCCGCCAGCCGACTGCTCTACCGGCGCCTCGCGGCCTGGGTATGGCTCCCGGTGGTGGCCTTCGTCCTGCTCGACCTGTGGAGCCTCTTCTCGGTCGTGGCCGACCACCTCGTCCACCACCACTACCGGATCCACCTGCTGACCACCCGCAGCTTCTGGGCCAACCTCGCGGCGGTGCTGGTGGTGGTCGCGGCGGCCGAGACGGCGCTCGCCGCGCTGGCCGGGTGGCTCGTGCGCCGGCGCTTCGCGCGACGCGCGAGCGCGCCCGCCGGTCCGCCCGACACGCTCGCCCTCACCCGGGTGGACGGCGTCGACGCGCTGGAGTTCGCCCGCCGCGTGGTCGAGCGCGGGGGGGCCGGCGCCGTCGTGGGCGGCTGCCTCGGCCCGGCCCTGGCCTACCTCGACCAGGGCGTCAGCGCGTCGCCCGGGCCCTCGCGCCGGGTGCTCGTCGAGCGCCGGGGGCGCTTCGGGCTGCCCCCGGCCTTCGTGGCGGTCGAGCGCGTGGGCGTGGTGGAGATCGAGGCGGCGAGCACGCTGCAGGTGCGCCTCCTCGTGGGCGAGTCGAACCGCGTCTGGGGCACGCCGCTCGAGCGGATCGTCGCCGGCACGCCGACCGGGCTCGCCCCCTCGACGATGACCTCGGTCGTGGGCGCCTGGCCGCGGGGCCGGCCCTACCCGGTCTCGGCGGAGCGGCTGGACGAGCAGCGCCGCCATCGAGTGATCCGCCGGTGGGTCTCGTGGTCGATCCTGGCCGACGGCCTGCTCAACGTGGGGGTGACGACCGTGCGACCGCTGCACAGCCACCTCCACCTCGTCTTGTCGGTGCTGCCGGTCGCGGTCGCCAAGTCGGCCGCCGCGCTGACCGCGGTCGCCGGGGTGGCCCTGGTGATGCTGGCCCGGGGCCTGCACCGGGGCCAGCGACGCGCCTGGTTCCTCTCCGCGGCGGCGCTCGCGGTGACCCTCGTCGCCCACGCGCTACGCGGGGGGACGATCGTCGCGATCGCCGTCGCGGCCGCCCTGCTCGCCACGTTGGTGATCGAGCGCGACGCCTTTCGGGCCGTCTCGGACCGCACCAGCGCCGCCGAGGCCGCGCCCCGTCTCGCCCTGGCGGCCGTGGTGGCGGTGCTCGCCGCCACCTTCGGCACCGAGGCCGTCGCCGAGGACCGCCTCCCGAGCCTCGGGGTGGTGATCCTGGCGTGCACCGAGCGCCTCGTCGGGATCACCTCGATCGCTCTGCCCGAGGGCCCGAGCGACTTCCTCGATCCGGTCCTTCTCGCCGTCGGCGTCGCGCTCGTGGTCGCCACCCTCTACTTCCTCACCCGGCCGGTCGTCGACCGGCGCCTCTCGAGCGCGGCCCTCAGCGCCGAGCGCCGCTTCGCCGAACGGCGCGCGCGCGACATCGTGACCCGCCACGGCGCGGGCACGCTCGACTACTTCGCGCTGCGCGACGACAAGCAGTTCTTCTTCTTCCGCGACTCCCTCGTGGCCTACGCCGTCTACGGCGGCGTCGCGCTCGTCTCGCCCGACCCCGTCGGCCCGGTCGCCGAGCGCGCCGAGGTCCTCGGCGCCTTCCGCGAGTTCGCCCAGGCCCACGGCTGGACGGTCGGGGTGATGGGCGCCGGCGCGGCCTGGCTCCCCGTCTACCACGCCAACGGCTTCCACGCGATCTACCTGGGCGACGAGGCCGTCGTCGACTGCGCGAGCTTCTCGCTCGCCGGCCAGAAGATGAAGGGGCTGCGCCAGGCCTGCACGCGACTCGAGCGCCACGGCTACACCGTCGAGTTCCTGGACCCGGCCCACGTCGACCCCGGGCGGGTGGCGGCGCTGCTCGATCTCACGGCGAAGCTGCGCCGCGGGGAGGGCGAGCGGGGCTTCTCGATGATGCTGGGGCGCCTCTTCGACCCCAAGGACCGGGGCCTGCTGCTCACGGTCGTGAACGGCCCCGACGGCGCCCCGGCCGCGGCCTGCCAGTTCGTGCCGGCCCCGGGGATCGCCGGCTACTCGCTCGATCTCATGCGTCGCGACTCGGGCGAGCACCCCAACGGGCTCATCGACTACGCCCTGTGCTCGACCATCTTCCACCTGGCTCGCCAGGGCGCCACCGGGCTCAGCCTCAACTTCGCGGCCTTCCGCTCGGTGCTCGAGGACGAGTCCGGCACCATCGTCACCCGCATGGAGCGCTGGGCGCTGCGCCGGCTCTCGGGGATCTTGCCGATCGAGTCGCTGTGGAGCTTCAACGCGAAGTACCAGCCCGACTGGCAGCCCCGCTACCTCGTCTACCCCGCGGCCGAGAGCCTCGTGCCCGTGGTGGCGGCGACGTTGCGCGCCGAGAGCCTGACCGAGCTGCCGCTGCTTGGGCGGCTCCTCGTCCACGACCCCCTCAACCGACCGGCCACGGTCACCCCCGAGGAGGTCCTCGCGGCCGCGCGCGACGCCGGG
Source organism: Actinomycetes bacterium (assembly GCA_021838005.1). GTDB lineage: Bacteria > Actinomycetota > Acidimicrobiia > Acidimicrobiales > RAAP-2 > RAAP-2. The sequence goes on from JAKCEK010000110.1 coordinate 4,312, forward strand.
CACGGCTCGGCCGCCTGAGTCCCCAACCGCACCGCCCCGCCGGGACCCACCCGGGAAAGTAACCGCCCCGTCACGCAACGAGGCTCTAGGGTCGTCCGGTGCAACGAAGGCTCGCCGTCGCCCGACTCGTCCAGCACCGCGAACCCACGTTGCTGCTGAGCGGCCAGGCCGTCTCCAACCTCGGTGACGGCGTCGCCCTCGTGGCGCTCACCCTGCTCGTGCTCGACACGACCCACAGCGCGTCGATGCTCGCGTGGTTCGCCGCCGCGCGCATGGCCCCCACGGTCGCTTTTCTCCTGGTCGGAGGGGCCGTCGTCGACCGGTTCAGCCGACGGGCGCTGCTGCTCGTCTCGGACGGGTCGCGCTTCGTCCTCACGGCGGGCCTCACGGCGATCATCGCCGCGCACGCGCTGCACTACGACGAGCTGATCGTCTTCGCCCTCGCCTTTGGCCTCTTCGACGCGCTCTTCATGCCGGCCTACGCGGCGCTCACCCCCCAGATCGTGCCCACCGAGCTGCTGCCGGCGATGAACTCGATCCGACCCCTCTCGTCGAACCTCATGGGCTCGATGATCGGTCCGGCGCTCGGGGGCCTGCTCGCCGCCTACTCGACGTCCTGGGCCATCGGCATCGACGCCGCGACCTTCGCCGTGAGCGCCGGCTTCCTGCTCGCCATGCGCCCCGTCCCGGCGCCCGAGCGTGCCCCGACCACCTCGATGCTCAAGGACATCCGAGAGGGTGTCGGCTACGTCCGGGGTACGACGTGGTTCTGGAGCTGCCTCCTGGCGGTGGCCGTCGTCAACGCGCTCGTCCTCGTGCCCCAGGGCGTCCTCGTCCCCTTCTTCTTGCGCCACGTCCTGCACGCACCCAAGGTCGAGGTCGGCCTCGTCTTCAGCCTGGGCGGGGTGGCGGGGGCGCTGACGTCACTCGTCGCGGGGAACCTCAAGATGCCCCGCCGACGAATCCGCACGATGTTCACCGTCTGGGGGGTCGGGACGCTGTCGGGGCTCGTCATGGGCGTCGCGACCTCCTTCTGGGAGGTCGCGCTCTTCCCGATCGTCGTCTCGGCGTCGATCGTCGTGGGCAACGTCTTCTGGGAGACGATGGTCCAAGAGGAGGTCCCCGCCGAGATGATGGGCCGGGCGAGCTCGGTCGACTGGTTCGTCTCGCTCGGCCTCTCCCCGATCGGCCTCGTCCTCGCGGGTGCTCTCGCCGGGGCCATCGGGGTGCGGGCCTACTACGTCGTCGTGACCCTGGTCTGCCTGGTCCCCACCGTGCTCATCCTTCTCTCGCGGCGGGTCAACGCGATCGACGCCGGACGGACCCGACCGAGTCCCTCCTCCGCCCCGGTCGACTGAGAATACGATGCGCCGCGTCGCACCCCGGCGTCGAACTCAGGCGAGTCGCGTCACGGCGACCACCCGCACCGTAGACCGGGGAGGGTTGGCGGACTCCCCTCAATCCGCGGGCAGCGAGCCCAGGACCCACTCGAGCGGAGGGATGGGAAAGTTGAACTGCCGGGTCTTTGTCCCTCGGTACTGCGCCGTACGGTTCGCGTGCTCCCAGTACGCCAAGGCTTGGGGTGCCGTCTCCCCCCAAGCCCGGGAGTCGCCGAGGATCACGAGTAGGTGATCGAGCACCCGCTCGACGCGCGTGAGGGAGAGGTCGACCGCCTCCAGTCGACCCCGGGGGTCGAAACGTGAGG
>JAKCEK010000111.1 GCA_021838005.1 Actinomycetes bacterium
TCGCGCGTTTCCTGGGCGCAATTGTGTCGTGGGTGGTGGTGTCGCTTATCCTGCTCGCCACCTCGCGCGCCCTGGGCCTCGTCGTGCTGGTCGGCGTCCCGGTGCTCGGAACGCTGAGCGTGCCCCTGATGCGCCCGCTCCACCGCCACCAGGCGGCCCAGCGCGAGAGCGCCGGGCACCTCGCCGCGCTGGGGGCCGACACGGTCGCCGGCCTGCGCATCCTGCGCGGGATCGGCGGCGAGGAGGTCTTCCACGCCAACTACGTCGCCCAGAGCCAGCGGGTGCGCGCCGCCGGCGTGCGCCTCGCGACCCCCCAGGCGGGCCTCGAGTCGGGCCAGGTCCTGCTGCCGGCCGTGCTCACCACCCTCGTGACCTTCCTCGGCGCCCACGAGGTGATGGCGGGACGGCTCCAGCCCGGTCAGCTCGTGGCCTTCTTCGGCTACGCCACCTTCCTCACGACGCCGCTGCGCACGGCGATCGAGTACATCATCAACGCGACCCAGGCCTTCGTCGCGGCCGGCAAGATCCAGCGGGTGTTGCGCGTCGAGGCGACCGTCGCCGACGTCCCCGCACCCCTGGCCTGGCCCGAGCCGCTGGCCGAGATCCGCGACGCGCGCACGGGCCTCGTGCTCGCCCGTGGCGAGTTCGCCGGGCTGGTCGGCGAGACCACCGAGGAGCCGGCGGCGCTCGTCGACCGGCTCGGCCGGTTCGTCGCCGACGTGGAGGGCGTCACCGTCAACGGGGTCCCCCTCGGGGAGCTGGCCCTCGCCGAGTTGCGGCGCCACGTCGTCGTGAGCGAGATCGAACCGCGGCTCTTCGCCGGAGAGCTGCGCCACGAGCTCATGCCCCACGAGACGCCCGACGACGAACGGATCCTCCAGGCGCTCGCCACGGCGAGTGCGCTCGAGGTCCTCGACGTCCTCGACGACGGGCTCGCGAGCCCCCTGGACGAGCGCGGCCGTGGTCTCTCGGGTGGCCAGCGCCAGCGGCTCGTCCTGGCCCGTGCGGTCCTCACCGGGGCCGAGGTCCTGCTGCTGGTCGAGCCCACTTCTGCGGTGGACGCGCACACCGAGGGACGGGTCGCCGCGCGCCTCGCCGACGCCCGCGTCGGGGCCACGACGCTGGTGGCCACCTCGAGCCCCCTCCTGCTCGAGCGCTGCGACGTCGTGAACCTGCTCGTCGGGGGCCGGGTCATCGAGCGGGGGCGCCACGAGGAACTCCTCGATCGCTCGCCCCTCTACCGGCGCATCGTCCTTCGCGAGGAGACGCCGTGAGCCTCCCCGTCGCCTCGAGCGCCCAGGTTCGCGCGTACGCGCGCGTCCTCGCCGCGCGCCACCGCGGCGCGCTCGCGCGCATGCTCACGGTCTACGCCCTGGCGTCGACGGCCGGGCTCGTGCCGGCGTGGGCCGTCGGCCAGATCACCAACCTGGCCGCGGCGCACGCGCTCGGCGCGGGACCGGTCGCGCGCTACGTCATCGTCCTCGCGCTCTCCTCGCTCGGCTACGGCGTACTCACCTTCTCGGCTCGCCGTCGCGCGTACGTCCTGGGCGAGGCCGTCTTCGCCGAGCTGCGCGAGGAGTTCCTCGACAGCGTGCTGTCCCTGCCCCTCGCCGAGGTCGAGCGGGCCGGCACCGGTGACCTGCTCAGCCGGGTCACCAACGACATGAACGCCCTGTCGCGCACCGTGCGCTTCGCCGTCCCGGAGTGGCTGGTGGCGCTGCTCCAGGCCGTCCTCACCCTCGGGGCGATGCTGCTCGTGAGCCCGCTCGCCTCGATCGCCAGCCTCGTGTCCATCCCGATCCTCGTCGTCTCGACCCGCCACTACCTGCGCTACGCCACCCCGGGTTACCGCCGCGAACGCGTGAGCTACGCCACGCTCTCGGGCACCATCGCCGAGACGGCCGAGGGGGCGCGCACCGTCGACGCCCACCGGCTCGGCCCCCGCCAGGTCAGACGGATCGAGGGGGACGTGCGTGAGGCCTTCTACTCAGAGATGTACACGCTCTTGATGCGCATGGTCTGGTTCCCCACGGTCGAGGGGGCCTTCGCCCTCGCGGTCGCCGCGACGCTCGGCTGGAGCGGCTGGCTAGCCATCGGCGGCCACGTCACCGTTGGCGCGGCGACGACCGTCACGCTCTACGTCGTACAGATCAACGACCCGCTCGACCGGGTCGTCTCGTGGCTCGACGAGATCCAGGTCGGCCAGACCTCGCTCGCGCGCCTGGTCGGCGTCTCGGCCACGCGCGACGTCGAGCCCCCACCAGTCGCCCCGCCCGACGACGAGCGCCTGGTGCTCGAACACGTGAGCTACGCCTATCGCGCCGGCCACGACGTCGTGCGCGACGTCTCCCTCGAGATCCGCCCCGGCGAGCGTCTGGCGATCGTGGGCCCCTCGGGGGCGGGTAAGTCGACCCTCGGGCGCCTCCTCGCGGGCATCGACGCCCCGACCCGCGGCTCGGTGCGCGTCGGCGGAGTGGAGCTGACCGACATGCCGATGGCCCAGCGCCGGCGCCACGTCGCGCTCGTGACCCAAGAGCACCACGTCTTCATCGGCTCGGTGCGCGACAACCTCCGGCTGGCGCGGCCCGACGCCCACGACGACGACGTCCGGTCGGCCCTCGCGGCCGTCGACGCTCTCGAGTGGGTGGAGCAGACCCCCCGGGGCCTCGACACCGAGCTCGGGACGACGGGCCACCCCGTCTCCCCGGCTCAGGCCCAGCAGCTGGCGCTCGCGCGCCTCGTCCTGGCCGACCCCCACACCCTCGTCCTGGACGAGGCAACGGCCCTGCTCGACCCGCGCGCCGCGCGCCACCTGGAGCGCTCGTTGAGCGCCGTGCTCGAAGGTCGCACGGTCGTCGCCATCGCCCACCGTCTGCACACCGCCCACGACGCCGACCGGGTGTGCGTGGTGATCGACGGGCGCATCGCCGAGATCGGCACCCACGACGAGCTCGTCGCCCACGACGGCGAGTACGCCTCGCTATGGCGCAGCTGGCGCAACGACCGCACGGGGGGCCCGTAGGCTCCTTCGGTGGCCGAGCCCCTGCGCGCCGACGAGGTCCAGGCCTGCCCGCACCGCGTCGCGCTGGCCCGGGGCGGCCCCGTCGAGCCGACCCGCGCCAAGGAGTCGGCCGGCCTCGCGCGTCGGCGCGAGCGCGCCCTCGCCCACCGGCGCGCGACCCTCGCCGCCCTCGCCGCCCTCCACCCCGAGTCGGCTCGACCCCGCACGGTCACCGAGACCCTGGCGGCCCTCGAGCGCGGGGACGAGCTCGTCCTCGGCCCGCGCCTCCCGATCGACCTCGCCGGGTGGCGCACGGCGAGCGTCCAGGCGCTGGTGCGCACCGGGCGCGAGGCGGGCTTCACCTACGCGCCGGTCGTGGTGAAGAACCACGAGGTCGCCGAGCCAGCGCCGGCGCGGGCCCTCTGGCGTGGCGAGCTCGCGCGCCCGCGTCCCGCCGACGCCGTGCGGGTCGCCGGCGTCGGGGCCCGGGCGTCCTCGCCCCTGACCCGCAGCGGCCTGGCGCTCGCCCACGCCACGCGGGTCCTTCACGCCTTCGGCCACGGCGACCCCGCCGCGCGAGGGGCCGTGGTGGACCGTGGCCGGACGCTGTGGTGGTTCGAGCTCGCCGGCGACGCGCACCCCCGTTTCAACCTCACGACCTACGACCGGCTCTACGAGGAGCGCCGTGGCGTCCTCCAGGCCCACGACCGCTGGCGCGCGGGCGAGGGCGACTACCCCACCGAGCCCTACTGGCACCGCGAGTGCCTCGACTGCCCCTTCGCCCCCCACTGCGCCGACGAGCTCACGGCGCGCGACGACGTCTCGCTCGTGCGCTTCACCACCCGTACCCAGCAGGCGCGCCTGCGCGACGCGGGCGTCTCGACTCGGCGCGCCCTCGCCCACCTCGACCCCGACGAGGCCCGCCGGGCGCGCGCGGGCGACGTCTCTTGCGACGGTCTCGCGGCCACCCTGGCACTCGAGATCGACCACCTCGACCAGCTCATCTACCGCGCCCGGGTGGCCGTGGACGGGACGCTGCGCCGACGGGTCGAGCCCGCCGCGATGGGGTGCGCGAGGGCCGACGTCGAGGTCGACGTCGACACGGAGAGCTACGAGGACGCGACCTATCTCTGGGGAGCCGTCGTGAGCGTCGCGCGCGCGGTGCCCGGCGTCACGGCCGGCTACCACGCCTTCGCCACCTTCGACGATCTCACCCCTTCGGAGGAGGCCGCGGTCTTCGCACGCTTCTGGGCCTGGCTGGAGGGGGTGCGGGCCGCCTGCGAGAACGCGGGGGCCACCTTCTGCGCCTACTGCTTCTGGTCGACCGCCGAGGACGGCGCGATGGACCGCGCCGTGGCGCGCACCCCCGACGACGGGCGGGCCCGGGCGCTGCGCGAGGGCGTCGACGCCTTCCGGCGCGCCCGGCCCACCCGGTGGATCGACCTCCACGACGTTCTGCGCCGCCAGGTCCAGACCGACGGCCCGCTGGGTCTGAAGCTCGTGGCGCGCGCGGCCGGCTTCACCTGGCGCGACCCGAGTCCGAGCGGCGAGGCCTCGATCGCGTGGTACGAGAGGGCCGTCGGGGAGGACCCGGTGGAGGCCGCGACCCACCGGCGCCGCCTGCTCGAGTACAACGAGGACGACTGTCGGGCGACGCGGGCGCTCCGCGACTGGCTCGAGGGGCCCGCCCGCCGACTCCCCCACCGTGACGAGCCGCCCGCCCCCCTCGGGACCCCGTGAGCGAGGTCACCTCCGCCCTCGCTCGCACCACGTCGCGCGCGAGCGCCGCGGCCGTGGGCGCCGGCGGGGCGCTCCTCGCCCTGGGGCTCAGCGCCCTGAGCGCCGTCGGCCTCGCCCAGGTCGCGCGCGGACGCGCCGAAGGGATCGTCGTCGTCGGGGCTGCCCTGGTCACACGGGTCGTCCTCGGACTCGCCGTGGCCGCCTTCGACGACCTCAGCGCCGCCCGCGCCCGGGCGGCGGCCCGGCGCGCGCTCGACTCCCACCTGCTCGCCCCCCACCACGCGAACGCCGAGGGCGCCGGCGACCTGCTGGCCAGCGTCGAAGACGCCGCCCAGGGGGCCTCGCTCGAGCGGCTCCGCGCCGCGGCGGGGGCGTCGGTGCTCGGGCTCGTCGTCGTCGGGTGGTGCGCCGGCTGGCTCGCCCTGGCCATCACCGTCGTCCTGCTCGGCGCGGCCGGCCCGCTGTACCGGCGCGCCGGGCGGCGCGCCGAGGCGGCCCAGGTCGCGGTGCGCGAGCGCCGCGCGCGCCTCGAGTCCCGCCAGCTCGAGGTCCTGCGCCACGTCCCGGAGCTGCGCGGGGTGGGCGCGGTCGACTACGGGGCCCGGGAGCTGGCCGCCCTGAGCGACCGCGAGCACGAGGTGGCCCTCTCGGCGATCCGTGTCGCGCTCGAGTCATCGGCCGTCACCGAGTTCCTGAGCGGGGTGAGCGTCGGCCTGGTGGCCATGGTCGTCGGCTTCGCGCTGCTCGGCGGCCACCTCACGCTCACCCGCGCGCTCGTGGCGGTGCTCGTCACCGGTGAGCTCTACGTCCAGGTCCGTCGCTACGGCGTCGAGTTCCATCGGCGCGAGAACGCGGCCACGGCCCTCGTGCGCCTCGCGAGCCTCGCGACACCGACCCGGAGCGCCTCCGGCCCCGTTGGCGTCGTCGTGGCGCGCGGTCTCGTGACCGAGGCCCGACCCGAGGCGGTGGACCTCGCGGTCGGCGAGGGTGGGGCGCTGCTCGTGACCGGACCCTCGGGATCGGGCAAGACCACGCTGCTCGAGACGTTGCTGGGCTGGCGCGCGCCCGTCGCCGGGGAGGTCGCCCTCGGGCCCGGCCCGGTCGCCGTCGTCACCCCGACGACGGCCCTGCTCTCGGCCAGCCTGCGCGACAACCTCACCCTCGGGCGGCCCGTCGACGACGGCGAGGTGCGCGCCGTGCTCGACGTCCTCGGCCTCGTGGGCGAGCGCTTCGCCGACCTCGACGCGCCTCT
>JAKCEK010000112.1 GCA_021838005.1 Actinomycetes bacterium
CCGGACGACCCGGCCGACCGAGATGTTCTCCTTCAGCGTGGTGAGGAGCCGCTCGAGGGCCCCCTGGAACTCGGCCACGGCTCCCTCACCGGCGTCGCAGACGCGCGCGGCGATCTCGTCGGCCAGTGCGACGAACTCCTCGGACTTTGCGACGAAGTCGGTCTCGCAGCGCAGCTCGACGATGCTGGCGACCACGCCGTCGCGCACGACGGCCACGCACCCCTCGCTCGCCTCGCGGTCGGCCCGCTTGGCGGCCGAGGCGAGGCCCTGGACGCGCAGCCACTGCGTGGCGGCCTCCATGTCGCCCCCGTTCTCCTCCAGGGCCCTCTTGGCGTCCATCATGCCGACGCCCGTCGCCTGGCGCAGCACCTGCACGTCCTTCGCGGTGATCGTCACCTTTGCTCTCTCCTTGTGGGTGTCGGGTCCTCAGGCGCCCGTCGCCGCGGGCGCGGGCGCGGTGGCGGGACGGTTGTGGCGGATGTAACGGCCCTCGACGACCGCCTCGGCCACGAGCTTGCACATCAGCGCACCGGCGCGGATGGCGTCGTCGTTACCCGGGATCACGTAGTCGATCAGGTCGGGGTCGCAGTTCGTGTCCACCACGGCCACGATGGGCAGGCCGAGCTTGCGCGCCTCGGTCACGGCGATGTGCTCCTTCTTCGTGTCGATCACGAAGACGGCGTCGGGAACGCGGTCCAGCGCGGCGATGCCGGCGAGGTTGCGGTCGAGCTTCTCGAGCTCGCGCGAGTGGCGCAGCGCCTCGCGCTTGGGCATGTTGGCGAAGTCGCCGGCCCGCTCCATCTGGCGCAGCTCGACCAGGCGGCGGACCCGACCGTGGACGGTCGAGAAGTTGGTCAGCATCCCGCCCAGCCAGCGCTGGTTGACGTAGGGCATCCCACAGGCCGTGGCGTAGTCCGCCACCGGCCCCTGGGTCTGCTTCTTCGTGCCGACGAACAAGATGGTGCCGCCCCCGGCGACCAGGTCGCGCACGAAGGCGTAGGAGGTCTCGATGCCCGCGAGCGTCTTGCGCAGGTCGATGAGGTAGATCCCGTTGCGCTCGCCGAGGATGAACCGGCGCATCTTGGGGTTCCAGCGACGGGTCTGGTGCCCGAAGTGCACGCCGGCGTCGAGGAGATCCTGCAGGGTGACCAGGGCCACGTCGATGTCCTTTCGTTCGGTTGCTCACGCCCCCGTGGAGCACCGCGAACGGCGACCGTACGAATCCACGGGGACTGCTCAATGCCCGCCCACCGTGGGAGAGCCAATCCATAGTAGTCGACCGGCCGGGTCAGCCCCTCGGGTGAGTCCGGCGGTGCACGTTCTGCAGGCGCGACTTCGAGACGTGGGTGTACACCTGGGTCGTCGTCAGGCTGGCGTGGCCCAGGAGCTCTTGGACCACGCGCAGGTCCGCGCCTCCCTCGAGCAGGTGGGTGGCGTAGGTGTGGCGCAGCGCGTGCGGGTGGAGGTGGCCCCCGGGGGCCCGCCGGTCGAGGATGCGGCGCACGTCGCGCGGCCCGAGCCGGCGGCCCCGGCGGTTCACGAACAGCGCCTCTTCGGGCGAGTCGGGCCGGGCCGCCTCCTCGCGTCCGTCCTCGAGCCAGGCCCGCACCGCGGCGAGCCCCCGCCGGTGCAGCGGGACGACCCGCTCCTTATTCCCCTTGCCGAGGACCCGAAGGAGTCCCCCGGTGAAGTCGACGCTGCCGCGGTCGAGGCCGCACAGCTCGCCCACGCGCAACCCGGCCCCGTAGAGCACCTCGCACACCGCGCGGTCGAGCTGGGCCCACTCGTCGTCGCCCCAGTCCTCGTCGAGCAGCGCGTCGAGCTGCTCGCGGCTGGCCAGCGAGGGCAGCCGCGACGCGGGCTTGGGGGCGCTCAAGCGGGCGGCCGGGCTCGCGCCGAGGTGGCCCCGCTCGACCAGCCAGTCGAAGTAGACGCGCAGCCCGGCCCGCCGTCGACGGATGGTGGCGCGCTCGTCGCCGCGCTCGGTCAGGGCCGCCAGGTAGCGTCGCAGGTGGGCGGTCGTGACGGCCCCGGGCCCGTCGAGGCCGAGGCCGGCGGCGAAGCGCGCGACGTCGGCGACGTCGGCGAGGTAGGCCCGACGGGTGTTCGCCGAGCGCTCGCGGGCGCGCAGGGTCGCGTCGAAGGCCTCGAGCCGCCAGGCCGAGGCGACGGGATCGCCGGCGCGCGCCACGCGTTCAAGGGTAGCCAGGCCCGAGGCGCGCGGGGGGGTTCAGTAGTGTGCTGCGGGAGAGGAGAGCGGTGACGCGCATACTCATCGTCGAAGACGACGACCACATCCGTAGCGCCCTGACGCTCATGTTCCAAGGCGAGGCGTTCGCCGTGGACGAGGCCCCGACGGGCGAACTCGGCGTGGCGCTGTTCGACCGGATGACCGCCGACCTCGCCATCGTGGACCTCATGCTGCCCGGCATGAGCGGCTTCGACACCTGCCGGGCGCTGCGCGAGCGTAGCGAACTGCCGATCGTCATCGTCTCGGCCCGGGACGACACCGCCGACGTCGTGCTGGGGCTCGAGTCGGGCGCCGACGACTACGTGACCAAACCCTTCGTGCCCGAGGAACTGCTCGCCCGGGTGCGCGCCCACCTGCGCCGGCGGCCCGACGGCCAGGCCAATGCCTTCACCCTGGGCGACCTGCGCGTCGAGCCCGACCGCGGCACGGTGACCGACCGGTCCGGCCGCGAGCTCCACCTCACCTCCACCGAGTTCCGCCTGCTCCTCGACCTGGCCGCCCAGAACGGCCGGGTCGTCTCGCGCGAGGACCTGCTCGAACGGGTCTGGGGCTACGACTACTTCGGCGACAGCCGACTCGTCGACGTCCACATTCGCCGGCTGCGCACCAAGATCGAGCCCGACCCGGCCAACCCGCAGTACCTCGTCACCGTCCGGGGCTCGGGTTACAAGCTGGTCCTCTAATGCGTCGACGGAGTCTCCGACTTCGCCTGGCACTCACCTTCGGGTTCGGGGCGTTCATCCTCAGTGCCCTGTTCGCGACGGTCACCTTCGTGGGGGTCCACCACGTCCTGGTCTCCGACGCCGTCCAGACCGACCTCAACCAGAGCTACGTCAACGCCGCCCTGGTGCGCTCGACGCTCTACACCTCGCCGCCGGATCTCGCGAACGAGCTCAACTCGATCGAGGGGGCGACCGGCTCCAGCGTCCTCGTCCAGACCCATCGTGAGTGGCTTTCGAAGTCCAACGGCGCGGCGACGGCCGACGTGCCCGTGACGCTCATCGACGAGGTCGTCGCCGGCCACGCCGCGACCCAGGTGATCGGGGTGGGCAACCACGTCTTCTACGTGGTGGGCGTGCCCATCCCGTCGGTGGAGACCCAGTTCTTCGAGGTCTTCCCCCTGGACCCCGTCGCCCACACCCTCTCGATCCTCCTGCTCGTGCTGGTGCTCGGCGCGGCCGTCACCTCCCTGACCGGCCTCGCCGGCGGCTTGTGGGTGGCGCGGCGCACCGTGCGACCGCTCGAGGACGTATCGCGAGCCGCCGCCGCCATCGCCGGAGGCGATCTCTCGACGCGCCTCTTGGTCAATCGGGCCGACCGGGAGGTCCAGCAGCTGACGGCCTCGTTCAACGAGATGGTGGCCCGGCTCACCGACCGGCTCGAGCGCGACGCCCGCTTCGCCTCCGACGTCAGCCACGAGCTGCGCTCGCCGCTCACCACGCTCGTGACCACCGCCCGGGTGCTCCGCCAGCACCGTGAGCTCCTGAGCGACGTCGGCCGCCAGAGCCTCGACCTGCTCGTGGCCGACCTGTCGATCTTCCAGGCCCTGGTCGAGGACCTCCTCGAGATCGCCCGCAGCGACGCCGGCGCCGCCCCGCTCGTCCTCGAGACGGTCGACGCCGCCGAGCTGGTGCGCCAGTCGGTGCGCTCGGCGGCGCGTCGCCACGGCTTCGCCGAGCCGCCGGTCGAGATCGACCCCGGCCTCGACCACCCCCTGGTGGAGGTGGACCGACGTCGCTTCGAGCGGGCCCTCACCAACCTCCTCGACAACGCTCACCACTACGCGGGCGGCGCCACCGCGGTGAGGGTCGAGGGCGAGGGGGACCATCTCGCGGTGCACGTCGACGACGCCGGCCCGGGCGTCCTCGACGAGGAGCGCGAGGCCGTCTTCGAGCGCTTCTCGCGCGGCCACGCCGCGCGCAACCGGGGAGTGGCCCGCGGGACCGGGCTCGGCCTCGCCCTCGTGCGCGAACACGTGCGAACCCTCCACGGCACCGTGGAGGTCACCCGCGCCCCCGAGGGCGGCGCGCGCTTCAGCGTGCGACTGCCCCTGGCGAGCGAGGCGTCGTCGTGAGGGTCCTGCGCACCCTGGGCGTGGCCGGCGCGGCCCTGGCGCTCGCCGGGTGCGGGCTCATCACCCCCGCGGCCAGCCCGACCCCGATCGGACGGTCCAAGGTCGGCTTCAACCTGCTCTCACCGACGATCCCCGGCACCAACCACGCGCGGGTCCGCTTCGAGACCGAGCCCATCTTCATCGTCGACGCCGCCCACCACCTCTCGGCGACCAGCCGGATCGTGCCCTCGCCGCCGTCGATCGCCACCGTCGTCGGCCAGCTCCTCGCCGGCCCGACGGCCATCGAGCGCTCGGCCGGCTTCACGAGTGCCCTGCCGAGCGACCTCGTGCTCATCGCGGCCACGGTTCGCCGCCACGTCGGCTACGTGGACCTCTCGGGATCGCTCACCGAGCTACCCCGGGCCGAGCAACTCCTCGCCATCGGCCAACTGGTGCTCACCGCGGCCTACGTCGGCGCGACCCAGGGCCTGCAGATCTCCCTCGCGGGAGCCATCCAGAGCCTGCCCCTGCCCTCGGGCGGTCACGCCACGGTGCTGACGGTGGCCGAGTACGCGGGGCTCTTGAACGGCTAGCGGCGCTCGACGTGGCGCCGCACCGGCGCCGAGCGCCAGAGGTGCTCGAGGTCGTAGTACTCCCGGGCCGCCTCGTCGAAGACGTGCACGATGACCTCGCCGTAGTCGAGGGCGACCCACTCGGCCGACTCGAGTCCCTCAACGTGCGCGGGCGCGACGCCCACGCGCCGGCGCACCCGCGCCTCGAGCTCCTCGGCGATCGCGCGCACCTGGCGATCGCTGCGCCCCGAGGTGAGCACCATCGCGTCGAAGGCGTCGGTCAGCCCGCGCAGGTCGAGCTCCACGGTGTCGTGGCCGAACTTCTCGTCGCAGGCCTCGATCGCCGCGTCGATGACGGACTCCGCGAAGGTATCCTGGGGCGCCTCGGAGGGGGCGGCGCCGGTCTCGGTCTCACTCAGCGGGCGTCTCCCCCAACTCAGTGGGCCACCCCCAAGGCGACGAGGGCGACGAGGAAGGGGATCCCGACGAGCGCCGCGCCGAGCGCGCCAAAGCGCTGACGGCGACGGCGTCGGGCGCGACGCGAGAGCGACGAGTCGACCGGCCGCGCCGGCGCCGAGCGCGCGTCGCGGACGTCGAAGCTTCGTACGGCCATCGGGTCGACTCTAGCCCCGGGACCCCACGTAGAGGGGTATGACGTCGGCCGGCAGGAAGTCCTCGAGCCGGTCGGCCGAAGCGAGCTCCCTGATGAACGTGGAGGAGAGGTCGACCGGTTCCATCTCGATGAGGTAGCCCCGCCACCGGGCCGGCACCAGCGCCGCCGCGCCGGGCCGGGGCACCACCCCCACCTCGACGAGCTCGCGCAGGGCGTCGGCCTCGTGCCACGAGTCGAGCTGGGTCGCGAGGTCGGCGCCGACGATGAGGTCGACGGCGTCGGACTCATCGAGCAGCTCGCGCACCGTGTCGACCGTGTAGGAGGGTCCTTGTCGCACGATCTCGCGGTCCGACACCTCGACGAGCGCCAGCCCCTCGAAGGCGGCCCGGGCCATCGCCAGGCGCAACTCGGCCGGTGCGACGCCGGGCCC
>JAKCEK010000113.1 GCA_021838005.1 Actinomycetes bacterium
TTCCGATCTGGCAGGGCCAGGCCGGCCAGCTCCTCGGGGCCGGCGTCGGCGCGCACGGCGTCGAGAATCTCGCTCATCGGCGAGAGGCTAGCGGCCGGAATCCGTGCGTTTCCGGCCCGTCTAACGTGTCTCTCAGCGGACAAGGAGGTCTCATGACCCGAAGCGTCATCGTCGCCGGCAAGCGGACGGCCATCGGCAGGCTGGCCGGCGGGTTCGCGCCCCTGAGCGCCCAGGACCTGGGCGGCGCCGCGATTAGGGCGGTGCTCGAGGCGACGGGCCTCGACCCCGCCACGATCGACGCCGTCCTCATGGGCCAGGTCCTCCAGGCCGGGCAGGGTCAGATTACGGCCCGCCAGGCCGCGGCCAAGGCCGGGGTCCCCCTGAGCGTGCACGCCACCACCATCAACAAGGTCTGCCTGTCGGGGCTGCAGTCGATCTACCTAGCCGACCTCATGGTGCGCGCCGGGGAGGCCGACGTCGTCGTCGCGGGGGGCATGGAGTCGATGACCAACGCGCCCTACCTCCTGCCCGGCGCCCGGGCGGGCTACCGGCTCGGCGACCAGACGGTCGTGGACTCGATGATGTTCGACGGGCTCACGTGCGCCTTCGACCACTGCGCGATGGGCCTGGCGACCGAGCGCTACAGCGCCGGTCGCCTGTCGCGCCGGCGCCAGGACGAGTTCGCCGCGCGCAGCCACGAGCTCGCCGCGGCCGCGGCCAAGGTCGGCCGTCTGGCCCTCGAGATCGCGCCCGTCGCCGTGCCGCGCCGGGGCGGCGAGCCGCTCACGCTCGACGCCGACGAGGGTATCCGGGCCGACACCACCCCCGAGGGGCTCGCGCGGCTGCGCCCGGCCTTCGAGGCCGACGGCACCATCACCGCGGGCAACGCCAGCCAGATCTCCGACGGCGCCGCGGCGGTGCTCGTGATGAGCCACGAGCGCAGCGTGGAGCTCGGCCTCGATCCGATCGGCGAGATCATCGGCTACGGCCAGGTGGCCGGTCCCGACACGTCTCTGCTCACCCAGCCCTCCCGGGCCATCCTCAAGGCCGCCAAGCGCGCCGAGGTCGAGATCCGCGACCTGGCCGTCCTCGAGATCAACGAGGCCTTCGCCGCGGTCGCGCTGGCCTCGATGGACGACCTCGGGGTCGACGAGGAGCGGGTGAATCCCAACGGGGGCGCCATCGCCCTCGGTCACCCGATCGGGATGTCCGGCGCGCGCCTCGTGATCACCGCCCTCACCGAGCTGGCCGAGCGCGGCGGCGGCCTCGCCGCCGTCGGACTGTGTGGCGGCGGCGGTCAGGGCGACGCGGCGATCCTGCGGACCTTCTAGTCTGCGGCCGTCGGGTCGAAGAACCCGACGCAGCGGTGCCCCCCGGTCCCGATCGGGCGGCCGTCGGCGAGTTCCAGCACAACCGCCCCGCCCTTGGGGAACCACCCCTCGCGCGACAGCGGCACCCCGAGGCCGAGGACGTCGACGACCTCGCGGACCGTGGGGTTGTGGCCGACCACGAGCAGCGAGCGGCCGGCCGCGTCGTGGGCGACGAGCTCGACGACGACGTCCTCCACGCTCACGTGGCGCCGGCCGTTGTACAGGGCGACACTCTCGAACGACTCGGCGACGAGCGACGTGCCCGCGAAGCCGCGTTCGAAGGTCTCGCGCGTGCGCGCGGCCGCGCTCACCACGGCCGTCACCGGGCCGAAGCGACCGAGGGCCGCGGGGTCCTCGGCCCACGCCCGCAGGCGCGCGCACTGGCGGCGCCCCTTCTTCGTGAGGGCCCGCTCGAAGTCCCCGCGGCCGGGTTCGGGGTCCTCGGCGGAGGCGTGGCGCACGACGATGAGGTAGCGCACGCCTCCAGTCTGTCGCGCGCCGGGCGCCGACGCCTCGTCCTATCCGCCCCGGTGGCCCACCTCGGCTCGCTCGAGCCTCCGTGATCGGCTCCGTCCCGGGCCGAAGCGGGCTCCCCCGGTCTCGAGCCTCGGTCACGGGAAGGTCATCTCTGCCCTTCGGGCGTGGCCCACCCTCGTCTCGTCCAACCCAGATCCAGGCGCGGACCGGGACCGACTGTCTCGTGGGGCTCGCGGCCCGGCACGACCGACCGCGCTCGGTCTCGGGCTCCGATCGACGCCCGTGGCTCCCGCGGCTCCCGCGACGCGCCGGCCGCTCCCGTCACGACGCCCTCCGACCCGGTCGTTCGCGACCCGCACCGTGGCACCCTTCGAGGTCGACGGCGTGGTGGTCGGCGTGCGCTGCGCGCCTCGACTACTCCGAGAGGACCCGGCGGCCCTCGAAGGCTCGCCCGAGGGTGAGATCGTCGGCGAACTCGACGTCGCCGCCCACCGGCAGCCCGCTCGCCGGCTGAGAGACGACCAGACCGGGTACCTGCAAGAGGCGCGTCAAGTACATCGCGGTGTGGTCGCCCTCGACGTTGGAGTTGAAGCAGAGGATGACCTCTTTCACCGGGCCGCGCAGTCGCTCGAGGAGCTCGCTGATACGCAACCGTTCCGGGGTGATCCCCTCGAGGGGGTTGAGGACGCCGTGCAGGACGTGATACGTGCCGTGGAACGCGCCGGAGCGCTCGACCGCGGCCACGTCCGGCGGACTCTCCACCACGCAGATCACCGTGGGATCGCGACGGGGGTCGGCGCAGATCGGGCAGAGCCCGCCGATCTCGGCCACGTTGCAGCACCGCTCGCAGAAGGCGAGGCGCGTCGTCATCTCGGTGAGCGCGCCGGCCAGGCGCGCGACGTCCTCGCGCGGCTGGCGCATCAGCCAGAACGCGATCCGCTGGGCCGACTTAGGCCCGACGCCCGGGAAGCGGCCGAGCTCGTCGATGGCGCTCTGCAGGGCTGGGGGGTAGTTCACGAGACCTCCTCGGCCCCGGGGAACATCTCGGTGATGAGGTGCTCGGCGGCCGAGTCGACGACCACGACTTCGCCATCGTCGTCGCCGGTGTCGTGGACCTCCTCGTCGCGCAGCGGCGCCGGGGCGGACCGCGGGGTGAGCGTCGCGGCGACGAGGGACGCGTCAACAGTCCAGTGCAGGGTGAAGCCCCGTTTGAACTCGTGTTCGAGCGCCCCGCGGAGCCCTTGGGTGATCATCTCGGTGTTCTGGCGCATCTCCTCGCTCGCCACCGCGATCGTGAGGACGAGGCCCTCGACTGACTCCACGCGCGCCGAGCGCAAGATGAGCTGGGCTGCCCGCGACGTCCGAGGCACGACCCGCTCGGCGAAGCGGGCGCGCACGTCGGCGAGGGTCAGGTCGCCCTCGGCGTCACCCGCCGGCGCCGGATCGAGTGGCGAGGCCGCAGCCGAAGCCGGGGAGTCCTCGGACGGGACCGA
This sequence comes from Actinomycetes bacterium, assembly GCA_021838005.1. Lineage (GTDB taxonomy): Bacteria > Actinomycetota > Acidimicrobiia > Acidimicrobiales > RAAP-2 > RAAP-2. Next base: position 3,341 of record JAKCEK010000113.1, read on the forward strand.
CACGGACGTCTCCGGGGCGGGCGCGGAGCTCTGGCCGATCGGACGACGGGCCGTGACGGGGGGGAGGGGGGGACTCGGCGCGGCGCGCACCCCGCGCTCGAGTCGGCCGAGGCGCTCCTCGAGTGCCTCGTAGGTCGCGTCGAGATCGGGCCGCACCAGGCGCACCAGGGCTACCTCGAGAATCACCACCTTGTCCGGCGCGCTCTTCATCTCCCGGAGTGCCCGGCCGACGGTCTCGAGGACGCGCACCGTGCGCGCGAGGCCGAGCCGCTCGCCCCAGTCGGAGAGCCTCGCCCGGTCGGCGTCGACGGCGTCGGCCACCCGAGGGGCGACCTGGAGGAGGAAGACCTGACGCACCTCGCCGGCGAGGCTCTCGGCGAGCTGTTCGGGGTCCCACCCTTCGCCGACGAGGGTCGCGAGCGCCGTGAGGGTCGCGACGGCGTCGGACCGAACGATCCCTTCGAGGAGATCGTCGAAGGTCGGCCGGGTCTCGGCGACCGCGCCCGTCGCGATGAGCTGGTCGAGGGCGCTCAGCGCGTCGCGGGCCGAACCCCGGCCGAGCCGGACCGCCGCTTCCACCGTCGCGTCGTCGGCGGCAAGGTTCGCCGCGTCGCTCACGTCCTTCAGCAGCGATGCCAAGGTCTCGGCCGGAAAGAGGCGGAACTCGAGATGTTGGGTACGTGAGCGGATGGTCGGCAGCACCTTGTGGGGGTCGGTCGTGGCGAGCACGAACACGACGTGGGCCGGCGGCTCTTCCAGGGTCTTCAAAAGGGCCGCCGAGGCCGCCTTGGAGAGCTGGTGGACCTCGTCGACGATGTAGACCTTCCACGATCCCGGAGTGCCGTGCCAGGCGCCGGCGACGATGTCGCGGACGTCGTCGACCCCATTGTTCGACGCCGCGTCGAGCTCGATGACGTCGAGCGACGACCCCCTCGTGATCGCGACGCAACTGGCGCAGACGTTGCAGGCGTCGCCGTCGACGGGGCTCTCGCAGTTGAGCGACTTGGCGAGGATCCGCGCCGTCGTCGTCTTGCCCGTCCCGCGCGGCCCGGAGAAGAGGTAGGCGTGCGAGACCCGGGCGTTCGCCACCGCGCCGCGCAGCGCGCGGACCACGTGTTCCTGGCCCCGCAACTCGCAGAACCGGCCTGGCCGGAACCGCCGATAGAGGGAGGTCACGCCCTCGAGCGAGGTCGGCGTCACGGGGCCGTCGGGCATGGGGTCATGCTAACGACGGCCCGAGACAGACCGAGGCGCCGCGACGACCAGGCGGGCCGTGGCACCCGGCACCGTCCGCTGAGAGCTGCTGGCTTCCACCCCTGACTCGGTTCACGGAGGACCGTCGCACGGGACCCAGCCGTCGCGGCAGACCTCGGCCCGACCAGGTTACCGGCGGAGCGAAGGGACGACTCAGGTAGCCTGGTCCCTCCGGCGCGCACGCGTCGCCGGGAGGAGTGCGAGAGCGGCCGAATCGGCACGATTGGAAATCGTGTGAAGGGCAACCTTCCGTGGGTTCAAATCCCACCTCCTCCGCCACGGGGTGTTTACGAAAGTAGACCCCATCTGCTTACGAAAGTCCGGGCCACGAGCCACAGGGGTGGTCGGCACGATCAATTTCGGCCCGCGGATCACCTCCGGGCAGCTCTACGCCCTCACGACCGCGCGAGCACACCGTTCAACGCAACGAGAGTGGCCCGCGGGACGTGACTCGTCCTGCGGGCTGCTAACTGGAGAAGACTGCTCGCCTACGAGGCGAGGTCGTCAGGTGGATCGTCGAAACTAAAGGGCTCCGCGAGGCAGATCTGACCGTTCTCGTCGAGTTCCTCGAAACCGTGGTCGAGCGGAAACGGCACGCAAAGTGGGTCTGTCGTCAAACCCGTGCGCTTGGCCCACTGGCGCACGATGCGGATATTGGCCGCCACGACCTCGAAGGTCAACATCAGGCTCGTCTTCGGGAGTCCCACCACACGGCAGAAACCGCGCTTGATGTTTTGGGTGCTCTGATTGCGCAAGTTCCCGAAGATGCCCTCGATGTGCGTGCGACGAGCGAAGGACTCGATCCACTGGGGAGAGCCCCAATCGTCACGCTGGCGAAGCTTAGAGAGCGCCGGTCCCGGGATGACGACTGTCTCTTGCCGGCAACACTTGGGCGCCGTGGCGAGTGGGCCGGGATCCTGAACGACGGGCCGGTCGTCGCCGTAGTCGGCCGAGAGCGGGCAGAGCGCGCATTTCACCTTGCCGGCCTTACCCGGGCAGATTTACTGGGTCTTGAAGGGGTCGTGCGCCCTCGGGGTGTTCTGATTGAACACGAACGCGTACTGCTGACGCTCGGCTATTTGGGCCTGGAGCCGCTCGAGGTCCTTCGTGTTGCGCTCGTGGTTGAGCTTCTCCTCAGCGCTCGCCCTCTTCTTCAGGGGTCCGACCTTGAAGCGCTGGGGCCGAACGATGTGTACGAGTTCATCGGGTATCGAAGCGCAGTACGGAAGGCCGTCGATGACGCGAATTCCTTCACAGTCCTTGACGCCGTAATCGAAGGGAT
>JAKCEK010000114.1 GCA_021838005.1 Actinomycetes bacterium
GCGTGGCCGGGGTGGCCGAGGCCGTGGTCGAGCCCCGCGTGATCGACGGCGCGGTCGGCGCGGTGGCCGGGGCCGCCCGGCGCAGCGCGCTCGGCCTGCGCAAGGCCCAGTCGGGCTTCGTGCGCCACTACGCGCTCGCCACCGCCCTCGGGCTGTGCGTCGTCGTCGTCTACCTGGTGGCGAGGGTCGGCTAGCCGTGCACTCCTCTTGGTACCTCGCCGCCCTGCTCGTCGTGCCCCTCCTCGGGGCGCTCGGCGCGCTCGCCGCCGCGCGCACCCGCGACGGCGCCTACCGCGTCGCCGTGGCGACCTCGGTCGTCGAGCTCGGCCTCACCCTCGTCGTGGCCTTCCTCTACGACCCGCACGTGGCGGGCGCCCACACGCTCGACTTCGCCACCCGCCACGTGCTGGCCGCGCCCTTCGGGCTGGCCTACGACGTCGGACTCGACGGGATCAGCCTGCTGCTCGTGGTCCTGACGAGCCTGGTGCTCTGCCTGGCGCTGCTCGGCGCGCGCGACCGCCGCCGCGAGCCGGCCTTCGTGGCCTGGCTGCTCGTGCTCACGACCTGCACGATGGGCAGTTTTCTCGCCCAGGACGGCCTGGAGTTCTTCGTCTTCTTCGAGCTCACGCTCGTCCCGAGCTACTTCATCGTGGCCGAGTGGGGCGGGGCCGAGCGGGCCCGCGCGGCGCTCAAGTTCTTCGTCTACACCTTCACCGGGTCGGCCGCCCTGCTGGTCGGGCTGATCTACCTCGCCGTCGCCCACCAGAACCAGGTCGGTGGTCCGCTCACCTTCGCCTTCTCCGCGCTCGCCGCGACGACGCTCAGCCACGGGACGGCGGTCTGGCTCTTCGCCGCCTTCGCCGTGGCCTTCGCGGTGAAGAGCCCGATCTGGCCGCTGCACACCTGGTCGCCCCTCGCCTACGCCGAGGCCCCGACCGGGGGGTCGATCGAGCTCTCGGCACTGCTCGCCAAGCTCGGCTCGTACGGGCTGCTGCGCGTGGCCGTCGGGCTCGTGCCGCTCGCGCTGGTCGACGTGCGCCCGGTCGTGCTGACCCTGGCGGTCGTGGGCGTGCTCTACGGGTCGCTCGTCGCCTGCACCACCCCCGACCTCAAGCGGCTCGTCGCCTACTCCTCGCTCGCCCAGATGGGCTTCATCACCCTCGGGGTGATGAGCGGCTCGGCGATCGCCACCGAGGGGGCGCTGCTGTTGATGTTCAACCACGGGGTGATCACGGCCGGCTTCTTCTTGCTCATCGGGTTCATCGAGCGCCGTCGCGCCAGCTACCAGATCCACGACCTCGCCGGCCTCCAGGGTCCGGCCCCGGTCCTCGCGGCCCTCTTCACCGTGGTGATGATGGCCTCGATCGGACTGCCCGGGCTCTCGGGCTTCGTGAGCGAGTACCTCATCCTCATCGGCACCTTCGCCACCCACGCCTGGTGGGCGGCGTTCGCCACGCTGGGCGTGCTGGCCTCGGCCGCGTACCTGCTCTGGGCGTTCCAGCGCGTCTTCCACGGTCGCGCGCACGGCCCCAACGAGCACCTCGAGGACGCCCGCGTCGCCGAACGCTGGGTGATGGTCCCGGTCGTGGTCCTCGTCGTGGCGCTCGGCGTCTTCCCCCAGCCGGTGCTCAACCGGATCGCGCCCTCGGTCGACCGGTTGGTGGCCCACGAGATCGCGGCGGTGCACCCGTGAGCCTCACGATCCCCTCGATCCACTACCTGGCCCTGCTGCCGGTGCTCACGACCTTCGGCGCCGCCGTCGTGTTGATGGTGATGAGCGCCCTGGCACCGCGGCCCCTGCGTCCCGCGGCCCCGCTCGCGGTCGTGCTCGCCACGTGCGTGGCCGTCGTCGTCGAGGCCGCTTTCCAGTGGTCCTACGTGGCCGACCACGGGGCGACGACCACGGTCGCCCACGCCGTCGTGCTCGACGGCTTCGCGGTCGTCGGGACCGTCGCGGTCGCGGTCGCCCTGGCCCTCAGCGCCCTCGTGGTCCACGACTGGGGCGCGCGCGCCCGGGTGCTCGGCGCCGAGGTGCCGGTGCTCGCGCTCGCCTCGAGCGCCGGGGCGCTGCTCATGGTCCAGGCCAACGACCTCATCGTCGTCTTCTTGGGCCTCGAGACGCTGTCGCTCGGGCTCTACGTGCTCGCCGGCTTCGACCGCCACCGCACCGGTTCGTCCGAGGCGGCCCTGAAGTACTTCCTCCTCGGCGGGTTCGCCTCGGCGATCTTCATCTACGGGGCGGCCCTCGTCTACGGCGCGACGGGCTCGACGAACCTCAGCTCGATCGCCTACTTCCTCGGCACGAACGTGGTGCTGCGCCCCGGGCTCCTCTACGCCGGCGGGGCGCTGTTGCTCGTGGGCTTCGGCTTCAAGGTCGCGGCGGTGCCCTTCCACCAGTGGTCGCCCGACGTCTACCAGGGCTCGCCCACCCCGGTCACCGGCCTCATGGCCTCGATCGTGAAGGTCGGGGCCTTCCTCGCCCTGGTGCGCGTCCTCGTCTCCGCCCTGGGGAGCCAGCTCGACACGTGGCGGCCCATCCTCTACGCCCTGGTGGTCCTGACCTGCGTGGTGGGCGCCGTCGTGGGTCTCGCCCAGCGCGACGTGAAGCGCCTGCTCGCGTACTCCTCGATCAACCAGGCTGGCTTCATGCTCCTCGGCGTGTGGACCGGCAGCGCCCAGGGCGCGGCCGGGACGCTCTTCTACGTCCTCACCTACGCCCCGGTGGTGGTGGCGACCTTCGCCGTGGTGACCCTCGTGGGCGGCGTCGACGACGTCCGCCACTCGATCGACGGCTACCGGGGCCTGGCCCGGCGCCAGCCGTGGCTCGGCGGGGCCCTCGTCGTCTTGCTGCTCAGCCAGCTCGGGGCGCCGCTCACGGTCGGCTTCTACGCGAAGTACGCGGTGCTCTCGGCGACCCTCGCCTCCGGCGGCGGGGCGCTCGCCCTGGTCGCGCTGCTCTCGGCGGCCATCGCCGCGGCCTTCTACCTGCGCTGGGTGATGGTGCTCGTCGCTGAGGACACCGAGGACGGGGCCGCGCGCGTCGCGGTCCCGCGCGCGACCGGCCTGGCCATCCTCGTCGGGGTGGCCGTGGCGCTGGTCTTCGGGGTGTGGCCGGGCCCGATCGCCGCCTGGGCCCAGCACGCCACCTTGTTCTTCCTCCCGTGAGGGTCCTGCTCGCCACGTGCGCCGGCGATCGGGTTGACCCCGACGGCCCGCCGCTGCTCGCGGCGCTGGCCGCCGAGGGCCTCGAGGCCCGACTCGCGGTGTGGGACGACCCGCGCGAGTCCTGGGAGGACGCCCTGGTCGTCGTCCGCTCGACGTGGGACTACACGAGTCGGCGCGAGGCGTTCCTCGCCTGGGCTCGGGCCGTGCCCCGGCTGCTCAACCCCTACCCGGTCGTCGAGTACTCCTCGGACAAGCGCTACCTGGTCGACCTCGCACGACGCGGGGTGCCGGTCGTCGAGAGCCTCGTCGTCGAGGTCGGCGAGAGGCCGGCGCTGCCCGAGGGCGACCTCGTCGTCAAGCCCGTCGTCGGAGCCGGCTCGATGGACGCCGCCCGCTACGGTCCCGACGAGCGCGACGCCGCCCGCGCCCACGTGGCGCGCCTGCACCGCGCCGGACGGCCCGCGCTCGTCCAGCCCTACGTCGCCTCGGTCGACGCGGAAGGTGAGGTCGCCGTCGTCGTCATCGACGGCGAGGTCAGCCACCTCATGCGCAAGGGGGCGATGCTCAACACCGACGAGCTGGAGCGCACGTGGCTCTACCGCTTCGAGCAGATGGCCCTCGCGCCGCGCGACCCCGCCCTCGAGCGTCTCGCGCTCGCGGTCCTCGACGAGGTCGTCGGTCTGGCCGACGAGCCCCCCCTCTACGCGCGGGTCGACCTCGTGCGCACCGAGGCGGGCTGGGCCGTCCTCGAGCTCGAGCTCGTCGAGCCCTCCCTCTTCCTCGGCTTCCACCCCCCGGCGGCCGGGCGGCTGGCGGGGGCGGTGCGCGCGCGTCTCTAGCGACGCCCGCCGGGTGCGCGTCGCGTCTCGTCGGTCGAGGCACGCGCACAGGTCCGGCCGATCGATCACGGTCTTCGCGATGCTCGGCCTTGGCGTAGGCGCTCGGCGCCGACTAGTCTCAGGCGCGCAGGGCCTCCCGAGGGCCGAAGGGCCGGACGTGACGCGGCGCCCGGGCGTCCGAACTGACGGGAGTGCCCGCCCGAGGATGTGGGGGATCAACGATGGTTCTCGTCGTCGCTCTTGCGTGTGGCGCTGCCGGTGGCCTCGTCATTGGCGTGAGGAAGCGGCGACCCGTCCTCGGATTCATCCTTGGCCTGGCGCTGAGTTGGATTGGCTGGATAGTCATCGCGCTGGTGCCCCGCAGGGGAGACGGCGCCCCGTTCGGTACCCGCCTTCCAGTGAACGCGCGAGGTGACACGGGGGGGAGCGTCCTCGACCCCTCCGGCACCCCGTGCGCGACCTGTGGGACGGTCCTCGCGTCGGACACCACGTACTGCACCCGGTGCGGCAACCCGCGGGGGACTGGACCGTCGTGATGGTTCGACTGTTCCTCGGTCCTGCGCGAGGAGGGTGCCACGACCCAGCGGCGAGACTCCGACGAGCCCTCCGGGGGAACATCGGAGAGGAGCAGGAGTGAGCGACTGTGCCGTGTGCGGGAGACGGGTGGCGCAGACGGACGCGTTCTGCGGGAGTTGTGGATCTCGGCTCGACCGTGACGTCGACGTCGGGGCGCCTCCGGAGGGTGGCTCGTCGCCGTCGACGCTCGTAGCCGACGCTTCGTGGACGGGCTTCCAGCTCACTTCGGAGCCCGACGATGTCGCTGAGGCTGCCGCGAGAGCGATTGAAGAGGATCTCGACCGTCACGGGCTCGGAGCACGTCGGCCGAACGCACGCTACTGCACCATCCTCTACTCGGACTACGTGGGCGTGCAGGCCGACACGGGCTACGCCGGAAAGAGTTCCGCTCTCGTCGGCGCATCGCTGTACCGGGCCATGTCAACCCTGGGCCAGGGGCGGGGCCCGCACGGCGACTACGACGTCAACGCGTCCCACTACGCCTTCCGGATGATCGAATGGGGCAAGGGCGAACTGGGGGCCATGGGCATGTCCACGTACGCCGCGGCCCTGTTCTCCATGAAACCTCGCGCGGGACTGGGTGGTGGCCGCGTCGAGTACCAGACGCTTCCCCCGTCGCCACTCTCGAACACCATCTTCGCCGTCCTCCCCGGTGTGTGCGCGGGCCCGGTTGTCATGAGTAGGGAGTCCGGTGGTTTCGTGGCGAGGGAGGCGTCGCTGCAGCAGTCCTGGTTGATCCAGCGTCTCAATGACCCCGCCGTCACTCGTGACGTCGCCCCGCTCCTGGCGCAGGATCGCGACGTGGTGGGGGCGGTCGCCTTCCAGCGCGAGTACGTGGTTCCTGTGCAGGGCGTCGCCAAGCGGCCCCTCGGGCCCCGACGGGGCACCGACCCGTACTTTCTTCCCACTCTGTTCGAAAGTGAGGAGTACGACTACCGGAATTGGCCCGCCTACTCGGCCAACCCGTCACGTCGCCTGGGTCGCGGTCCGGGGTCGACGTACTTCCAGCGGCGTATGGAAGGTTCGCTGATGACGACGCGCGACTTCGACCCCTCGAAGTACTTCGCCGTCGCGTTGCTCCCCTTCGCGCGGGGGACACTCGTGGCGCTCACGTGGCCGACGCCCTCACGTTTCGACGCCCGGGGTCGACTGGAGGCGGTCGACCTCTCCCTCACGCGCGTCGAGCGGGTGCTCGAGCACCTACTCGTGATCCTCGGCGACTCCCGGACTTGGGGGGAGACGGCGCCCCCAGCCTTGGCGTACTGGGAGCTCGCGAACCGTACGGCGCAG
>JAKCEK010000011.1 GCA_021838005.1 Actinomycetes bacterium
GTCGCGCGAGCGCAGCCCCAGGACGAGGTTGCCCCACGCGAACTCGACGTAGGAGCCCGCGTCCAACGTGGGGACGAGCCCGACGACCTCCCGGTAGAAGTCCCGCGACGCCGCGACGTCGGTGACGTAGAGCATCGTGACAGCCCGCGCCGGGTCGGGGTCCCCCCTCACGCGCGGGAAGCCTAGTTCCGCGGGCCCGGCCACCGGGTGCCGATCGTGGTCGGTGCCCGGAGTGGGACTCGAACCCACACACCCTTTCGGGTAAAGGCTTTTGAGGCCTCCGCGTCTACCGATTCCGCCATCCGGGCCGTCGAGTCACGCTACCAGTTCACCCTAGGGTGACGGCGGTGAGGGCACGTCTCTATCGCACCGTGGTCGCCCTGCGCGACGAGGTCTTGGGCGGCGCGCAGACCCACGCGACGCGCCCGCGCCTCTACCTCGAGCTCGAGCTCGAGGGTGTGACCGGCTTCGGCGAGGTCGCGCCCCAACCGGTCCCCCTGAACGGCGATCCCGGCGTCGAGGAGGTCGGGGCGGCCGCGCACCGGGCGCTCGCGCGCGTGCGCGAGTGGGCGACTCACGAGGGGGTCCCCCCGTGGTGGCGCGTGGGGACCGCCGTCGACGGCACCGCGGCGGCGCGCGCGGCCGCGGCCCTGGTGGAGATGGCGCTTCTCGACCGCGAGCTTCGCGCGAGCGGGCGCACCCTGGCCGAACTCTGGCCGGCGCGCTACGAGGTGCGAACGACCGCGACCGTCTCGCTGCTCTCGTCGGCTCCCTGGAGGGTGCCGGCGGGGGTCGCGCGGGTGCGGGCGAAGTGCGACCCCGGGCCACTCGCGCCCGAGGCCCTCGAACGCCTCGAAGCGCTCGCCGTTCCCGTGCTGCTCGACTACAACGCGACGGCCCGCGACGCCGAGGGCGTGTTCGAGCGGGTCCGCGAGGTCGCCCGGCGCGCCCGGATCGTCGTCCTAGAACAGCCCTTCGCCCCGGGCAACCTCGCCGAGACCGCCCGTCTCGCCGAGCGCCTCGGCGAGCTCGGCGTCGCCGTCGGCCTCGACGAGGGCGTGCGCACCCTGGGCGACGTGCGGGGGGCGGCACGCTACCGGGCGGCGACGGTGGTCTGCGTGAAGCCGGCACGAGTCGGGGGGCTGGCGCAGGCCCTCACGCTCATCGAGCGCGCGCGGGACCTCGGGCTCACGCCCTACCTCGGCGGCTTCTTCGAGTCGTCCTACGCCCGGGCGGTCCACCGGACGCTCGCGGCCCACGCGCTCGACGAGCCGAGCGACGTCGCCGACGTGGCCGTCTCGGGCCCGCCCGAGGCCGTCGCGGTCGCGGGGTCCGTGGGGCTGTGGCCCTCGCCCGAGGCGTTGGCCGGAGCCCAGGTGCTCGAGGCCTGAGAGGGGCCGGCCCGTAGACTCGGCCCGTGGGATCCGTGGCGCAGAGGCGCCGCCTCGAGGACGTCCAGCGCCGATTGGTCGCGGCTCGCGAGAACCTCGCGGTCCTCGACGAGCACGTCGCCAAGTGGCGCGAAGACCTCGACGAGGCGCGCATCCGTGCCCTGGTGTCCGAGACGCCCCTGCAGGCCAAGGAATACGATGACCTCTCTCGACAGGTCAGCGTCGCGACGGCTGAGCTCGAGCGCCGCGCCCTCGAGGTACGCGCTCTGCTGGCCACGCGTGACGAACTGCTGCGGGTGTGGACTCCCGAAGGGTGACGATGGGCAAGCGAGTGGTCATAGCGGACGACGAGTCGATCATCCGGCTCGACCTCAAAGAGATCCTCGAGGACGACGGCTACGAGGTGGTGGGCGAGGCCGCCCGTGGGGACGACGCGCTCGCCCTCATCGAGCAGCACCGGCCGGACCTCGCGCTCCTCGACGTGAAGATGCCCGGGCTCGACGGCATCGAGGTGGCCCAACGCACTAAGGGCGGGGACACCGTGGTGGTGCTGCTCACCGCCTTCAGTCAGCGCAGCCTCATCGAGGCCGCCCGCGACGCGGGGGTCTCGGCCTACCTCGTCAAGCCCTTCCGCTCGAGCGAGATCCTGCCCAAGCTGGCCGCGCTCTTGAGCCCCAGCGAGGCGCGAGCGGACGAGGAGGCGGCCCACCGGGCCGAGGACAAGATTGAGACCCGCGAGATCGTCCAGCGCGCCAAGGAGCGGCTCATGGCCGAGCGGGGCCTCGACGAGCCCACGGCCTTCGAGGTCATCCAGCAGTCGGCGATGCGCGGTCGTACCCGGATGCGCGAGGTCGCCCAGCGGATCTTGAAGGGCGAGTTCGTTGGCTGAGGGGCCCGACGGGCGACCCTACCTGTTGCTCGACGGGATGAGCCTGGCCTTTCGGGCCTTCTTCGCGCTGCCGACCGACATCCAGACGTCCTCGGGGCTGATCACCAATGCCCTGCACGGCTTCGCCTCGATGCTGGCCTCCCTCGTCGCCGACCACCGTCCCCGGGGGGTCGCCGTCGCCGTGGACCTGCCCGGGGGGACGTTCCGCGACGAACTCGCCGAGGACTACAAGGGCGGTCGCGCCGCGACGCCGCCCGAGATCGAGCCCCAGTTCGACCTCATCCGGGGGCTCTGTGAGTGCCTGGCCATCCCGGTGGTCGGGGTCGCCTCGTTCGAGGCTGACGACGTCCTCGCGACCCTGGCCACCCGGTCCCGCGACGCCGGCCGGTCGGTGATCGTGGTCTCGGGCGACCGCGACACCTTCCAACTGGTCGAGGACCCCTTCGTTCGAGTGCTCTATAACCGGCGGGGCGTGTCGGACTACTCGCTCTACGACGAGGCCGGCATCGTCGAGCGTTGCGGGATCGAACCCCGGCGCTACCCCCTGCTGGCGGCGCTGCGCGGGGACTCCTCAGACAACCTCCCGGGCGTGCCCGGGGTGGGGGAGAAGACCGCGGCGAAGCTCTTCGGGCAGTACCGCGACCTCGATGAGCTCTACGAGCACCTCGAGGACCTCACGCCCAAGCTGCGCGAGAACCTGGCGGCCTACGAGGAGCGGGTGCGCAACAACGCCGACGTGATGCGCCTGGTGCGCGACGTGCCCCTCGAGGTGTCCCTCGACGACCTGCACCTGGGCGGGTGGCGGCGCGAGGACTTCGTCGCCTTCACCGACCGCTACGAGCTGCACACCGTGCGCACGCGCTTCGAGCGGCTGATGCGCGAGGGGCTCCTCGGCGAGCCGTCCACCGGGGTCGCCCCGGCCCCGGTGGCCGTCGCCCCCACGGTCGCGAGGGCGACGGTGCGCGTGGGCGAGCTCGCCGAGGTGCTCGCGGGGCGTGGGGCCCTCGTGGTCGTCCCCGAGGCCGGGCGCGTGGCCCTGCTCGACGCGGTGGGCGGCGCCGCGTGGGTCGGCGAACCCGACGCGGCGATCGACGCCCTCGTCGGGCGCCCCTTCGCCGGCCACGACGTGAAGGCGCTCTATCGTCGAGCGAGTGAGCGGGGGATCGAGCTCGCCGACCCGCTCGACGACACCGCGGTCATGGCCTTCCTGCTCGACGCGGTGAGCGGCCGCTACGGCCTCGCCGACGTGGCCGAGCGCTACCTCGGCGAGTCGACCGGGGGGACACCGACCCTTTTCGGCCAGGGCGACGAGGAGCTCGCGGGAGCGGCGGCACTGGTGGCGCGCCTGCGCGACGCTCTCACGCACGAGGTCGAACGCTGGGGGCTGGTGCGGGTCTACCGGGAGATCGAACTACCCCTGGTCGGGGTGCTCGGCCGGATGGAGGCGCGCGGGATTCGAGTGGACTCGGCGATGCTGCGCACGATCGCCGAGGAGTTCGCGGCCGAGGCCGCCGACCTCGAGGCGAAGATCCAGGAGCTGGCCGGCCACCCCTTCAAGGTCAACTCGCCCCAGCAGCTCCAGGTCGTGCTCTTTGACGAGCTCGGTCTGCCGAGGGGCAAGCGGATCAAGACCGGCTACTCGACCGACGCGGCGACCCTCGAGGCGATCGCCGACGCGCACCCGGTAGTGACGCTGATCCTGCGCTACCGCGAGGTCGAGAAGTTGCGCAGCACCTACGGTGCCCCCCTGATCGACGCCGTGGCGTCCGACGGGCGCATCCACGCCACGTTCAACCAGCTCGTGGCGCGCACCGGGCGGATCTCCTCGGAGAACCCGAACCTGCAGAACATCCCGGTGCGCACCCCCGAGGGGCGCCGACTGCGTTACGCCTTCACCGCGCGCGAGGGCTGGGCGCTGTGCGTGGCCGACTACAACCAGATCGAGCTGAGGATCCTCGCCCACCTCTCCCAGGACGAGGGGTTGCTCGGCGCCTTCGCTCACCACCAGGACGTGCATCGCGCCATCGCGGCCTCGGTCTTCGGCGTGGCGCCGGCCGACGTGACCCACGAGCAGCGTGAGCAGGCCAAGGCCGTCTCCTACGGGCTCGCCTACGGCATGGAGGCCTTCGGGCTCAGCCAGCGCCTGGGCATCTCGGTCGCCGACGCCCGGGCGGTGATGGAGCGCTACTTCGAGGGCTTCCCGAGCCTCCGGCGCTTCATGGATCGCACCATCAGCGAGATTCGCGCCCAGGGCTACTCGCGCACCGAGTTCGGGCGCATCCGGCCCTTCCCCGACCTCGCCACCGCCGTCGGCGCCCAACGCCAGGCCGCTGAGCGCCAGGCGATGAACGCCGGGATCCAGGGGCTCGCGGCCGATGTCTTCAAGTCGGCGCTCGTGCGCCTGGACCACGCCCTCGCCGCGGCGGACCTCGAGGCCCGCCTCGTCCTGCAGGTCCACGACGAGGTCCTCGTGGAGGCGCCGGGCGCCGAGCGCGAGGTGGTCGCCGAGATCGTGCGCGACTGCCTCGAGCACGCCGCCGCCTTGAGCGTGCCGCTCGAGGTGAGCCTGGCCTGGGGCGACAACTGGGCGGTCGCCAAAGAGTAGGTGCTAGGCTCGCCCCTCGGGCCGACACCGGAGGCCCCCGTCGCGTCCCCTAGTCAGACCCCGGTGTGGTCACCCGAAAGTATGGCGATGACTGATTCCGCCGGCCTCCTCTCCGCCCAGCCGATGGGCACGTTCGACGAGCAGGGCACGTACGTCCCGCGCAGCGTCACCGAGGACAACCTCCCCGACGCCGACCTGGCCGCCCTGGTGGGCGACAGCGTGCTCGAGTTCGACGACGGCGACCTCGTGGCGGGCACCGTGGTGAAGATCGACCGTGACGAGGTGCTGCTCGACATCGGCTTCAAGTCCGAGGGCGTGATCCCCGCGCGCGAGCTCTCGATTCGCTCTGATGTCGACCCGTCCCAGATCGTCAGTCTGGGCGAGCGCGTCGAGTGCCTGGTCTTGCAGAAAGAGGACAAGGAAGGACGCCTGGTCCTGTCGAAGAAGCGGGCCCAGTACGAGAAGGCCTGGGTCACGATCGAAGAACTCAAGGCGAAAGACGAGGTCGTCAAGGGTGTCGTCATCGAGGTGGTCAAGGGCGGTCTCATCGTCGACATCGGCCTGCGCGGCTTCTTGCCGGCGTCGCTCGTCGAGCTGCGTCGCGTGCGCGACCTGGCGCCCTACATCGGCAAGACCGTCGAGGCGAAGATCATCGAGCTCGACCGCAACCGCAACAACGTCGTGCTCAGTCGCCGGGCCTGGCTCGAAGAGACCCAGAAGGAGCAGCGCGGGGACTTCCTCGCGAACCTCAAGCCGGGTGAGCGACGCCACGGCGTGGTCAGTTCGGTCGTGAACTTCGGCGCCTTCGTCGACCTGGGCGGCATGGACGGGCTCATCCACGTCAGCGAGCTCAGCTGGAAGCACATCGACCACCCGAGCCAGGTCGTCTCGGTCGGCGACGAGGTCGACGTCGAGGTCCTCGACGTGGACTTCGCGAAAGAGCGCATCTCGCTCTCGCTCAAGGCCACCCAGTCCGACCCCTGGCAGGTCTTCGCCGACACCCACGCCGTCAACCAGCTGGTCTACGGCCGGGTCACCAAGCTCGTCCCCTTCGGCGCCTTCGTCCAGGTGGGCGACGGGATCGAGGGCCTGGTGCACATCTCGGAGATGGCCGCCCACCACGTCGAGTCGCCCGAGCAGGTCGTCACCGTGGGCGAGGAGCTCTGGGTGAAGATCATCGAGCTCGACACGGGTCGCCGGCGCATCAGCCTGTCGATCAAGCAGGCGGCCGAGGGCGGGGAAGTCTCCGAGGAGTACCGCGAGGCCTTCGGCAGCCACGCCTACGACGAGGAGGGCAACTACATCGGCCAACTCGAGTACGGCGAGTTCACCCCCGAGTCCGAGGGCCAGGCCGCCTGGGCCGAGTTCGGCGCCGAGGGCGAGGCCCCGGCCGAGGGCGAGGTCCCGGCCGAGGGCGAGGTCCCGACCGAGGGCGAGGTCTCGACCGAGGGCGACGCCCCGACGGCCTAGTCCGGCGCGCCCCCGCGGCGCGTGATCGTCAGGGGGAAGTGACAGGCCACCTGGTGGCCCCGGGCCACCTCGCGCAGCTCGGGCGTCTCGGTGGCGCAGCGCTCGGTGGCGTAGGGACACCGGGTACGGAATCGACAGCCCGAGGGCGGGTCCAGGGGACTCGGGGGCTCGCCTTCGAGGACCTCGCCGCGCCGGGGCGCCTCGGGGTCGGCCTCGAGAGCTGCGCCGAGCAGGAACGTGGTGTAGGGGTGGGCCGGCGCGTCGTAGAGCGCGTCGGCCGGTCCAATCTCGCAGAGTCGACCGAGGTACATCACGGCGACCCGGTCCGAGATGTTCTTCACCACCGCGAGGTCGTGGGCGATGAAGAGCAGGGTCAACCCGTACTCGGCCTTGAGGTCTTCGAGCAGGTTGAGGATCTGGGCCTGGACCGACACGTCGAGGGCCGAGACCACCTCGTCGCAGATGAGCAGCTTCGGGCGCATCGCGAGGGCCCGGGCGATCGAGATGCGCTGACACTGGCCCCCCGAGAACTGGCGGGCGTAGCGGTCACCGTAGGCGACCGGGTCGATTCCCACCTGCGCTAGGAGCCCGTCGACGATGCGTCGGCGCTCCTCACCCGCGGCGCGCTTCCAGCAGTCGAGGGGCTCGGCCACGATGTCGCGGGCCCGTCGGCGCGGGTTGAGCGAGCTGATCGGATCCTGGAAGATCATCTGCATCGCGGTGCGCCGCTCGCGCAGGGCCCGACCCGAGGCCGCCGTTAGATCGGCCCCCTCGAGGCTCACGGTGCCGGCGGTGGGTTCGACGATGCGCATCAGCGCCCGGCCCGTCGTGGACTTGCCGCACCCCGACTCGCCGACGAGTCCGAGGGTCTCGCCGGCGGCGACGTCGAAGCTGACCCCGTCGACCGCGCTCACGCGTCGGCTCCGCGGCCCGAAGGTGACCGACAGGCCACGCACCGACAGGAGGGGCTCGGTCACGAGGGGCCCCCGGCGGCGACGGGCAGCGGGTTGAAGCAGGCGAAGAGGTGGCCGGGCTCGTCGGCGGGTTCGAGGACCGGCCGCTCGCTGCGGCACCGGTCGGTGGCGTAGGCGCAGCGGGGGGCGAACGCGCAGCCCGCCGGCAGATCCAGCAGGTTCGGCGGCCGGCCGGGGATGGCGGCGAGGCGGGTGTGGGAGGGGTTGGAGATCTTGGGCGAACTCTCGAGCAGGGCTCGCGTGTAGGGCATGCGGTGGCGGGCGAAGACGTCCCGGGTGGTACCGGTCTCGACGACGCGCCCGGCGTACATGACCACGAGCCGGCTCGTGCGGGTGGCGACGACCCCGAGGTCGTGGGTCACCAGGATCATCGACATGCCGAGACGCCCCTGGACCTCGTCGAGCAGGTTGAGGATCTGGGCCTGGATCGTCACGTCGAGCCCCGTCGTGGGCTCGTCGGCGAGCAGGAGCTGGGGCGAGCCGGCGAGCGCGATGGCGACCACGACGCGCTGGCGCATGCCGCCCGAGAGGGAGTGGGGGTAGGCGCCGTAACGGGTGGCCGCGGCCGGGATGCCGACCATCTCGAGCAGCTCGATCGCCCGGGCGCGCGCCGCGGCGCGGTCCATGCCCAGGCGTACGCGTAGCACCTCGTCGATCTGCTTGCCGACCTTGACGACCGGGTTCAGCGAGGTCATCGGGTCCTGGAAGACCATGGCCACCTGGCGTCCCCACAGCTCGCGCTTGGCCTCCTCGCTGGCCCCGACGACCTCGGTGCCGTTCAGCCGCACCGACCCGGTGACGGCGACCCCGCGCCGGGGCTGGAGACCCATGATTGTGCGCGAGAGCACCGTCTTGCCCGAACCCGACTCGCCGACCACCCCGAGCGACTCGTGAGCCCCGAGGTCGAAGCTCACCCCGTCCACCGCCGTGAGGCGTCCCTGCGGGGTGTCGAAGACCGTGGTGACGCCACGCACGCGCAGGAGGGTCTCGTCGCTCACAGTTTGCCCTCGGAGACGTCGAAGTGGGTGCGCAGGCGGTCCCCGATGAAATTGAGGGCGAGCAGGAAGAGGCACATGGCCGCCGCGGGGAACAGGGCGAGCCACGGGTTCAGCTGCAAGATGGTGCGGCTCTCGTTGATCATGTTGCCCCACGAGGGAGTCGGCGGGGCGACCGAGAGTCCGAGAAAGGCGAGCGATCCCTCGAGCGTGACGACGGTGGCGACGCCGATGAGCAGGAACGAGACGGCGATGGGGGCGACGTTGGGCAGGAGTTCGCGCACGAGGATCCGGGTGTCGGAGGCGCCCTGAACCTTGGCCGCGACGACGTAGTCCTGCGTGGCGACGGCCAAGGTGGCCGTGCGGATTACGCGGTAGACGAGGGGGATCGCGGCGACGCCGATCACGATGATGATCTTGAGCAGCGTGCGCGGGGTCCAGAACGACAGGATCGCGATCGTCGCGATGATCGCCGGGAAGGCCAACACGACGTACATCACCACCGTGAGGACCTGGTCGAGGCGGCCGCGACGGTAGGCGGCGAGCATTCCGAGAGGCGCCCCGACGCCGAAGCCGATGAGCATCGAGCCGAGCCCGGCCTCGATGGAGACGCGCGAGCCGAAGACGACGCGGCTGAAGATGTCGCGCCCGAGGTCGTCGGTTCCAAAGAGGTGGTGCAGCGAGGGCCCCGCGTTGACGGCGTTGTAGTTCTGGGTGAGAGGGTTCGGCAGGGGCAGGACGTTCGCCAGGAGCGCCGCGAGCAGGTTGAGGGCGAGCCAGCCCACGCAGACCCAGAACAGTACGCCCAGGCGGCGTCCGTCGGGCTCCTCGGTCACCTCTTCGACCAGCTCGGCGAGTTCCAGTGAGCTACTCACGGGCGATCCTCGGGTCGACGAGCGTGATCAGGAAGTCAAAGACGAAGTTGATGACGATCACCCCGATCGAGACGACCAACACGATGCCCTGGACGACGAGGTAGTCCGAGAGGCCGATCGAGTTCACGAGGGTGTAGCCGAGGCCCGGGATGTCGAGCAGGTACTGGACGATGAAACCCCCGGCCAGCAGCCCGCCGATATTGACCCCGGCCGTGCCGAGCAGGGCAACCGACGAGGGCCGCAACGCGTGGCGCCAGAGGATACGGCGTTGGCTGATCCCCTTGGAGCGGGCCAGGGTGATGTACTCCTGCTGCAACGTCGCGATCAGGTCCGAGCGCAGCACCCGGTAGTAGACGGTCACGCTCCCGATCGCGAGCACGACCGAGGGCAGGGCCATGCTCTCGAGGTTCGTGACCCAGTCCTGAGTGAGCGGCACGTAGGACGACACCCCGGTGTGCGGGACAGCCAACTTGATCGCCACCACGAGGACCAGCACGACCACCAGGATGAACGCGGGGATCGAGAGCATGGTGAAACTGAAGGCCCCGAGGAACCGGTCCAGCCAGCTGTCGGGTCGCTTGGCGCTGCTCATGGCGAGGGGGATGGCCACGGCGAACGAGAGGATCTGACTGAGGACGATCATCTCGAGATCGATCGGCAGGGCGGCGCGGATCGTCGTCCAGACCGGGACCTGGCTGATGAAGGAGGTTCCGAGGTTGCCGTGGAGGACGTTCTTCATCCAGACGAAGTACTGCTCGATGACCGGCCGGTTGAGCCCCAGCTGCGCGTAGAGCCGAGCGCGGTTCTGCGGGCTGTCGCCGGTTCCCAGGATCACGGTCGCGGGATCGCCCGGCAGCAGATGGATCAGGTAGAAGGCCCCGACGGAGATGACAAGGACGATGCCGACGAGCGTGACCAGCCGTCGCGCCAGGTACCGCGCCACCTACCCCCCTTGGGAACTTCCCCTGGACATTAGCCAAGGGCCCCGCCGGCACCGGCCAGCCCGGGCCGGGCGTGACAGGCGGTGGGTACGGTGGGCGGGTGATTCGTGTCGCCCTCGCAGGGGGTATCGGCTCGGGCAAG
Source organism: Actinomycetes bacterium (assembly GCA_021838005.1). Classification (GTDB taxonomy): domain Bacteria; phylum Actinomycetota; class Acidimicrobiia; order Acidimicrobiales; family RAAP-2; genus RAAP-2. The sequence continues at coordinate 10,283 of JAKCEK010000011.1, forward strand.
TCGGCGGCGACCGCCTACCTGAGGGGACGGGGCTACCTCGTGCTGGACGCCGACGAGGTCGCCCACGAGGTCGTGCGCCCCGGCCGGCCGGCCTTCGGGGCCCTGGTGGACGCCTTCGGGCCGGCGGTGCTCGACGAGACGGGGGCGATCGACCGGCCGTTCCTCGCGCGAATCGTCTTCGCCGACGCCACGGCCCGGCGGCGGGTCGAGGCGATCACCCATCCGAGGATCGGCGAGGCCCTGGCCGGCGCGTTGGCGGACGCGTCCGGCGACGTCGCCTTCGTCGCCCTGCCGCTCTACCGGGCTGAGCACCGGGTGGCGCTGGGCCTGGACGAGGTCTGGGCCCTCGAGGTCTCGCCCGCCACGGCCCTCGAGCGGCTCACCGTGGAGCGGCACATGGACCCGGCCGACGCCCGCGGACGGATCGCGGCCCAGGTGTCCAACGAGGAACGTCGTGCCCTCGCCGACCGGGTCATCGGCAACGAGGGCTCGCTCGAGGACCTTTACCGGGCGCTCGACGACGCCCTCGCCGCCTTGGGCGCGGGAGCCCGCCGTGGCTGAGTTCGTCGTCCGCTCGCCCTTCGCGCCCGCCGGCGATCAGCCGGTGGCGATCGAGGCGCTGGCGCGCGGGGTGACCGACGGGCTGCGCTACCAGACCCTGGAGGGGATCACCGGCAGCGGCAAGACCGCGACGATCGCCTGGCTGATCGAGCGGGTCCAGCGCCCCACGCTCATCCTCGAGCCCAACAAGTCCCTGGCGGCCCAGTTGGCCTCGGAGCTGCGCGACATGCTGCCCGAGAACCGCGTGGAGTTCTTCGTCTCGTACTACGACTACTACCAGCCCGAGGCCTACATCCCGCGCACCGACACCTACATCGAGAAGGACAGCTCGGTCAACGACGAGATCGACCGGCTGCGCCACGCCGCCACGTCGTCGCTGCTCACCCGACGCGACACGGTCGTGGTGGCGTCGGTGTCGTGCATCTACGGGTTGGGCTCGCCCTTTGAGTACCGCGAGCGGATGCTGGCGATCGAGGTCGGCGCCACGCTGGAGCAGCGGGCCCTGCTGCGCCGCCTGGTGGAGATGCAGTATTCGCGCAACGATCTGGTGCTCGACCGCGGGACTTTTCGGCTGCGCGGTGACACGCTCGAGGTCCAGCCGGCCTACGCCAGCGAGGCCATCCGGGTCTCGTTCTTCGGCGACGAGGTCGAGGAGATCTCCTTCTTCAACCCCCTGACCCAGGAGAGCCGCGGACGGGTCAACGAGGTCACCCTGTTCGCCGCGTCCCACTACGCCACCGGCCTGGAGACGCTCCGGCGGGCCTGCCGCTCGATCGAAGAGGAGCTCGGCGAGCAGCTCGGCCGCTTCCACGTCGAGGGCAAGCTCCTCGAGGCCCAGCGACTGCGCAGCCGGACCGAGCACGACTTGGAGATGCTCGAGCAGACGGGGGTCTGCGCGGGGGTCGAGAACTACGCGCGCCACCTGGACGGGCGCGCGGCGGGGGAGCGGCCCTACACCCTGCTCGACTACTTCCCCGAGGACTTCTTGATGGTGGTCGACGAGAGCCACGTCGCCGTGCCCCAGCTGCGCGGCCAGTACGCCGGGGACCGCTCGCGCAAAGAGACGCTCGTTGAGCACGGTTTCCGGCTGCCGAGCGCCCTCGACAACCGCCCGTTGACCTTCGAGGAGTTCGTCGACCTGGTGCCCCAGGCGGTGTTCGTCTCGGCGACCCCCGGCCCGTTCGAGCTCGCGGCCTCCGACCAGGTCGTCGAGCAGGTCATCCGGCCCACGGGGCTGCTCGACCCTTTGGTGCGCGTCGTGCCGACGCGCAGCCAGATCGACGACCTGCGCGGCCGGCTCACCGAGGTCGTCGAGCGCGGGGAGCGGGCGCTCGTGACGACCCTCACCAAGCGCATGGCCGAGGACCTCACCCAGTTCCTGACCAAGGCCGGCTACCGGGTGCAGTACCTGCACAGCGACATCGACACCATCCAACGGATCGAGATCCTGCGCTCCCTGCGGCTGGGCGAGTTCGACATCCTGGTGGGGATCAACCTGCTCCGCGAGGGCCTGGACCTGCCCGAGGTGTCCCTCGTCGCCATCCTCGACGCGGACAAGGAGGGCTTCTTGCGCTCCAAGAGCGCGCTCATCCAGACGATCGGGCGAGCCGCGCGTAACGCCAACGGCCAGGCGATCCTCTACGCCGACTCGGTCACGGACTCGATGCGCGAGGCGATCTCGCTCACTGAGCGGCGCCGCGTGATGCAGACGACCTTCAACGCCGAGCACGGGATCGAGCCGACCACGGTCACCAAGAACGTGGCCGACATCTTGAACCGGCTGCGCAGCGGCGAGCGGATCGAGGTTGAGCGAACCGTCGGGGTGGACGTGGCCGCGTCGGACCTGGCGCGCGAGATGGCCCGGGTCGAAGAGGCGATGCTCCAAGCCGCGGCCGAGCTGCGCTTCGAGGAGGCGGCGGTGCTGCGCGACACGCTCCACGCCCTGCACCGCCAGTCCCTCGAGGGCCGCGACGACCTGGTCGCCGCGGAGTGACCGGTAGGGTCGAACGGTGGCGAAGTCGATCCGGGTTCAAGGGGCGAGGGTCCACAACCTGAAGAACCTGTCGGTGGAGATTCCGCGGGACCAGCTCGTGGTGTTCACCGGCCTCTCGGGCTCGGGCAAGTCCTCGCTCGCCTTCGACACGATCTACGCCGAGGGTCAGCGTCGCTACGTCGAGAGCCTGTCGGCGTACGCCCGGCAGTTCCTCGGCCAGATGGACAAGCCCGACGTTGACTTCATCGAGGGGCTCTCCCCGGCCATCTCGATCGACCAGAAGACGGCCTCGCGCAACCCGCGCTCGACGGTAGGCACCATCACCGAGGTCCACGACTACCTGCGCCTGCTCTTCGCGCGCATCGGCGTTCCCTACTGCCCCAACTGCGGCAAGCCCATCTCCAGCCAGACGCCCCAGCAGATCGTCGACCAGCTGCTCGAGCGCCCGGCGAACCAGCGGTTCATGGTGCTCGCGACGCTCGTCCAGGGCCGCAAGGGCGAGTACTCGGCGCTCTTCAACGACCTGGCCGCCCAGGGCTTTAGCCGCGTGCGCGTCGACGGCACGATCCACGAACTGGCCGAGCGCGAGACCATCGTCCTCAAGCGCTACGAGCAGCACACGATCGAGGTGGTGCTCGACCGGCTCACCGTGAAGGCGAGCAACCGCCAGCGCCTGACCGAGTCGGTCGAGGCGGCCCTCAAGCTGACCAAGGGCACCGTCACCGTGGTCTTCGTCGAGCCCGACGAGTCGGTGCAGTTCTCTGAGAAGATGGCGTGTTCGGACTGCGGGATCAGCTTCAGCGAACTGGCGCCCCGGGACTTCTCGTTCAACTCGCCCTACGGGGCCTGTCCCGTCTGCACGGGACTCGGCACCCGCTACGAGGTCGACCCCGACCTCGTGGTGCCCGACGACACCCTGTCACTCGCCGACGGGGCGCTCGCGCCCTGGGGCGGGGCCCGGCTCAAGTACTTCGAGCGGCTCATCGAGGCCGTGGCCGAGTCCGGGGGCTTCGCGGTCACGACCCCGTGGAAGAGGCTGCGCGCGAAGGACCGCCGGCTCATCCTCTACGGCGTCGAGAACAAGACGGTGCCGGTCAAGTACCGCAACCGCTACGGCAAGGTGAAGACCTACGACACGAGTTACCGCGGGATCGTCGAGTGGCTCGAGAGGCGCCGGACCGAGGCCGAGGGGGACTGGACCCGCGAGCAGGCCGAACAGTACATGCGCGAGGTCGAGTGCACCGCCTGTCGGGGCCAGCGACTGCGCCCCGAGGTGCTCGCCGTACGGGTCCACGGACGCAACATCGCCGAGGTCTCCGCGATGGCCATCGACGAGGCCGTCGCCTACTTCACCGGTCTGGCGCTGACCCCGCGAGAGGAGGCGATCGCCCGTCAGGTGGTCAAAGAGATCGTCGAGCGGCTGAGCTTTCTCATGAACGTGGGCCTCGACTACCTGACCCTGAGCCGGGCCTCGTCGTCGCTCTCGGGGGGCGAGGCCCAGCGGATCCGCTTGGCCAGCCAGATCGGCAGCTATCTCGTGGGCGTCCTCTACGTGCTCGACGAGCCCTCGATCGGGCTGCACCAGCGTGACAACCGACGCCTGATCGCGACGCTCGAGCGGTTGCGCGACCTCGGGAACTCGGTCATCGTGGTCGAGCACGACGAGGAGACGATCCGGCTCGCGGACTTCGTCGTGGACATCGGTCCCGGGGCCGGCGAGTTCGGGGGCGAGGTCGTGCACGCGGGCACCTACGAGGCCCTGCTCGAGAACCCGCACTCGCTCACCGGCCAGTATCTCTCGAGACGGCGCTCCATCGCCGTGCCGAGCGAACGCCGGGTGGGCAACGGCCAGCGGCTCACCGTGCGCGGGGCGCGGGCCCACAACCTCCAGGACGTCTCGGTCGGCTTCCCGCTGGGCACGTTCGTCGCCGTGACCGGTGTGTCCGGCTCGGGCAAGTCCTCATTGGTCAACGCCATCCTCCTCGCCTCCCTGGAGCGCCAGATCAACCGGGCCAAGGTCGTCGCGCTGGAACACGACGGCATCGACGGGGTGGGATTCCTCGACAAGGTGGTCGCGGTCGACCAACAGCCGATCGGCCGGACGCCGCGCTCGAACCCCGCCACCTACACGGGGGTGTTCGACAAGATTCGCAAGCTCTTCGCCGAGGTTCCCGAGGCCAAGGTCCGCGGCTACCAGCCCGGACGGTTCTCCTTTAACGTTAAGGGCGGACGGTGCGAGGCCTGCGCCGGTGACGGCACCATCAAGATCGAGATGCACTTTTTGCCCGACGTGTACGTCAACTGCGACGTGTGCGACGGCAAGCGCTACAACCGCGAAACCCTGGAGATCCTCTACCGGGGCCGCTCGATCGCCGACGTGCTCGAGCTGCCGATCGGCGAGGCCCTCGACTTCTTCGAGCGCCAGCCGGCGATCGCGCGCCACGTCCAGAGCCTGGTCGACGTGGGCCTCTCCTACGTCCGCTTGGGCCAGCCGGCGCCGACCCTCTCGGGGGGCGAGGCCCAGCGGGTGAAGCTCGCCACCGAGCTCGCCCGGCGCCCGACGGGCCACACGCTCTACGTGCTCGACGAGCCCACGACCGGTCTGCACTTCGAGGACGTGAGCCGCCTGCTCACCGTCCTGCACCGCCTCGTCGACCAGGGCAATACGGTGCTCGTCATCGAGCACAACCTCGACGTGGTCAAGACCGCCGACTGGATCGTCGACCTCGGTCCCGAGGGCGGACGGCGCGGCGGGCGCGTCGTGGGGGAGGGGACCCCCGAGGAGATCGCGCGCCTCGACACGGCGACCGGCACCGTGCTGAGAGAGGTCCTCGCGCCCGGGCGGGCGTAGTGCTCGACAAGCCCGCCGGCATCCCGCGCCAGAGCGGCTGCTACCTCTTTCGCAACGCGCGCGGCGAGGTGGTCTACGTCGGCAAGGCTCGGGTGCTGTCCCAGCGGCTCTCGAGCTACTTCCAGCGGCGCGACGGCCTGTCCGAGAAGACGCGGTTCTTGATGGACGAGGCCACGTCCGTCGAGTGGATCGTCACCCCGAGCGAGCTCGACGCCCTGGTGCTCGAGAACGAGCTGATCAAGGCGAACCAACCCCGCTACAACCTGCGCCTGAAGGACGACAAGACGTTCCCCTACGTCGCCCTCGACTCGCGCACCCCCTTCGCCGCGCCCTACCTGACCCGTGGGGCCCACGTGAAGGGGGTGCGCTACTTCGGGCCCTTCGTCGACGTGGGCGCGCTGCGCACGACGATGGACGAGCTGCTGCAGGCCTTCCCGCTGCGCACCTGCACGACCCACAAGTTCCGGTACCACGAACGGGTCGGACGTCCCTGCCTGCTCTATGACATCGGCAAGTGCTGCGGTCCGTGCGTGGGCCGGGTGGACGAAGCCGGGTACCGGGAGATCGTCGCGTCCTGGGCCCGCTTCTTCGAGGGCGACGTGAGGCCGCTGCGCGACCGGCTACGGGCCCAGATGGACGAGGCCGCCGTGCAGCGCCACTACGAGGCCGCCGCGCGCGCCCGCGACGGCCTCGAGGCGCTGGAGCGGGCTTCGGCCAGCCAGAGCGTGGTCCTCGACGACCACTCCGACCTCGACGTCGTGGCCGCGGCGACCGAGGGATCGCGCACCGCCCTGGTGCGCTTCCGGGTGCGTTTCGGGCGGATCGTCGGGCGCACGGCGCACCTCATCGATCGCACGATGGACGAGGACGACGACGAGCTCTTCGAGGACGTGCTGGCCGACCTCTACGACGAGGGCGAACCGGTCCCCCCGGTCGTGGTCGTGGAACGGGCCAGGTGGGCGAGCGCGCTCGCGACCGCCTTCTTGAGCGCACGGCGGGGCCGGCCGGTCGAGGTCGTGGCCCCCCAGCGCGGCAAGCGTCGGCGCGTCGTCGAGCTGGCCCGTACCGACGCCGCGGCGGTCGTGGCGCGCGACACCCTACGCCGTCAGGCCGACCACAACGTGCGCAGCCGGGCCCTGCTCGAACTCGGCGAGGCACTCGGCCTCGCCGCGCCACCCTTCCGGATCGAGTGCTTCGACATGAGCCACCTCCAAGGCACCAACTACGTCGGGTCGATGGTCGTGTTCGAGGACGGACTCGCGGCGAAGCGCGAGTACCGCCACTTCAACGTGCGCGAGGTGCTCGGCAACGACGACGCCGGCGCCATGGCCGAGGTCGTGCGCCGGCGCCTGGCTCACTGGGGCGAGGGGGAGGGGTCGCGCTTCGCCCGGGCCGACCTGATCATTATCGACGGCGGCCTGCCCCAACTGCACGCGGCCGCGGCGGCCGCGGCCGAGCTGGGTCTCGCCGGTCACGTCGAGTTCGTCGCCCTCGCCAAGCGTGAGGAGCTCTTGTACCGCCCGGGCCGGGCTACCCCCATCGCCCTCGAACGCGGGAGTGAGGCGCTCTACCTCGTCCAGCGCATCCGCGACGAGGCCCACCGCTTCGCGATCACCTTCCATCGCTCCAAGCGGGGCCGTTCGATGGTCGCCTCGACCTTGGAGGGCGTCGAGGGGCTGGGCCCGACCCGCCGGGAGCGGCTGATGGGCCACTTCGGCTCGCTCGAGGCGCTGCGCGGGGCCCGGCTCGAGGAGCTCACGGGCCTCTCGTGGCTACCGGACGCCGTGGCCCGCAGCCTCTACGATCACCTGCACGCGCCGGCCGCGCCCCGACCCGAGAAGAGGTGAGATGAGCGAGGTCCTCCTGGTCACCGGGATGTCGGGGGCCGGGCGCTCCACGGCCTCGGCGGCCCTCGAGGATCTGGGCTGGTTCGTGATCGACAACCTGCCCGTCGAATTGGCGGTCCGGGTGGGCGAGCTCGCCACGACGCGCAGCGTGCGCGACGCCGGGGTGGCCTTCGTCGTGGGTCGCTCGGCCGACCTCGACTCGGCCGCCCTGCTCGAGGTGGCTCGTGAGCTGCGCGAGCGTCACGGGGCCCTGCGGATCCTGTTCCTAGACGCGCCCGACGACGTGCTGATCGCCCGGTTCGAGGGCAACCGGCGCCGCCACCCCATCGACGCGCCCACCCTCGCTGAGTCGATCGCCGCCGAGCGGACCCTCCTCGCCCCGATCCGTGACGCCGCCGATCTCGTCATCGACACCGGGGGGCTCAACGTGAACCAGCTGCGTCGCCGGGTGATCGAGAGCGTCGCCGCACCCGGCGACGGGCGGTCCATGCGGGTCTCGCTGGTGAGCTTCGGCTTCGCCTACGGGATCCCGCGTGACGTCGACCTCGTCTTCGACTGCCGATTCCTGCCGAACCCCCACTGGGTGGAGGAGCTGCGGCCCCTCACGGGACTGGACGGGCCGGTCGCCGAGTACGTCCTCGCCCAGGACGGCGCTCGGCGACTCATCGACGAGGTGGTCGGGCTGCTCGAGTGGCAGATCCCGGCCTTCGCCAAGGAGGGCAAGTCGTATCTCTCGATCGCGGTGGGCTGCACCGGGGGGCGCCATCGCAGCGTGGCCGTCGCCGAGGAGATTGCCCGGCGCCTGGGTCTGGAGAACCCGCCCTTCCACCGCGACATCACCCGATGAGGGTCGTCGCCGTCGGGGGCGGCCACGGCACGGCCGTCTCGCTGCGGGCGCTCCGGTCCCTCACCGACGAGGTCACCGGGGTGGTGTCGGTGGCCGACGACGGCGGCTCGACCGGGCGACTGCGGGCCCTGCTCGACGTGGCCGCCGTGGGCGACCTGCGCAAGTGCCTGGTGGCCCTGGCCGACCCGGAGAACCCGCTGACGCGCTCCTTCGAGCACCGCTTCTCGGTGGGCGAACTGGCCGGCCACGCCGTCGGCAACCTGCTGCTCGTCGGGCTGATCGACGCGACGGGCGACCTCGAGGAGTCGGTGCGGGCGCTCGCCGAGGTGATGGGAGTGACCGGGATGATCGTGCCGGCGAGCACCACCGGGGTGGAGCTCGTCGCCACCACCCGCCACGGCGCCACCCGGGGCCAGAGCGAGGTCGCCCGCACCGGGGCGATCGAGCGGATCCGGCTCGAGCCTCGCCACCCCGCCGCGCCCATCGCCGCGGTCGAGGCGATCGAGCGGGCGGACCTCGTGGTGGTGGGCCCGGGCTCACTCTTTACGAGCGTGCTCGCGGCCTGCGTGGTGCCCGGGGTGACCCAGGCCTTGGCCGCGACGCGGGCGCGCACCGTCTACGTCGCGAACCTTCGCCCCCAGGTGCCCGAGACCGAGGGGTTCAGCCTCGCCGACCACGTCGAGGCACTCCAGCGCCACGGCGTCGTGCCCGACGCGGTCCTGGTGGACGCCCGGGGCCCCTTCGGCGCCCAGGCCAGTCCCCGTCCGGTGGTGCGCGCCGATCTCGCGGACGACCGGGGACTCGTACACGATGTGCAAAAATTGGCGGCGGCCGTCGCGGCTCTCGCGACGGGCCGCGCAGCGTAGAACGGAGTGGCGGTGGCGATTCGGGTGGGCATCAACGGCTTCGGCCGGATCGGGCGCAACTTCCTGCGGGCCGCGCTGGGCCGCGAGGGGCTCGAGGTGGTGGCGGTGAACGACCTCGTCGCTCCGGCGACCAACGCACACCTCTTGAAGTACGACTCGACCCAGGGGACCCTCGAGGTCGAGGTGGCGGTCACCGAGGTCGGCCTCGCGGTCGGGGCCAGGGAGATCGCCGTCTACGCGCAACGCGACCCCGGGGCCGTGCCCTGGGGCGTGCACGGGGTGGACGTCGTGATCGAGTCGACGGGACTGTTCACGTCCCGCGAGAAGGCGGCGGCCCACCTGGCCGGCGGGGCCCGACGCGTCATAATCTCGGCGCCCTCGTCCGACGCCGACGCCTCCTTCGTCGTGGGGGTGAACGACGACACCTTCGACCCCGAGCGCCACGTCGTCGTCTCGAACGCCTCGTGCACGACCAACTGCTTCGTGCCGATGGTCAAGGTCCTCGACGACGCCTTCGGCGTGCGCGCGGGTCTCATGACGACGGTCCACGCCTACACCAACGACCAGAACCTGCTCGACCTCGCCCACACGGACCTGCGGCGGGCGCGGGCGGCCGCGGTGAACATCGTGCCCTCCTCGACCGGCGCCGCCCGGGCCACCAGCCTGGTGCTCGAGTCGATGAAGGGCCGCCTGGACGGCACGTCGTTGCGCGTGCCGGTGCCGGCCGGCTCGATCACCGACTTCACCGCCGTGGTGCCGGCCACGACCGTCGAGGCCGTCAACGCCGCCTTCCGGGCGGCGAGTGAGCGGGCCCTGGCCGGGGTGCTCGTCTACTGCGACGAGCCGATCGTCTCGTCGGACATCGTGGGTAGCCCGGCGTCGTGCACGTTCGACTCGCTCATGACGATGGTCCAGGACCTCGACGGGACGAGCTCGCTCGTCAAGGTCTTCGGCTGGTACGACAACGAGTGGGGCTACGCCAATCGGCTGGTCGACCTGGCCGAGCGCGTCGGGGCGCGGTGAGGCCCCTCGCGTCGCCCGCGCGCTGGGGCGACCTCACCGGCAAGCGGGTGCTCGTGCGCGTCGACTTCAACGTTCCGGTCGCCCTACGCGACGGGGAGGTCGTCGTGACCGACGACTTCCGCCTGCGCGCGACGCTGCCCCTGCTCATCGACCTGCTCGGGCGTGGTGCGAGCGTGGTCGCCTGCACCCACTTCGGCCGGCCCGAGGGCCGCGCCGACCCGCGCTACTCGGTCGAACCGATCCGCCGGGCGCTCGAGGCGCTGTGCCCGGGCGTCGAACTGATGGAGAACCTCCGCTTCAGCCCGGGCGAGGAGGCCTGCGACCCCGGCTTCGGCGCCTCGCTCGTCGAGGGTGTGGACTACTACGTCAACGAGGCCTTCGGCGCCTCGCACCGGGCGCACGCCTCGATCATGATCCCGCCGACCCTCGTGCCGAGCGCGGCCGGGCCCAACCTGACCCACGAGGCTGAGACGATCCTCTCGCTGCTCGAGAACCCCCGGCGGCCCTTCGTGGCCATCGTCGGCGGAGCCAAGGTGAGAGACAAGATCGGTCTGGTACGCGTGCTCGCCGACCGGGCCGACGTGGTGCTCGTCGGTGGGGGGATGGCCCACACCTTCGCCCTGGCCGACGGGCGTCGCGTCGGCGACAGCCTGGTCGACCCGAGCTGGGTGGAGGAGTGCCGGACGCTGCTCAAGGGCGGCACGGTCGTGATCCCGGTCGACGCCCGGGGCCTGCCCACCGGCGCGCCGTTCGGCCCACGTGGGGGCGAGGCGCGGGCCGTCGACTTCGCGGCGGACGTGCCCGACGGCTTCGCCGCCCTCGATATCGGCCCGGACACGGTCGAGATCTTCACCGCGGCCATCCAGGGCGCGGGCTCGATCCTGTGGAACGGGCCCATGGGGGTCTTCGAGGACCCGCGCTTCATGGTCGGGACCAAGGCGGTCGCCCAGGCGGTCGCGGCCAGCGAGGCCGTGAGCGTGGTCGGTGGGGGTGACTCGGCGGCCGCCCTTGACGCGCTGGGACTGCGCGGGGCGGTGACCTTCGTCTCGACCGGTGGGGGAGCCACCCTCCGACTCGTCGAAGAGGGCGACTTGCCCGGGTTGCGGGCGCTGCGCGAGAGCCCCTTCGACTGATGCGCTCACCGGCCGTCTACGGCAACTGGAAGATGAACCTCGACTTCGTCGAGGCGGTCCACCTCACCCAGGAGCTCGGGGTCCTCCTGCGGCGCACGCCGCTCGAACACGTCGAGGTGGGCGTCGCCCCACCCTTCGTCGACCTACGCAGCGTCTCGTCGGTCATCGAGGCCGACCGGCTGGGGCTGGTGCTGTGCGCCCAGCACGTGAACGAGTACGAGGCGGGCGCCCACACCGGTGAGGTCTCCCTGGCGATGCTCGAACGCCTCGGGGTGGGCGCGGTTCTCGTGGGCCACTCCGAGCGTCGCCGACTCTACGGGATGGACGACGCCCTGGTCGCGCGCACCCTGGCCCGGGTGGCCGGGGCCGGTCTCAGGGCGATCCTGTGCGTGGGCGAGGACCTCGCGGTGCGCGAGGCCGGCGGTGAGGCGGCCTTTGTCGCCGAGCAGCTGCGCGCGGCCATCGCCGGCCTCGCCGAGGGCGCCCGGGCGAGGGTCACGGTCGCCTACGAGCCGCTCTGGGCCATCGGCACCGGGGTCGTCGCCGAGCCCGCCCAGGTGGCGGCCCAGAACGAGTCGATCCGCTCGACCCTGGCCGGACTGGGCTTCGACGCCCCCGTCCTCTACGGCGGCTCGGTGACGGCCGAGAACGCGACCGACCTGGCCCGCGACGGGGCGCTGGACGGTTTTCTCGTCGGGGGGGCGAGCCTGCGGGCCGAGGCCTTCCACGCCATCTGTCGGGCGCTCGACGACTGCTACGCTTCTACCCGCTGAATCCTCTGGAGGGAACCATGCTGACCGCGGTGATCATCGCCCTCGAGGCGATCACGGCCGTCGCCCTGGTCTTCCTCGTCCTTCTGCACTCCGGACGGGGCGGGGGGATCTCGGACCTGATGGGCGGCTCGGTCACGACGGCGGCCTCCGGCTCGACCGCCGTGGAGAAGAACCTCGACCGGATCACCATCGCCGTCGCCCTGGTCTTCACCTTCGCCACGCTGGCGCTGGACCTGCGTCTCCAGTAGCCGTCGTGGGTCGACGGCTCGAGCGGCGGGCGCTCCTCGTCGCGGCCGTGGCCCTCGCGTCGCTCGCGTACCCCGCGCTCTCGAGCGACGCGGCGCGCACCCCCGGCGGGAGCAACGAGAACTCCCACACCCTCGTCGTCTCCCTCCCGGGCCCCTTCTCGGGCTGCACCTACCTCGACCAGTCCGCCACCGCGAGCGACGACGCGCTGAACGACCTGGTGACACCGTCGGCCTTCACGACCCTGCCCACGGGGGTGCTCGTCGGCGAGGGTGGGCCGATCGCCTCGGCGGAGCTGACCTCGCTCTCGCCCGAGACCGTGCGCTACACGATCGCCCCCCACCAGCGCTGGAGCGACGGCCGGTCCTTTTCCGCGTACGACCTGGTGGCCTGGTGGCAGCGGGCCCGCCAACTCTCGAGCGTCGCGAGCGACGGCTACCGCGCCATCGCCTCGATGCGGGTCTCGGACCACGGGCTCAGCGCGACGGCCGTCTTCGCCCACCCCTACGCGACCTGGACGTTGCTCTTCCGCGACGTCGAGTCGCCCCGGGCTCGGCCGGGCTGCTCGATCGCCGCCTTCGCCGCGCGCCCCACGCTCGGGCCCTACGAGGTGAAGAGCGCCACGCCGACCCGGGTCGTGCTCGTGATGAACCCCCACTGGCCCCTCGACCCCAACCGGTTCGGCCGGGTGGTCGTCAGCACCTCGCGGATCCTGCCCAAGCGCTCGACCACCCTGTACGCCGGCTTCTCCACGACGGTCAACCAGGCTGAGGTGCTCGCCACCACGTCGGACCCGGCGTTCCAGAGCCGGATCGGCTCGGCCTCGGGGATCGAAGAGTTGACCCTCTCGCCGCGCAGCGTCACCACGGCCCCGATCGCGGTCCGCGAGGCCCTCAGCTGGGCGATCGAGCGCCAGAGCCTCATCGACGCGATCTACGGGTCCTACACCTACGAGCCGGCGGCGGCCCAGTCGGCCCTCTTCTCCCAGGGTCAGGCCCAGTACCCGGGGATCGGGGGCACCAACCCCTCGAACACGACCACCACCACCACGATCCCCGACGCGACGACCAACGGCCTGCACGACTGTCCGGCCTGCGCGGTCCAGGTGCTCTCGGGTAACGGCTACGCCCAGGGCGCCCACGCCTGGTTCACCCCCCAGGGCAAGCGGCTGGTCGTGCGCCTCGCGATCGGCCCGAGCCACCTCGACCACGAGGTCGCCTACCTCGTCGAGCGGGACTGGGCCCGACTCGGGATCCTCTCCACCTCCGTGCCCGAGCGGACCGAGGTCGCCACGGCCGAGGCGGTGGCGACGGGCCGCGCCGACGCCGGAGTCCTCGTGCGCCCGACCATCGAGGGGCCGTCCTACACGGCGCGCTCGTTCGTGGGCCCGGCCTATCCCGACACGTACCCCTCGGGGGTGCGCCTC
>JAKCEK010000115.1:0-1545 GCA_021838005.1 Actinomycetes bacterium
GCGCTACCGGGGGTTCGAGCGGCTGTGAGCCACGACGTCATCAACCCCGCGACCGAAGCGGTCGTCGCGACCGTCGCCGATCACAGCGCCGAGGAGACCGACGCCGCCGTCGCGCGCGCGACCGCGGCCCTCGACGCCTGGCGCCGGGTCGCCCCGGCCGACCGGGCCCGGCTGCTGCGGCGCTTCGGCGACGTCGTCGACGCCCAGAACGAGGAGCTTGCCCGCCTCGAGGTCGCCAACTCCGGCCACACCATCGCCAACGCCCGCTGGGAGGCCGGCAACGTCCGCGACGTGCTCACCTACTACGCGGGGGCCGTCGAGCGCCACATCGGCAAACAGATCCCCGTGGCCGGCGGCGTCGACGTCACCTTCTACGAGCCGATCGGCGTGGTGGGCGTCATCGTCCCGTGGAACTTCCCCCTGCCGATCGCCGGCTGGGGCCTGGCCCCGGCGCTCGCCGCCGGCAACACCGTCGTGGTGAAGCCGGCCCAGCTCACGCCGCTGACGGCGATGCGCCTCGGCGAGCTCGCCCTCGACGCCGGACTGCCCGAGGGCGTCCTCGAGGTGGTGACCGGCGCCGGCGGCGTCGTGGGCGGACGCCTCGTCGATCACCCCGACGTGCGCAAGGTCTGCTTCACCGGCTCGAACGAGGTGGGCCGCTCGATCATGGAGGGCTGCGCCGCCCAGGTGAAGCGGGTGACCCTCGAGCTCGGCGGCAAGAGCGCCAACGTCGTCTTCGCCGACGCCGACCTCGAGCGGGCCGCGGCGAGCGCCCCCTACGCCGTCTTCGACAACGCCGGCCAGGACTGCTGCGCGCGCAGCCGCCTGCTCGTCCAGCGCTCGGCCTACGACCGGTTCATGGAGCACTTCGAGCGCGCCGTGAAGGCGGTGCGGGTGATGGACCCCGCCGACGACGACGCCGAGATGGGCCCGCTCATCTCGGCCGCGCACCGCGAGCGCGTGGCCGCCTACCTCGAGGGGGCGCGCGTCGCCTTCTCGGGATCGGCCCCCACGGGGCCGGGCTACTGGATGGCCCCGACGGTCCTCGAGACGCCCGACCGCAGCGCCCCGGTCTTCACCGAGGAGGTGTTCGGGCCGGTCGTCTCGGTCGTCGCCTTCGAGGACGAGGCCGAGGCCGTCGCCATCGCCAACGAGGGTCCCTTCGGCCTGTCGGGCTCGATCTGGACGCGCGACGTCGGTCGGGCCCTGCGCGTCGCGCGGGCGATCGAGACCGGCACGATCTCGATCAACTCGAACTCCTCGGTGCGCTACTCGACCCCCTTCGGCGGCTTCAAGCAGTCGGGGCTGGGCCGTGAGCTCGGGCCCGACGCCCTGAGGAGCTTCAGCGAGGAGAAGAACGTGTTCATCTCGACAGAGGAGGCGTAGTGGGCCGGTTGGACGGCAAGGTGAGCGTCATCACGGGCGCGGCGAGCGGGATCGGGCGGGCCAGCGCGCTGCGCTTCGCGGCCGAGGGGGCGACGGTCGTCGTCGCCGACCTGGCGCGGGCGGCCGGCACGGCCCTCGCCGCCGAGGTCGGCGGCCTCT
>JAKCEK010000115.1:1555-5721 GCA_021838005.1 Actinomycetes bacterium
GCGAGCGAGGACAGTGTCAAGGCGATGTACGACGAGGTCGTCGCCGCCTACGGCGGCCTCGACGTCATCTTCAACAACGCGGGCATCTCCCCGCCCGAGGACGACTCGATCCTCACCACCGACCTCGAGGCCTGGAACCGGGTCCAGGCCGTCAACCTGACCTCGGTCTACCTGGGCTGCAAGTACGGGATCCCCCTGCTGCTCGAGCGCGGGGGCGGCTCGGTCATCAACACCGCCTCATTCGTCGCCGTGCTGGGCTCGGCCACCAGTCAGATCTCCTACACCGCCTCCAAGGGCGGGGTGCTCTCGATGAGCCGGGAGCTCGGCGTCCAGTTCGCCCGCCAGGGCGTGCGGGTGAACGCGCTCTGCCCCGGCCCGGTGAACACGCCCCTGCTCCGAGAACTCTTCGCCAAGGACCCCGAGCGCGCGGCGCGGCGACTCGTGCACGTGCCGATGGGTCGCTTCGCCGAGGCCGAGGAGATCGCGAACGCGGTCGCCTTCCTCGCGAGTGACGACGCGTCGTTCATCACGGCCTCGACGTTCCTCGTCGACGGCGGCATCCACGCCGCGTACGTGACGCCCCTCTAGTCCCCGGCCGGGGCCACGAAGTACTCGCTCAGGTACTTCTCGCCCTCGTCGCAGGCGATCGTGACGACGACGGCGCCCTCGCCCAGGCGCGCGCGCAGTCCCCGCGCGACGATCATGTTGGCCCCGGTGCTCGGACCCACGAGGAGCCCGTGGGTCGAGGCGAGGACGCGCATCTCGGCGACCGCGTCGTCGCTGTGGACCGAGACGACCTCGTCGACGATCGCGCGGTGACGGGCGTAGATCGTGGGCACGAAGCCGTCGGAGATCCCCTCGATCTGGTGCAGTCCCCGCTCGCCGCACTGGATGGTGCACGACTCGGCCGGCTCGAGCGCGACGAGGCGCACCGCGGGGTTCGCCGCGCGCAGCGCCTGGCCGACGCCGATGAGCGTGCCCCCCGTGCCCACGCCCATGACGAAGCCGTCGGGCACCCGGTCCGGGCCGAGCTGGCCGAGGATCTCCGGGCCGAGCCAGGTGCGATTCTCCTCGACGTTCCACTCGTTCTGGAACTGGTGGGGCGCGAAGTGGCCCGGCCGGCGCCCCAGCCGATCGGCCTCGGCGAGGGCGTCGTTGACAAAGAACGTCCCCACGGTGCGCACCTCGGCCCCGAAGGCCCGCGAGATGGCCGAACGCTCGGGGCTCATCCCCTCGGGCGTCACCACGACCATGCGGTAGCCCTTCACCGCCGCGATCATCGCCAGGGCGTTTCCGGTGTTGCCCGACGAGGCCTCGACGATCGTGTCACCCGGGGCGAGCAGCCCCTCGCGCTCGGCGCGCTCGACGATGTAGCGGGCCATGCGGGCCTTGATCGACCCCGAGGGGTTCAGGTACTCGAGCTTGAGGAAGATGCCGTCGACCTCGACGAGGGGCGTGGCGCCCACCGCGTCGAGGACCGTCGGCTCCGTCGCGTGCGTCGGCGCCATTGCCTCACCTCCGGGTCACCCCACGCTAGACCCTGGCCCGGTGGGCGTCGCGACCGGCGCCCGGGGGCCGGCGCGACCGGTCGCGGCCACCCTCGAGGTCGGCGCGAACACCTGAAGCTCGCCCGGCGCGCCCACTCCAAAGGCCCGCTGGACCTAGGTGTAGCCGACGCGAGCGTCGGCACTTGCCGGGACGACCTTGAGCGAGGGCATGGCCGTGCGCAGCCCAAACACGGGCACCGCGAGGACGACGAGCACGACGACGGCCGCGGGCCCAAAGAGCAGCGGGCGGCGCCAGAGGACCTCGCCCCAGCGCACGAAGCGTGCCGAGCGGTGCTCACCGGCGTGCACCCACGGCAACGCGAGCGCGTCGACGTGCTCACCGAGCGCGCCCAGGGCCGCGAAGCCAGGGCCGCGGGGCCAGGACCGTCGAGACGTCGGGACTCGTCGCGAGCACCTGCTCCACGCGCGAGATCACCGCGCGCACCGACGGGTCGGTGACCGGCCGTCGAGCGGAGTGCGCGACGACGTCGATCGCCGAGGAGGCCCGGCCCGCGAAGTCCTTCGGGGCGAGGTCGCGGATCTGCACCGAGGGCGAGCCGCTCGCCCGTCACCCGGCCCGGCTGAGGGCCTTCTCGACGTCGGGGGCGAAGACGCCCGTGACGACGACGCCGATCCAGACCGCGAAGACCAGCCTGCGGCGCCGCCCCGACCACGCGCCCGGGCGGCCCGGGGGACCGCGTCAGAGGTCCGTGGAGGGTGACGTTCCTCGTCGACGCGTGTGGATTCGGTGTCCGTGGTGGCGGGCGTCGAAGGGCGCGTCGGGTGCGGCTCCACCCCCTGAGGTAGTCAGCGCACGGCCCGGCGCCTAGACGACCGTCATGCCCCCGTCGACGGCCAGGTTCGCCCCGGTCACCCCGGCCGCGGCCTCGGAGCAGAGCCACACGATCGCCGCGGCGACCTCCTCGGGCTCGAGGAGGCGCCCGATGGGCTGCTGGGCGGCGAAGGTCGCCGCGTCGGGGAGGTCGTAGACGCGGGCCGAGGCCTCGAGCATGGCCGTCCGCGTCGAGCCGGGGCTCACCGCGTTGACCGTCACCCCGTGGTCGGCCAGGTCGATCGCCGCCGAGCGCACGAGGCCCACCACGGCGTGCTTGGAGGCCACGTAGGCGGCCAGGTGGCGTAGCCCCATCACCCCGCCCGCCGAGGCGACCGCCACGAACCGGCCCCGCCCCCGGGCGACTTCGATGAGGGTCGGCGCGGCCGCCTCGAGCAGACGGCGCACCCCGAGCACGTTCACGCTCCACACGGCGTCGACGGCCGCGTCCTCGAGCGCCCAGACCGGTCCGGCCGCGGCCATCACCCCGGCGCCGGCGACGGCCGCGTCGAGCCGGCCGAAGTGGAGGGTCGCCGTCTCGACCGCGAGGCGCATGTCGGCGGCGCTGCGCACGTCGCCCACCAGACCGAGGACGGCGTCCCCGTGGCGCGCGACCACGGCGTCGAGGTCGCGCTGGGTCGACATCGCGTAGGGCACCCCGGCCACGTCGCGGCACCGGTCGACCGCCACGACTCGGTAGCCCGCGGCGACGAGGGCGTCGACGGTGGCCGCCCCGATGCCGCGCGCGGCGCCGGTGACGACCGCGACCCGGCTCATTCGCCCAGGCGCCGGAAGAAGCCCGGCGGGGCGACGACGTCGGAGCGCTCCAGGTCGGCCACGTCGCCCTTGCCGAGCCCGAGCAGCGCCGAGTCGAGGCCGCCGCGCAGGATGTCGAGGACGTTCTCCACCCCGGCCTGGCCGTTCGTGGCCAGGCCCCAGAGGTAGGCGCGCCCGATCATCACGGCCCGCGCGCCGAGGGCCAGGGCCTTGGCGACGTCACCGCCGCGGCGCACGCCCCCGTCGAGCAGGACCTCGACGTGCTCGCCCACGGCGTCGGCCACGGCCGACAGCGAGCGCAGCGGGGCCGGCGTCGAGTCGAGGTTGTTCCCGCCGTGGTTCGAGACCGACAGGGCCGTCGCGCCGAGGTCGACGACGCGCTTCGCGTCGTCGACGCGGCTCACGCCCTTGACCATAAAGGGCCCGTCCCACGCGTCGCGCAGCCAGGCGAGGTCGTCCCAGGAGGGCGGCGGAGTCGACATCCACTCGCCGTAGGCGGCGAAGAAGCCCGGCGCCGTCTCGCCGTCGACCGCCATGTTGGGCGTCGTGAGCTCGGGCCGACGACCGGCGCGCGCGTAAGCGTAGAGCCACGCCGGGCGCGCGAGGACCTGGGGCGCGAGCCGGGCCATCGCCTGGAGGTCGAGCCGCTCGGGGATCCAGGGGCTCCCCCAGTCGCGTCCGTGGCTGAAGGTCCAGTCCAGGGTGACGATCAGCCCGCGGGCGCCCGCGGCCCGCGCGCGCGCCAGACGCTGCTCGATCCTCTCGCGCCCCCCGGCCCAGTAGACCTGGAACACGACGGGGGCGCCCGTGGCGCACACGTCTTCGAGCGAGCGGCTGGCGAACGAGCTCAGTCCCATCGCCACCCCGCGCGCGGCGGCGGCCCGGGCGACGGCGACCTCGCCCTCGGGGTGGACGGCCTGGACCCCGGTCGGCGAGAGCAGGACGGGCAGCGCGAGCTCGAGGTCCATCACGGTGGTGGCGAGACGGCGCTCGGGCGCGAGGCCCGCGAC
>JAKCEK010000116.1 GCA_021838005.1 Actinomycetes bacterium
TGGTCGGGCGGACCCCGACGCACCTCAACGTGTGCACCGGCTGCCTGCGCTCGGGCAAGGTCGTCAAGCCCTCGCGCAGCACCCTCTAGTCAGAGTCGGTGCTCGAAGCCTCGTCGCTCGAGGGGCCGCCCCTCGAGGGTGCGGGTGCGCGAGTCCGCGACGACCTCGCCCACCTCGATCGGCGCCGGTAGGCCCCGCGCGGCGAACACCTCGGCGAGCCGTCGCGGGTCGCTCGTCGCGACGAGCAGCTCGTAGTCTTCGCCCCCGCTGATCGCCTCGTCGAGGGACGCGCCCTCGGCGACCGGCACGGTCGCGAGGGCGAAGCCCACCCCCGACGCGTCGGCCAGGCGGTGCAGGTCGATGCCGAGCCCGTCGGAGAGGTCCATCATCGCGTGGGCCCCGGCGCCCCGCGCGGCCCGGCCCTCGTCGAGCAGCGGTCGGGGCCGGCGGTGCGCGCGCACGAGCGCGTCGTCGAGCCCGGCCCCCGCGCGACGGCGGCGCAGCCCCGCGGCCGAGCGGCCGAGCGGACCGGTCACGTAGAGCCGGTCCCCCGCCCGCGCGCCGGAGCGGCGCACCGCGCCGGCCCCGGGGCACTCCCCGATGACCGTCACGGCGACGGCCAGCTCGCTCCCGCGCGACAGGTCGCCCCCCACCACCGGGCAGCGCGCCGCGGCCGCCGCCTCGGCGACACCCACGTGCAGCGCCTCGAGGTCGGTGCCCGGGGGCGCGGTGACCGCGAGCACGAGGGCCCGGGCCAGCGCACCCATCGCCGCGAGGTCGCTCAACGCGGCCGCCACCGCCTTGTACCCCAGGTCCGAGGGGGAGAAGAGGTCGAGGTCGAGGTGGACCCCCGCGACGGCCACGTCGGTCGAGACGACGACCTGTCCGACCAGGGGGCGCAGGATCGCCGCGTCGTCGCCGACGAAGAGCTCGCCGCGCGCCGGTGAGCCGGGGCCGATGATTTTCGCTATACGCTCCAGGACGTCATCTTCACGCCGGTCACGTTCTCTGGTGGGGTCGGTCGGCGAGCTCATGACGGGCAGTGCGACGCGCCGTAACCCCGCGGCGCCCGGACCGTAGGCGAGGCAACCGTGGCGTACCCAACCAACAACAAGAAGCTCATTGAGTGGGTCGAGGAAGTGGCCAGGCTCACGACGCCCGATCGTATCCACTGGTGCGACGGCTCGGCCGAGGAGTACGACGCCCTCTGCCAGCTGCTCGTGGACAACGGGACCTTCACCAAGCTGTCCGAGGCCAAGCGGCCCCACAGCTACTACGCGGCCTCGGACCCCGGCGACGTGGCGCGCGTCGAGGACCGCACCTTCATCTGCTCCGAGCGCGAGGCCGACGCCGGCCCGACCAACAACTGGCGCGACCCGGCGCAGATGCGCGCGACGCTGAACGGCCTCTTCGCGGGCTCGATGCGGGGCCGCACCCTGTACGTGGTGCCCTTCTCGATGGGTCCGCTCGGCTCAGGGATCTCCCACATCGGGGTCGAAATCACCGACTCGGCCTACGTCGCGGTCTCGATGCGGATCATGACGCGAATGGGCCGTGGCGCCCTCGAGGTGCTCGGCGACACCGGGGAGTTCGTGCCGTGCCTGCACTCGGTGGGGATGCCGCTCGCCGAGGGCCAGGCCGACGTGCCGTGGCCGTGCGACGCCGAGAACAAGTACATCGTGCACTTCCCCGAGACCCGCGAGATCGTCTCGTACGGCTCGGGCTACGGCGGCAACGCACTGCTCGGCAAGAAGTGCTTCGCGCTGCGCATCGCCTCGGTGCTGGCGCGCGACGACGGCTGGCTGGCCGAGCACATGCTCATCATCAAGCTGACCAACCCTGAGGGCGAGGTCCGCTACGTCACCGGGGCCTTCCCGAGCGCGTGCGGCAAGACGAACCTCGCGATGATGGTCCCCACCCTGCCCGGCTGGAAGGTGGAGACGATCGGCGACGACATCTGCTGGATGAAGCCCGGTCCCGACGGCCGGCTCTACGCGATCAACCCCGAGGCCGGCTTCTTCGGCGTGGCGCCGGGCACCAACACGGAGACCAACCCCAACGCCATGCTGTCGGTCCAGGCCAACACCATCTTCACCAACACCGCGCTCACCGCCGACGGTGACGTCTGGTGGGAGGGGATGAGCGAGCCGCCCGCGGGTCTCACCGACTGGCGCGGCCAGCCCTGGACGAAGGAGTCGGGCACGCCCGCGGCGCACCCCAACTCGCGCTTCACCGCCCCCGCGGGCCAGGACCCCGCCATCGCGCCCGAGTGGGAGGATCCGGCCGGCGTGCCGATCGACGCCGTGCTGTTCGGGGGGCGGCGCGCCCGCGTGGTGCCGCTCGTCTTCCAGGCCCGGGACTGGGCCCACGGGGTTTTCCTGGGCTCGATCATGGCGAGCGAGACGACGGCCGCCGCAACCGGCGCCGTGGGAAACCTGCGCCGCGACCCCTTCGCGATGCTCCCCTTTTGCGGCTACAACATGGCCGACTACTGGGGCCACTGGCTCTCCTTCGCCGAGCGCTTCGACGAGGCCGCCCTGCCCAAGGTCTTCTACGTCAACTGGTTCCGCAAGGGTCCGGACGGGACGTTTCTCTGGCCGGGCTACGGCGAGAACTCGCGGGTCCTCGAGTGGGTCTTCGAGCGCACCGCCGGCCGGGGCGAGGCCGTCGAGACCCCGATCGGCTACCTGCCCGCTCCCGGGGCCCTCGACACCACGGGCCTCACGCTCGACACCGCGACGATGGACGAGCTCTTGCGGGTCGACCTCGACGAGTGGCGCGCCGAGGTGCCGCTCATCCGCGAGCACTACGCCCAGTTCGGCGACCACCTGCCGGCCGCGCTGGTGGCCGAGGTCGACGCCCTCGAGCGTCGCCTCGCCTAGGGGTCAGTCGGCCGTCTCGGCGTCGGCGACGATGAGCCGCGGGCCCGAGGGCCAGTCGAAGTAGCGCCACGTCCAGTTGATCATCACCCGCAGCTTGTTGCGAAACCCCACCAGGTACCACAGGTGCAGGCCCAGCCAGGCCAGCCAGCCGACCGTGCCGCGGATGACCCCGGCGTGGGGCAGCTTCGCCACGGCCGCCCGGCGCCCGATGGTCGCCATGATCCCCTTGTCGCGGTAGCGCAGGGGTTCGGTGGCTCGGCCCTCGAGGACGGCCAGCACCTGGCGCGCGGCGTGGCGACCGGACTGGATCGCGACCGGCGCCAGCTGGGGCAGGTAGCCCCCCGCCCCGTCGGGGATGGCCGCCGCGTCCCCGGCCGCCCAGACGCCCGCGCCGCCCTCGACGCGCAGGTCGCCCCCGACGACGGCCCGCCCGCCCGGGCCCCGCGGCCCCTCGAGCCGACCCGCGAGGGTGCCCGCGGCCGTCACCCCGGCCGCCCAGACGACGGCGGCGGCGGCCCAGCTCTCGCCGTCGGCGAAGCGGATCGAGCGTGGCCCGACCTCCACCACCGAGCGCCCGAACTCGACCTCGACGCCCATCGACTCGAGTTCGCGCTTGGCGTACCTCGCGGCCGACTCGGGGAAGGCCGTGAGCAGGCGCGCCGCCAGGTCGACGAGCACGACGCGCACCGTGGAGGGCTCGAGGTGCAGGCCGTCGCGGCGGATCACGATCCCGACGAGCTCCGAGAGGGCGCCGGCCGTCTCGACGCCCGTCGGCCCGCCGCCGACGACGACGAAGTTGAGCGCGACCGAGGAGCGCTCGGCGGCCACGTCGGCCTCCTCGAGCGCGAGCAGCAGCCGGTTGCGCAGCCGGCGCGCGTCGGCCAGCGAGTAGAGGGGCAACGCGTGGCGGGCGGCGCCGGGGATGTCGAAGTACGACGCGGTCGCCCCGGTCGTGACGATCACGTGGTCGTAGACGAGCTCGCTCTTGTCGTCGAGCACCACGACGCGACGCGCCCGGTCGAGGTCGGCGACGGTGGCGTGGCGAAAGCCGATGTTGTCGGCGTGGCCGAAGATCGTGCGGATCGGGTAGGCCACGTCGGCCGGCTCGAGTCCGGCCGTCGCCACCTGGTAGAGCAGGGGTAGGAACGTGTGGAAGTTGTGGCGGTCCACGATCGTCACGCGCACCCGCCGGTTGGCGAGCTGGCGGGCCGCCGACACCCCGGCGAAGCCGCCGCCGACGATCACGACGTGGGGCCACTCCACGGGCACGCGGGGCGAACGGGACACGGGGGAGGTCGCCATATCCCGCCGCAGCATAGGGCTCACTCGCGCGCCGACCCCCGACGCCCGATCGGGTAGGCGAGCGCCGCGAGCAGCGAGAGCGCGGCGAGCACCCGGTCCCCGACCCCGAAGCGCAGCGCGACGCCCACCGGGATCAAGGCCCCGACGACCCAGGCCAGCTGCTGGCGCACCGCGAAGCGGGCGAAGGTCCGGCCCTGGGCCCCGGGCGCCACGTGACGCTGGGTGATCGAGTCGAAGCTGGGTTGGGCGACGGCGGCGGTCGCGCCGAGCCACCCGGCGAGCGCGACCTGGGCCACGAGGTCGGGGTGGGTCGAGGCGGCGAAGGCACCCAGCCCGGTCGCGAGCAGCGCCAGGGTCAGCAGGGTCGACTCGGCCAGACGCCGGCGTACCCGGGTCACGAGGGCGAGCCCACCGAGCGAGCCCACCCCCGAAAGCAGGAGGGCCGTCGCGTACCAGCCGAGGGCGGCCGACTCGCGGCGCAGGCCAAAGGCCAGGAGGAACGTGGCGAAGCCGACCGCGAAGCGCATCACCGCCGCCGCGCCCAGTCCCCAGGCCACCTCGCCCTCGCCCAGGGGGTTGAGGGCGTGGCGGTCACGCTCGCGCTGGGTGAGACGCTCCACCGACTCGCGCACCGCGCCGACCGGGCGGCGCAGCCGCGCGCTGGCGACGGTGGCGACCGCGTAGACCAGCGAGGCCACGACGAGCACGCTCACCGCGCCGATCCCCTTGAGCAGCCCCGCCCCGAGCGACCCGGCGACGAAGCCGCCCACCGTGCCGAGCAGCGTCAGCTGCGCGTTGAACCCGGCGTAGCCGGGCTCGGCGAGCGCCCCCTGAGCCGGCCAGCCGGCATCGTCGACGGGCAGCGCGTGCTCTTTGAACTGGTCGGTGCGGGCCATTTCGGGCACGAGCGCGCCACGGATGACCACGTAGAGCTTCGACGAGACGAGGAGGAGGAACGCCAGGGGGAAGAGCCACAGCGAGTTCAGGTTCTGGGCCATGAGCCAGCACAGCGCGACGCGCGCTCCAGCGGAGAGTGCGACGAGCACGCGCCTCCCATTGGTCGAGCGGTCGATGAGCGGCCCGAGCAGCGGCGAGACCACCGCGAAGGGCGCGATCGTGAGCACGAGGTAGAGCAGGACCTTGCTCTTGGCCGCGTCGGGCGAGACCGAGAAGAAGAGGGAGCCGGCGAGCGAGACCGTCACCATCGTGTCGCCGGCCATCATCAGCACGTGGACCAGGGCGAGGCGCCCGAAGGCCGTCGTCTGGTCGAACAGGTCCAGCGCGGAGGCTCGCGCCAGGGTCAGGAATCCTCGGGCCCGCACGAACCCCGAGCGTAGACACGCCCCGACGCCGCCCGGACTGGTTGTAGCTCCCAAAGACGTTGTGGACAGCGAGAGGTCTCCTTGTCGGATGGGCGTGGCGAGTCATCCAAACGACAAGGAGACCTCTCAAGGGCTCACGCTAAAACCAAGCGGACTCCCGCCGGCCGGCTGCTCATCGTCCATCGGGTCCTCGAGGCGGGTGGGCC
>JAKCEK010000117.1 GCA_021838005.1 Actinomycetes bacterium
GCCGCTGCTGAGCGCGGGCGCCACGCTGGTGGCCCTCGACGTGGTGGTGGCGCTGCTGCCCCCGGTGGGCGCCTGGGCCGGCGCCGCGCTCGGCCTCGCCTGCGTCGAGGCCCTCGGGGTCGCGGGGCTCGTCGCGGTCCACCGGGTGGCTCTCGCGCGCGAGACCACCCGGCGCCACTGCGCGGGCGCCGCGCGCGCCGCGCTCGTCGAACTCGCCGCCGCCGGGCCGGCCCTCGCCGCTCTCGGACACGGGGAGGTCGTCGGCGCGCGGCTCGAGCGCGCGCTCGCCCCCCTGGACCGGGCCGAGGCCGCCCGGCGCGCGACCACCGCGGCGCGCTACGGCCTGCTCGGCGTCGCCGGGGTGCTCGCCCTCGTCGTGGTCGCCGTCCACCCGGTGAGCGCCCCGCTCTGGTGGGTCGTCGCGGTGACCCTGGCGACGGCCTCGGTCGAGTTGCTCATCGCGATCGACGCCGCCCTCACGGGCGTGACCGACGTCGTCGCCTCGGCGGAGCGGCTCGAGGCCCTCGACCGACCCGGCCCGACGGGCCGGGTCGCCGTGCCCGCGCGCCTTGGTCTCGAGGCGCGCGACCTCACCTACCGCGAGGCCGGACGACCGGTGCTCGCCGGGGCGTCGCTCGCCTTCGACCCCGGGCGACGCGTCGCGGTGGTGGGACCCTCGGGCGTGGGCAAGTCGACGCTGCTGCGCCTGCTCGCCCGCCTCGATCGGCCCGACGGCGGGATCATCCGAGTCGGCGGGGTGGCGCTCGACGACCTCGACGAGGACGACCTGCGCCGGCGCGTCGCCTACGTGCCGAGCGAGCCGGGACTCGTGACCGGCTACGCCCGCGACCTCGTGGCGCTCGGTCGACCCGTCGCCGAGGACGGCCTGCGACTGCTCGGCGAGCTCGGCCTCGGCCTCACGGGTACCCAGCGCGTGGAGGGCCTCTCACGGGGCGAGACGGCGCGAGTCGCGCTGGCGCGCGCGCTCGCGGGCCGGCCCGACCTCGTCATCCTCGACGAGCCCACGGCCGGGCTCGACCCCGGCGCCACGGCGCTCGTGCTGGCGGCGCTCGCGCGTTCGGGCGCGGGCGTCGTCGTGGCCACCCACGATCCCGTCGTCGCGGCGTGGTGCGACGAGGCCGTCGAGCTGCGCGACGGTCGGTTGGCCCCGCTCAGCCGTTGAGCGCCCCCATCGAGCGCTCGGCGTAGCGCGCGCCGACGACCGCCTCGCGCGGCACCGCGGCGTCGATCTCGGCGAGGTCGTCACGCGAGAGATCGAGCGAGGACGCGGCGACGTTCTCGCGCAGCCACCGGCGCCGCTTCGTGCCGGGGATCGGCACGACGTCTGAGCCGCGCGAGAGGACCCACGCGAGCGCGAGCTGGGCCACCGTGGCGCCCGTGCGCGCGGCGACGCGCTCGAGGCGCTCGACGAAGACGCGGTTGGCCTCGCCCGCGGCGCCGGCGAAGCGGGGGTTGGTCGCGCGAAAGTCTCCCTCGCCGCCCACCCGGTTGGCCTCCTCCGAGGTGAGGAACCCCCGTCCCAGCGGGCTGTAGGCGACGAAGCCGATGCCCAGGCGCCGGCACGCCTCCAGCACGCCGTCCTCGGGGTCGCGGGTCCACAGGGAGTACTCCATCTGGACCGCGGCCATCGGGTGAACGGCGTGGGCCCGCTCGATCGTCGCGACCGACGCCTCCGAGATGCCGAGGTGGCGCACCTTGCCGGCCCCGACCAACGAGGCCATCGCCCCCCAGGTCTCCTCGATCGGCACGGTCCGGTCGACCCGGTGCTGGTAGTAGAGGTCGATGACCTCGACACCGAGGCGCCGGAGCGACGCGTCACAGGCCGCCACCACGTACTCCGGCCTCCCGTTGATACCCAGGTAGGCGCCGTCCTCGGAGCGCTGGTTGCCGAACTTGGTCGCGAGCACGACCTCGTCGCGCCGTCCGGCGAGGGCGCGCCCCACGAGCTGCTCGTTGGTGAAGGGGCCGTACATGTCGGCCGTGTCGAAGAAGTTCACCCCGAGGTCGAGCGCCTCGTGGATCGTGGCGATCGACTCGGCCTCGTCACCGGGGCCGTAGAACTCGCTCATCCCCATGCAGCCCAGCCCCTGGGCCGACACCTCGAGGCCCCGTCCCAGCGCGCGACGCTCCATGCGCCCTCCTCGTGAATGTTCGCACAATGCAGTGATTGTCCGGCGTTTCGTCCCACGCTAGTCGGAGGTCACCCGCTATCTTCGTGGCATTGGCTGGGGGGGCCAAACATCGAGAGCCCGCTTGCTCCCTTCGGGGGCAGGCGGGCTCCGTTGTGTGTGACCTGATGAGGGGGTACGCCCCTAGGGGAGGAGCAGCCGCCCGCACGAGGGGCACTCCGGGTACTCCCCCTCGGGCGCGTGGCGCCACCGATCGAGGTCGAGCGGGCTGAGCGCCAGTCGACAGTCGCCGCAGCGTCCCTCCAGGACCTCGGCGGCGCCCGCGCCGCCGGCGCGCGCGAGCGCCGCCTCGTAGCGCGCGCGCAGCGCCCCCTCCACCCGCGAGGCGGCCGCGTCGCGCACGAGTCGCTGGGCCGCGACCTCCTCGTCGAGCGAGGACTCGAGGGCGGCCACCGACGCGATTAGTTCGGCGCGGCGGGCCGCCAGTGGCTGGGCCTCGCGGCGCAGGGCCGCCGCCGTCTCGGCGGCGGGCTCCACCTCGACCAGGGCTTCGAGCTCGCGGTCCTCGGCCGCGCCGAGCGCGACGCGCACCTGGTCGAGCTCTCCGGCGAGGGCCGCGCTCTCGCGCGCGTCGCGCGACACCTCCAGCCGCGACGCCAGCCGGTCGCGGCGTTCGCGCAGCCGCGACGACGCGGTGGAGGCCTCGTCGTAGGCGCGAGAGAGGGGCTCCAGGGCCGCCTCCGCGGCGCGCAGCGCCCCGAGGCGCTCGCGCAGGTCCCCCTCCACCCGGGCGAGCTCGACCCGTTCGAGCAAGGTGGCCCGCTGACCGGCGAGCCGCTCCAGCCACCGATCGGCCTCGCTCAGGGCGCGCAGGTCCTCGCTCGACACGGGATCAGTCTCGCACCACGAAGCGGTCGAAGGACCGAAAGAGCTTCTCGAGCGCCGGGACGAGGTCGGCCTCGGCGCGCGC
This sequence comes from Actinomycetes bacterium, assembly GCA_021838005.1. Taxonomy (GTDB): domain Bacteria; phylum Actinomycetota; class Acidimicrobiia; order Acidimicrobiales; family RAAP-2; genus RAAP-2. Next base: position 3,121 of record JAKCEK010000117.1, read on the forward strand.
CCGCGCGCCGGCGTGGTCGAACCAGTAGACGAGGGGGCTCTCGCCCACCGGGGGGCGAGGGTCCTCCGGCGCACCGACCAGCACGTAGCGCAGGTCGTAGTGGGTGTGGCCCCGGGGCCCCGGGTGGACGTCGACGTGGAAAAGCAGCGGCGGCTCGAGGTGAACCGCGTCGAGGCCGGTCTCTTCGGTGACCTCGCGCCGGCACGCCGCCTCGGGCGACTCCCCCGGGTCGACGTGGCCGCCCGGCTGGACCCAGATGCCCAGGCGCCGGTGCAGGTGCAAGACGACCCCACGGGTCGACACCACGAAGGCCGACGCCGTGAGGTGGTGGGGGTCGGCCGCCTCGTCGAAGGGGTCGGGCGGGCGATCCAGCCGTTCGAGGGTCCCAGCGATCGAGGACGCCTCGCGCTCGTCCACCGGGTCGATCGCGCCGATCGCGGCGCGCAGCGCCGCCGTCACGGTCGCCCGAGGAGCGCCCGCACCGAAGGCGGCAGGTCCTCGGCGAGACGGGCGTCGGCGAGCGCGCCGCGCCGGTCCGCCTCGGGCTCGCCCCAGTGGTTCACGAGAGGAACGGTGCCGGCCCAGATGGGTAAGGCCAGGTCCTCGGGCCCGTCCTCGGTGGGGCCCGCGGACACCTTCGCCGAGGCCTCGTCCATCGCGATTCCCACCACCCGGGTCAGGGCGAGCTCGCGGGCGCTCATCGGCCGGACCTCGCGCGAGCGTCCCGGGGCGACCCGGTCCACGAGGAGCTCGAGCGCCCGGGCCTTCTCCTTGCCCTCGACGTCGCGCGCCGCGCCCACCACGACCACCGACCGGTAGGCGATCGAGGACTCGAAGCCGCTGCGCGCCAGGCGCAGCCCGTCGACGAGGGTCGCGGTGACCCACGCCTGGCCGTCGGACACCACCGCGCCGAGGACGGCGTTCGAGCGGTTCCCGTGCACGTAGAGGACGTCGCCGTCACGCACCAGGAGCGTCGGCAGGGCGACGGCCCGACCCTCAACCACTCCGGCCACGTGGGCCACGAGGGCCCCGTCGAGGATGGCGTAGACGGTGGCGGCGTCGTAGCGGGCCTTCTCGGGAAGACGCCGGACGCGCGTGCGTGGGCCAGGACCAATCGGGTCGCCCCTCACGGGCGGACCTCGCCGTGGAAGAAGGTGCGCGCGAGGCCGGCGACCTCCACCGTTCGCTCGAAGAGGCGGGCGTGCATCACCCCACCGCGCGCGCTCACCTGGCGCACCGTGACCGTCGGGGCGCCGACGCGCTCCATCCACCAGGGCGAGACGGCGCACAGGGCGCTGCCGGTCACCGGGTCCTCGGCGATGCCGAGGCGCGGGGCGAAGACCCGGATCGACACGTCCGCCCCGGGCCCCCCGGGAGAGGCCGCGATCACGATGGTCGCCGGCGCGAGAAAGAGGGCCATCGGGTCGACGCTCAGCGCGCACAGAGCGTCGTAGTCCTCGACGACGGCGAGCACCGTGGAGGCGCCCGCCTGGTAGGCCTCGCCCACCTCCCCGACCGCCCCGCCCAGGACGGCGGGGTCGAGGGGCTCGAGGTAGTTGCGGGGCAGGTCGATCGCGAGCAGGCCCTCGCGCAGACGGCGCCCGCTGAGGGTGCCCGCGCGCGTGGCGAAGTAGAGCTCCCCGCCGGGCGCGTCCAGCTCGACGAGCACGACGTGCAGGGTGGCCAGCGTGGCGTGGCCGCACAGGTCGACCTCCACGGTCGGGGTGAACCACCGCAGGGACCACTGGTCGCCCACGCGCCGCACGAAGGCCGTCTCCGAGACGCCGAGCTCCGCGGCCATCGACTGCATCGCGTGGTCGGCGAGGGGGTGCTCGAGCAGCACCACGACGGCCGGGTTGCCCCGCTCGGTGTCGCCGACGAACGCGTCGACCCACCACAGCCGGTGTCCGAAGGCGACGTCGACCGACTCCATGTCCCCCAGCCTGCCACAGGCCCTCGTCGCGTCGGTAGGGTTGAGCGGGTGCGCGTGGCGACGTTCAACCTCCACGCGGGCGTCGACGGGTGGGGTCGCCCTACGCCCGTGCTCGACGCGGTGGCCGACCTTGACGCCGACCTCGTGGTCCTGCCCGAGACGTGGCGGGGCGAGGACGAGGACATGTTCGAGGCGCTCCGGGCGCGCGCCGGCTACGAGGGCGTGTTCGCACCGCTGGCGCACGGCCTGCGCGCCCACGGCGAGGAGGGCCGCGGCTGGCAGCCCCGGGGCGCCCACTTCACCGGCGAGCGGGTCCTGCTCTTCGACGAGCACCGGGCGCTCAGCCGGCCCCAGAGCGCGCACCGTGCCCGCGTCGGCCGGTTCGAACCCGGCGACTGGGGCCTGTCGCTGCTCACCCGTCTACCGATCCTCTCGGCCGACGTCGTGCCGCTCGGGCGGATGGCCCGCGACAAGGTCGAGCGGGCCCTCATCGTGGCGCGCCTGACGCTCGAGGGCCGTCCCTTCCACGCCGTGGCCCTGCACGGGGCGCACCTCTCCCACGGTTCCCCCCTCCTCTACCGGCGGGTGGACGCGCTGCTCGGCGGCCTCGACCCCGCGCTCCCGGCTCTGCTCGCCGGCGACTTCAAC
>JAKCEK010000012.1 GCA_021838005.1 Actinomycetes bacterium
CGGGGCCTCGGTGACTACTGCTTCGTCATCGAGTTCGAGGGCCACGTGGCCGATGACGTGGTGGCCGACTGCCTCGCCGACCTCGAGGCCCACCTCGCCCGGGTGAAGTTCCTCGGCTCCTACCCGGTGACCGGCGTGGGCGCGGGCGCTCGGCGCGACGAGGTCAGCGCGCGCCGCCGGTCCGCGGAGGCCTGGATCGAGGGCCTGCGCGCCCGGGTGGAGGCGACCTAGGTGGCCCTCGTCGTGAGCGTCCCGGACGAGGGGCTGGCCGTGGCCCTCGGCGAGCTCGAGGGCGCGCGCGTGATGCGCTGGGACCTGCGGGGCCCGGCCCCCGAGTCGACGATCGACCTCGTCGTCCTGCCCTACGCGATGGGCGCGGTCGACCTCGCGCGCCTCGACGGCGTCACGACCCGGCTCGTCCAGACCCAGACCCTGGGCTACGACAACCTGGTGGGTCGCGTGCCGGGCGGACATCGGGTCGCCAACGCGGTCGGCGTCCACGAGGGCCCGACCGCCGAACTCGCCGTCGCGCTCATCCTCGCGTCGCAACGGGGCCTCGACGGCGCGCTGCGCGCCCAGCTCGAGCGCGCGTGGTCGAGGGAGTGGACCCGCGGACTGCTCGGTGCGCGCGTGGTGCTCATCGGCTACGGCGGGGTCGGCCGGGCCATCGCCGCGCGCCTCGAGCCCTTCGGCTGCGCGATCGAGGCGGTCGCCACCCGGGCCCGCACCGTCGAGGGCCGGGACGTGCACGGCCCTGAGGACCTCGAGGTGCTGGTCGGGGCGGCCGACGTCGTCGTGCTGGCCGTCCCGCTCTCGGGGTCGACCGATCGACTGGTCGACGGCGCGTTCCTCACCCGCATGAAGGACGGGGCCCTGCTCGTGAACGTCTCGCGCGGTCGGGTCGTCGACACCGACGCCCTCGTCGCGGAGCTGCGCGCGCGGCGCCTACGCGCCGCGCTCGACGTCGTCGACCCCGAGCCCCTGCCCCCGGGCCATCCCCTGTGGGACGCCCCCGGGCTGGTGCTCACCGCGCACGTGGGGGGACTGGTGGACTCGATGGCGGAGCGCGTCGCGGCGCTCGTGCGCGACCAGGTCGACCGGCTCCGCCGGGGCAAGTCGCCGCGGTATCTCGTCGACCTCGACTCGGCGAGCTAGGTCGGCCGGCGCCGGGCGCCTCGTGTCCGAGAGGACCGGGTCGGCGGACGCCCGCCGCGTCGCGGAGCTGTGCGGGGCGACGGAGCCGAACGTCTCGTCGAACGCCACGGCGATCGTGCGGCGCGGCCGGGCCGTTCCGGCGAGCGTGCGTGGCGAGGTAGCCCCTCCTCCCGGGGGCGAGCCCCAGTCCCCGGCGATACGAGGTGAGTCGCCCGTTTCCGGCGAACGATCTCAGAGCCGATCTCCGAGACGACTCCCACGGTGCTCGGCGTCTCGGGGCACGGTCGGAGAGACTCGTGATTTGATCCAGAGAGGGGCGAACGGACGGACGACGGGTCGTATCGTGTTCGCATGAACGTCGCAGAGCTGGCGGAGGAGATCAGGGGCTTAGACGTCGAGCGGGACCGACGGTGGTATTCGGCGCTGGTGGCGGACTGGTTGCACCCTGGCCAGCAGGGGATTGACGCACGGGCGAGAGCGGCGCTCGGCGACGTCCTCGCGCCACTGCTCCTCGACCCCTCGAGCCACGAGAGGGCAATGTCCTTCCTCGCGGAGCTCGGTGAGCAGTGGATACTGGGTTCCCGTGACGACTCGTGTCTCGCCGAGATCGCGGACTGGCTCGACGAGGCTCACCTCACTCGGGGGACGTCACTGAGACTGGCGAATCGCATCGCCTGGGCCACTCGTGGTCTCGCTACTCCGATCGCCGACCTGGTCGCCAAGGAGAGGGACCCGTCCTCGGTCGGCGCGCTCTTTCTCGTCGCGACGTCGCTCGAGCGTCGTCGGTTCCTCTTCCAGGGCTCGAGTCTGCTGGAGGCGATCGACGAGTTGTCGAAGCTGTCGGGCTACTACGCGTCTCTCGCGTACGTTCGCGCCATAAGGGCATTCGCACTTCTCCTCGGCGGGACCAAGCACGACGTCCCCCAGGCGCTCGCGTCGGTCGAGGAGGCGTGGGCCGACCTCTCGGAGCCCGATGTCGTAGGGGCGGTGAGGGACGTCTGTCTTCACGCGCTGTGGGTCGGGTCACGGATTCCGGACCAGGGAGAGGTCCTCCTTCGCTACTGCGACCTCGACGCTCAGACGGCCCACTCGGTCGGGCTCCAGCCGGACAGGGTCATCGTCCTGTTTCGCAAGGCGGGGGCGTACCGCATGCTGGGGCGATACGAAGAGGCCATCGAGATCCTCGACGCGCTGGTCAATCGCCTCCATGGCTCCAGCGAGTTCGTGCGCACCTTCTCCGAACAGGTTATTCGCGAGCGAGAGATCAATCAGCTCGGGATGAGTCTCGACGGCCTCAAGTCCGACTTCGACGTGGCGAGGGAGAGGCTCGAGGCGACCGAGGCGAAGATGCAGCGATCGGAGGCTCGACTAGGGGAGATCGAGCATCAGGGGCTCACGCGCAACGTGCAGATCATCAGCATGTTCACGGCGGCCGTCGCCTTCGCCGTCGGCATCGCCAGCATTTCGACGAAGACCGGAAGCTCACCCCTGGCGGCCGTCTTGGTGTCCTGCGCGTTAGGAGTGGGCCTCCTCGGCTTCGTCTTCCTCATCTACTTGGTGACGCGCACCCGCGAGGAGGTTGAGCCCTTCAGAAATGCCGGCCGGCTGACGTGGACGGTCATCGGCTCAGTCCTCGCTCTCATGCTGTCGATCGTCGCGGTGGCGGCCGCCTTCATCAAGTGACGGCCCCCCGGTCGTGACGCCGCCTCAGCCCTCCTCGTCGAGGGCGACGAAGACTCGAGACAGCGCGTTGATGGACTCGACGCGCTGTCGAATCGCGTCCATACGCTGCGCCTTTGACGTCGGCGACCTCGAGTAGTCGCTCGCGGTTATCTGGAAGTCAGACTTGTTGTAGCGCAACGACGCGTGGGGCGCGAAGAAGCCGGGCAGGAGTGACGACATCGCCAGAAGCAGACCGACGTCGTCGGAGACGGGAAGCGCCATCCATCCTCCGAATGCCCGGACGACCTGGGTTCGGGCACAGAGCGTGGCCGGATGCACCGGCGGGATGCCCGAAGAGGACATCCACGCCTCGAAGAGACCACCGACCTCGACTCTCCCTGGGGGAATCGTGTCCGCGGGAGTGTGGACCCGTCCGTCGGGATACGCGTCGATGGCCCGCGACGTCGTCCACCAGACGTCGTCGGGCCCCTCGAGCAGTTCGATGTCGTGGGAGAGGGCTCCTTCGAGCAGCTCATCGTCGTCGTCCAGAACGCGGACGTAGCGCCCCCTCACCCGGGCGAGACCCAGGTTCCGAGTGATGGCGGTACCGAAGTTCCGTCCGTTGGGGGCGAGAAGGACCCGCTCGTCACGAGCGACGTGCTCCAGCGACCGCGTCGTCTCGCCGTCGTACTGCACCACCCACTCAAGCGCCCACCCGGCCGGGAGGTCCTGGGTGGCCACGCTCTGGAATGCTCGTTGCAGCAGCGACTCCCGGCCGGGCGCGGCAGCCGTGAGGACCGAGATCAGGGGCATGGCGGAGTCCTCCCGAGGACGTTCACCTCGACCCCCAAGGTACCCCAGGGGGCCGGGGCGACTCGCGGCCGTTTCCGGGGCGATGCGGCCCCTCGTCTCGCGAGGATCCCCAGACCCCGGCGGTCTCACCGCGGAACTCGTCGGGCCGCCTCCCTGCGCCGACCCCGTGTCTCGGGGGCGGGGGTGGCGTCGCTCGGGGTCGTGTCGAGTGCCCCCGCCGTCCGTCCCCTGGTCGCAGCGGAGGGAGTGGGATTCGAACCCACGGTGGGCGAGCCCACGCCGGTTTTCAAGACCGGTACATTCGTCCGCTCTGTCATCCCTCCGGGGACGACGTTAGCCAACCGCGCTCGCGGTCTCGGCCCGCTTGCGGACGCGGTGGCGCTGGGCCGCCTCGAGGGTGACCTTGCGCAGACGGATCGACTTGGGCGTTACCTCGACGGCCTCACCCTCGTCGATGAACCCGAGCGCCTGCTCGAGGGAGAACTCGACCGGCGGGGCCAGACGCACCGTGTTGTCGCTGCCGGCCGCGCGCATGTTGGTGAGCTTCTTCTCGCGCGTGGGGTTCACGTTCATCTCCTCGGCGCGCGCGTTCGCTCCGACGATCATGCCCTCGAAGACCTCGACGCCGGGCCCGACGAAGAGAGTGCCGCGCTGTTCCAGGTCGATCAGGGCGTAGGCCGTGGTGACCCCGCGGCGGTCGGCCACGAGGGTGCCGTGTTGGCGGGCGCGCAGCTCACCGGTCCACGGGGCGTAGCCGTCGGAGGTCGTGTGCATGATCCCCGTCCCGCGGGTCTCGGTGAGGAACTCCGTGCGCACGCCCACCAGGCCTCGCGCCGGGACGCGCCACTCGAGGCGGACCCAGCCCGTCCCGTGGTTCACGAGGTCGACCATCGTCCCCTTGCGCTGGCTGAGCAGCGTGGTGATGGCCCCGACGTGCTCCTCGGGCGCGTCGATCGTGACGTGCTCCATCGGCTCGTGCACCACTCCGCCGATCAGCCGCGTGACGACCTCGGGCTTGCCGACCGTCAGCTCGAAGCCTTCGCGACGCATCGTCTCGATGAGAACGGCCAGCTGCAGCTCGCCGCGGCCCTGGACCTCCCACGCGTCGGGGCGCTCCGTGGGCAGGACCCGCAGCGAGACGTTGCCCACGAGTTCGCGGTCGAGCCGGTCCTTGACCATGCGCGCGGTGAGCAGCGTGCCCTCGGTGCCGGCCAGGGGGGAGGTGTTGATGCCGATGGTCATCGAGAGACTCGGCTCGTCGACGTGCAGGGGGGCGAGGGGCTTGGGGTCCTCGGCGTCGGCCAGCGTCTCGCCGATGGTGATCTCCTCGAAGCCCGCGACGGCCACGATGTCGCCGGGCCCGGCGCTCTGGGCGGGCACGCGCTCGAGGGCCTCGGTGACGAACATTTCGGTCACCCGAGCGTGCTGGATCGAGCCGTCGAGGCGACACCACGCGACCCGCTGACCGCGCTCCAGGGTGCCGTTGACGATCCGGCAGAGCGCGAGCCGGCCCAGGTAGGGCGAGGCGTCGAGGTTGCACACGAGGGCCTGCAGGCCGTGTCCCTCGACGTACTCGGGGGCCGGCGCGTGTGAGGCGATCGCCTCGAAGAGCGCCGTGAGGTCGCCGCCGCGCGTGTCGGGGTCGGTGCTCGCCCACCCCTCGCGCGCGCTCGCGTAGAGGATCGGAAAGGAGATCTGGTGCTCGTCCGCGTCGAGGTCCAAGAAGAGTTCCTCGACCTCGTGCACGACCTCGGCGATCCGGGCGTCGGGGCGGTCCACCTTGTTGATGACGAGGATCACGGGGAGGCGCTTCTCGAGGGTCTTGCGCAGCACGAAGCGGGTCTGGGGGAGGGGTCCCTCGGCGGCGTCCACCAAGAGCAGGACCGCGTCCACCATGGTCAGGCCCCGCTCGACCTCGCCGCCGAAGTCGGCGTGGCCGGGGGTGTCGATGATGTTGATCGTCAGGTCCCGCCAGCGCACCGCCGTGTTCTTGGCGAGGATCGTGATGCCCTTCTCGCGCTCGAGGTCGTTGCTGTCGAGCACCCGGTCGGTGAGCTCCTCGCGGGCGCCGAAGGCGCCGGTCTGGCGCAGCATCTTGTCGACGAGCGTGGTCTTGCCGTGGTCGACGTGGGCGATGATGGCGATGTTGCGGAGGCTCGAGCGTGTGGGCATGACCGATCCACGCTAGTGGCGCGGGGCCCGTGGACCGTGACGAGGGCCGACCGGGCGGGTCGCCGCGGGCCCCGGCGGCTCTCCCCGCGACCGCTCGGCGGCGCGGCTGGGCGCGGACGTCGGACGCCCCCGGGCCCCGGTCGGCCCGACGCGGTGCGGCGCCGGCTCCGTCCCCTGTTACCCTTGGGTAAGTCAGTGACCGTAAGGGAATGTGGTGGTTATGACCGAGGGGCCGCTCCAAGGGCTTCACGTCCTGGACCTCTCGCGGGTGCTCGCCGGCCCGTACGCGACGATGATTCTGGGCGACCTCGGTGCCGAGGTGATCAAGGTCGAGCACCCCGTCGGCGGTGACGACACCCGCTCCTGGGGCCCGCCCTTCATGGCGACCGCGACGGGCCGGGAGAGCACCTACTTCCTCTCGGCCAACCGGAACAAGCGCAGCCTGGCCCTCGACCTCAAGGACCCCGGGGAGCGCCCCTTCGTGGAGGACCTCGTTCGCTGGGCCGACGTGGTGGTGGAGAACTTCCGTCCCGGGGTCATGGACCGACTCGACCTCTCCGACGCGCGCCTCGAGGAGCTCAACCCCGGCCTGGTGCGCTTCTCGATCAGCGGCTTCGGCGAGGACGGCCCCGACGCCGGGCGCGTCGGCTACGACCACATCCTCCAGGCCGAGGGCGGGCTGATGTCGATCACCGGTCCGCGCGAGGGTCCCGCGGTCAAGGTCGGGGTCCCCATCGCCGACCTCACGGCCGGTCTCTACGGGGTCATCGGGATCCTCGGGGCGCTGCTCGAGCGCGTGCGCAGCGGCCGGGGCCAGCGGGTGACGACCTCGCTGCTCGCCGGACAGATCGCCCTGCACTCCTACCAGGGCACCCGTTACCTCGTGGCCGGCGAGGTCCCCGGCCCGCTTGGCAACGACCACCCGTCGATCTGCCCCTACGGGGTCGTCCAGGCCGCCGACGGACCGATGGTCCTCGCGGTGGGCAACGACGCCATTTGGCGGCGCTTCGCACCACTCGTCGGGATCGATCCCACGGACGAGCGGTTCTCGACCAACGACGCGCGGATCGCTCGCTCGGCCGAGCTCGTCGCCCGGATCGAAGCGGGGCTGGCCGCGCGCCCCGCGGCCGAGTGGATCGCCGCGTGCGACGAGGTGGGCGTGCCGGCGGGCCTCGTGAAGCCCCTCGACGCCGTCTACGCGACCCCCCAGGTGCGCCAGCAGGAGCTGGTGTGGCGTACCGAGCACTCGACCCTCGGGGAGATCGAGCTGCCGGGCAGCCCCCTACGCTTCGGCCGCTCGACGGTGGGCGTGCGTCGGGCGCCGCCGACCCACGGCGAGCACAGCGCCGAGATCCGCGAGGAGTTCGCGGCGGGTCCGCCCCGCGAGCCGGAGGGTCGGTGACCTCGACGACGCGGTTGGGCCGCTCCTGGGGACGGGTCGTGGCCCGGGTCGGCGACACCTCGCGGCGCGGGGCGCGCCGGTGGCGGGACCGACGGCGCCCGACGCTGGCGGTGCCCCCGCCCACGCCCGTCGAGGTGTCGGTCGCCGACGGCGTGGTGGAGATCCGCCTCGCGGGCGGGGACCGGCGCAACGTGCTCGGCCGCGAGACCGTCGCCCGGATCGAGGAGGTCGTGGCGAACCCCCCGGCGGGCGCGCGGGCGATCGCGATCACGGCTGAGCCGCCGGACTTCTCGGCGGGCTACGACCTGCTCGAGGCGAGCCGCACCGATCCGTCCTCGCTCATCGCCCACGAGGGCAACTTCGCGGCGCTGCGCTCGTCGCGACTGCCGGTCGTCGTGGCCCTGTCGGGCAACGTCATCGGCGGCGGACTGGAGCTGGCCCTGTTGGGCGACTACCGAGTCGCCACCCCGGACACGCGCTTTGCGATCCCGGCGTCGCGCATGGGCCTCGTCTACTCCGAGGCCGGGGTGCGGCTCGTGGTCGACGCCTTCGGCGCGAGCGTCGCGCGCTCGATGTTCCTGGCCGCGGCGACGGTGTCGTGCGAGACGGCGCTCTCGCTCGGGGTGGTCTCGCTCGTCGTGGGGCGCGACCAGCTGCGCGGCCAGGCGCTCGCGATGGCGCGCGAGATCGCGTCCTGGCCCGACGTGGCGACCTCGGGTAACCGTCGGGTCCTCGACGTGGTGACCGGTCGCGCGACGTGGGACGCCGCGGCCCTGCGCGCGGCGAGCTTCGCGCCCCGCGGGGCGCTCGCCGCGACGATCCAGCGCTTCGCCGAGCGGCGCGCCCGTCGCACCGGAGCGGCCCCGGAGGCCCTCGCGGAGCCCTACGCCGCCAGCGGGGTGCGCGACGCCTAGGCCGGTTGGAGGGCCCGCCGCCGACCGACGACCACCGCGCGCACGACGGCCCTGGCTCCGGCGTGCAGGTCCTCGATCGTCCCGTCGACGCTGAGGGCGACGCCCGCCTCGGGCCAGAGACCGACGACCCGGGCGGCCGGCGCGCCGGCGGGGTCGGCCAGGGCGTCGACGAGCAGGTCGACGCGGAGCCCCGCCCCCGCGCTGCGTCCCGGGGCGCCGGCCCGTACCCGTACCAGCACCCGGCCCGAGTCGGCCGAGACGACGAGGTCGCGCTGACCCCTCAGGGTGGTGCGGGCCCCGGAGACGTCGTAGTAGGGGTCGGCCGGCGGGATGGTCCACGGGTACGAGAGCGTCGCGGCGGCCTCGCCCGTCTGGGTGGCCCACGTCACGGCCTCGGCCGCGCACAGCGCGCGCGTGGCGCCGTCGACCGCCGCCAGGTACGCGGCGAGCGTGCCCGAACCGACGTAGCCCGTCGCGGCCCGGGCGAGGTGGTCGAGGATCTCGTCGGTCACGACGGCGAGCGGGGTGCGCGAGGGGTCGACGGCGAGCCGGCGAAGCGCCCCGCGCCCGAGGGCCCGACGGGCGCGCGACGGGTTCCAGGCGAAGGCCGTGGACGCGGTGGCGCCGCGCTCGACGAACCACGCGTCCACTCGGCGCCGCTCCAAAGTCGGCACGGCCGCGAGACGCCTACGTAACGCGTCGCGTTCGGTCGCACCGAGGAAGGTGCCGGGGGTAGTGGCACCCTCCACGAGGCGATCCAGCACGTGGCGCGAGTAGCGGTGGTGACCGAGCGACGTCACGCCGCCAGCCCCATCACGGGCGCGGCGAAGATCGCCACGAGGTCGTCGGCCGCGCGTTCGAGTGTCGCCGCGTCGACCTCGATGCACCACAGGTCGCCCGTCGCGGTGGAGAGCACCGCGCTGCGCAGCGGAACGGTCGCCGTGCGTAGGGTCTGGACGAGGGCGTGGTAGCGCGCCACGCGCTCGTCGTCCTCGCCGAGGGGGGCGGTGGTGACGTCGAGGAGCGACACGGCGGCCGAGGGACCGAGTGTGGTGCCGACCATGAGGTCGACGACGTCGCGCAACACGACGGCGCCACCGGCCAGGCGCTGGTGGGCGCGCACCGCGGTGCGCGGCGCCCACGCCGCCGGGACGCGCCCGAGGCGCGCGCGCAGCGTCGCGACGTGCGCGGCCACGTCGCTCTCGAGCCGGGCCCGCTCGTGCGCGTCGAGCTGGTCGCTGGCGAGCGCCAGGGGCGAGTCGCCCTCACTGGCGCGCCACGCCGCGAGCAGCGCGGCGGGCGGTTGGGGTCGGGCGCCGACCGCGACGAGACGCAGCGCGCTCGTGACGAGCAACCCGCGAAGCGCCGCGCCGACCGGCGCCGGAGTGCTCCGGCGCGCGCGCAGGCTCCCGGCCGCGATCTCGAGTGCCGGGGTCGCCCGGGCCACGCCGCGGGCGGCCGCCTCGAGGCGGGCCCGCAGCGCGGCCGCGGCGTCCAGGTCGACGGCCGGGCGCTCCTCGGGGACCCCGCGCAGGGCCAGGAGGACGGGGCTCAGGGCGGCGGGGCTCACGCGTCGAGTGTGCCCGCGCCCTGTCACACGGCCTAGCCTTCGGACGTGTTCGTCGTGGTCTTCGGTTTCTTCGTGCTCGCGCTCGCCGTCTTGAGCGGCCTCATCGTGCGCTGGGCGATCCGGCGCGATCGCGAGCGTCGCCGGTCGGGGCCGTCGGGGCCCGGGGCGCGCTAGAGGTTCGGGGGCGCGACGCGGTAGAGGACGACCTCGCCCTCGACGAGGCCGTGACGCCGGTAGAAGCGCCGGGCGCCCTCGTTGCCGGACAGGACCTCGACCCGCAGACTGGACGCGCCCTCAGCGGCGAGGGTGCGCGCCATCGCCTCGAGCAGCGAGCCACCCAGGCCCTGTCCGCGGTGCTCGGGGGCGACCACGAGCGTGTAGAGCTCGCCGATCCGCGCGCCGAGCGGGAAGGTGTCGTCGTGACCCTCGTGCACCAGGCCCAAGGCGTAGCCGACGGGTCGACCCCCCTCCTCGGCGACGAGGAGACGGGCCCGACCCGCGGCGAAGTGGTCACGGTACGTGACGAGTCGGGCCGCCCAGGCTCGCTCGTCGGGCTCGGTGAGCGCGAGGGGCGAGGCCGCGAGCTCGACGCGGTGGAGCGAGAGGTAGAGGTCGCGCAACTCGCCGAGCCGTCCCGCGTCGGCGGGGACGATCGCCACGCTCATTCGCCGAGGCGCGACTCGAGGTCGGTGACCGCTCGGTCGAGGTCGGCGACGGCGCGTTCGATGACCGCGAGCCGGTCCCGCAGCAGTGCGTCGACGCGTTCGGTGACCCGCTTGTCGACCTGAGCGGCGAGGCGGGCGTCGAGGGTGTCGACGAGGGGCTGGGCGAGTTGGCGCAGGCGATGGCGAAGGTCGGCCGCCGTCGAGCCGCCGCTCGGGTCGCTCGGGCCGGCGACGGCGCCCGCGGACGGGTTGGGGGGCGTCGGGCTGCTCTCGGCGTCGCTCTCGCTCACGAGCCAACCCTAGGGCGGTGGCGGGCAGTAGACCCCGGGGTTGAACTGCAGCGTGTTGAACCGTCCCGACCACGGCGGGCTCTCCAGGGTCTGGGCCTCGCTCTGGAGGGTCGCGAGCGGAGTGCAGGAGGCGTCGAAGGTGATGTAGCCGCGGATGTTGGACCCGCTGGCGCCGGGAATCGGGTCGGGGCCGCTGTTGGCGAAGGCCAGGGCCTCGAAGACCGGCATCGAGAGGTTGGCCAGGCCGTAGTTGGCGTACTCGCTCTGGGACGCGTAGACGGCGGCGTTGAGCGACGGGTCGACCGCGTTGAGCCCGGCCTGCCAGCCCGAGAGCATCGCCGCCCAGTAGGTGGCGTAGGTCGCCTTCTGGGCCTTGGAGGCGCCGGCGGGCGCGTCGAGGTGGGAGTGGTTGTCGGGGTAGCCCTCCGGGTCGAGGATCACCCAGTCGGGCTTGAGCCCCACCCCGAGGGAGCGGTAGCTGTCGATCTGGGTCGCGACCCACTGGCCGGCGTCGTAGCCGTGGGTGTAGTACGTCTGGGTCGTCTGGACCTCGTTGGCGAGTGGTCCGCTCACGGTCCAAAAAGACAGCCAGGTGACCCGCTTGTGGGCGTTGTAGATGGCCTGGCCCATGAGAAAGTCGGGCGACTCGTTCACCGGCGGCGAGCCGACGAAGCCGACCCACGGTGCGCTGCGGGTGCCGAGGCCGCCGGTCTCGGCGAGGATCGGCCAGCCGTTGGCGACGGCGGTCGACCACTTCGCCGAGGGGATCGCGTAGACGCCCACGCCCTGGGGGGGCGGCGCGCTGTAGCCCGCGGCGTACAAGGTGAGCTGGCCCCCGAGGGTCAGGTCGGTCACGGTCGGGCCGACGGTGCGGGCCGACGCGCCGGCGGTGACCGAGACGTCGGTCGCGCTCCAGGCCGCCGAGCCCGGAGTGGCGGTGAGGACGAAGAGGTCGCCCCAGTGGGCCGCCTGTCCCGCGACGGCGACCTGGCTCGGGGTGGCCGCGACGGCGAGGTCACCGGTCAGCGGCGGGGCACCCGGCGCGGCGGCGGTGATGTTGAGGGCGCTCCACGCGTCGAAGCTCGGCGTGGCGAGCGGGCCCGGGGAGGCGTTGAGGTACGTCGTGGCGAAGAGCTCGACCTGTCCGGCGGTGGTGAGCCCCGCCAGGTCGATCGTGGCACTGGAGGTGCCGACCGACAGGGAGCCGGTGAGCGGCGAGCTCGCCGTCAGCGTTGTCAGGTTCTGCGCGGTGAAGGCGCTGAGCAGCCAGTCGCTCGAGGTGAAGACGGCGAGATCACCGTTGGCGAGGGTCGCCGCGACCGTGGGCGTGGGCCCCGGTAGGGCCACCGGATCGCTGGCGAAGGGTGTTCCGCGCGGGGGCCGGGGCTGGGTGGTCGTGGTCGTGGGCGCGGTCGTGGTCGTGGTCGTTGAGGACCGGGGCGCTCGCGCCGCGGGCCCGGCGGCCGCCGAGGGCGAGGTGATGGTCGCGGCGACCTCGGAGAAGACCGGGACGTTCTCTCCCGGCGACCAGCTGAGGGTGAGAACCTCCAGGTCGTTGGCGGGGGTGCGATAGGTCACGACGGCGCTCGTGCCCTCGACCACGGCACTGGCGAGTCCCTGGGCGGCCTGGCCGGTGAGGGCCGAGAGGTCGAGGGCGACGTAGGGCCGCCAGGGTAGCCCCCGGTGCAGACGGTTCCAGTCAGGGGTCACCGGGTCGTTGGGCGCGACCAGCTCGAGGTCGCCCGCGCCGTCCACGTAGAGCACGTCGGTGTGGCCATTGGGGTCGACGAAGGGAACGGGGTCACCCGCCGGCGCGGGGATGGCCCCCTGGGTCGAGAGGTCGGACCACGTCGTCGTGTTGCCCGGGGCCATGCTCAGCAGGGCCAGGTCGTCGACGTTGGTGCGGTAGGCGATCACCCCGGCCGTGGCGCCCGTGGCGCCGTGGGGGCCGCCCAGCATCGTCGTCGACTGCAGCTGGCTCTCCAGGGAGTTCGCGTTCCAGGGCAGGGGCTGGGTCCCGGTGTCGACGAACTGGTAGAGCGGGTGCGTCGCGGCCGTGGTCGGGGTCGTCGCGGCCGTCGCCCCTCGCGGGACGTTCGCCACGTAGAGGGCGCCGCACAGCACGAGCCCGACCAGAACGAGTCGGAGTCGGACGGGGGGCGTCCTTCCGTGGCCGACGCGGCGATCGTGGCGCGTACTCACCCTGAACGAGTCTAGGTGGGTCGTCGTCTCTCGGAGGGTCCGGTCACCCGAGGTTGAAGAGACGGGTCACGGCTGGTCTCACGCGCGAGTGACGGGGGCGCGCACGTCGATGACCACCTTGCCGCGGGGGGCCGCCCCGTCTCGGCGCCCCCTCAGGGTCGCGAGCGCGTCGTCGACGGCGTCCATGGCGAAGCGGTGCGTGACGAGCGGAGAGGGACGAAGGGTCCGGTCGTTGAGCCGGGTGACGACCTCGGCCCAGGCGCGGCGCGTGTAGGAGAAGCTGCCCTGGAGGACGAGGTCCTTGTTCACGAGGTCGTCCGGTCCCAGCTCGACCGTGCTGCCGTGGGGTGGGAGCCCGAGGAGGGCGATCGTCGCACCGCGCTCGGCGAGGCCGATGGCGGTGGCGGTCGCCTCCGCGACACCCGCGGCCTCGATGACAAGGTCGAAGGTCCCCTCCGGCGGGGACAGGACGAACGCGTCGGCTCCCATCGTGCGCGCCAGGTCGGCCTGCTCCGGGCGGCGCCCGATCACCGTCACCGAACGCGGGGCGAGGGCGCGAACGAGGTGCGCCGCGAGCAGGGCGATGGTGCCGTCGCCGATGATCGCGACGCGCGCACCCGATCCGATCGGCAGTCGCGTGAGGGCCCGCCAGACCACGGCCATGGGCTCGGCGAGCACCGCGTCCTCGAGCGGCACCGCGTCGTTGAGTCGATGGGCGAGGACGACGGGGACGCTCACGAGATCGGCGAGCGCCCCTTGCCGCGTGAAGCCGATCTCGTCGTAGGTGTCGCAGCGGTTGGTGTCGCCCGCGAGACAGGCGACGCAGTGCCCGCACGGGACGATGCCTTCGACCACCACGTGGTCTCCGGCGGCTCCCAGCCCGGGAACGTCGTGGCCGAGGGCGCCGACCCACTCGTGCCCGAGGACCAACGGGTAGACGACGTACGCGGGGTCGATCGTGGCGTCGACGAGTTCGAGATCCGTCCCGCACACCCCCACCAACAGGGGTCGCACGAGGATCTCGCCCTCACGGGCCGAGGGGTCGGGCACCTCGCGGAGTTCGACCCCTCGGCCGGGTGCGGTCACCACGGCCCTCACCGGCGGGCGACCCGCTTCGAGCCACTCAGGATCGTGCTCAGCCGCTCGGCGTGCTCGCGCACGGTCAGACCCAGGGCCTGGACCTCGCGCAGGGGCACGTCGAGCTTAAGGTCGGTGACACTGAGGGCACCGGCGCAGCGACCGTGGTGGTCGAAGAAGGCCGCTCCCGCGCAGAACACCCCCTCGGACTCCTCCTCGTCGTCGATGGCGAAGCCGATCTGACGGATGCGCTCTAGGTCGGCGAGTAGGTCCTCGAGCGTGCCCAAGGTCTTGGGCGTGTGCACGCGCATGCCGGCCTCGCCGATCAGGCGGCGCACCTCGAGCTCGTCCATCTGGGCCAAGATCGCCTTGCCCGCCGCCGTGCAGTGCGGCTCCTCGCGTTGGCCCAGGGGCGCGTGGAAGCGCACGGGGCCGCCGCCGTCGACCCGCTCGAGGAAGATGGGGTAGCCGTTCTCGTTCACGGCCAGACGCGCCGTCATACCCGTCGCGCGCGAGAGCTCGTGCAGAACGGGTAGGCCGAGCTCGCCGATGGAGGTCTGCTGGCTCGCCAGGTCGCCCAGGCGCAGGAGGTTCAGACCAAGGCCGTAGCGCGCGCCGACCTCCAGGCTCCGCAAGAGTCCCGCGGCCACCAGCGTGCGCGCGAGGGAGAGGGCCGTGCTCTTGGCCACCCCGAGGCCCTGCGCCATCTCGGTGACGCCGAGTCCCTGGGGTCCGGCGTCGGCCACGAGTTCGAGCAGGGCCGCCGCGCGAGCGACTGACTGGACCCGGTAGCGCCCCTCGGCGACGTCTGCGTTCGGCATTGGACAACACTCTACGGCACGACCGCATCGGAAGGTGGATGACCTTGACGGGGACTCGCGTACCTGCTTGTATGTGCTGATCAATACCGACTTGCGTTCTGTGATACCGAACCGCCGGCGGAGGGTGGACGAGAGGCGACGCGCCGCCGTGCCGCGTGCGCAGGCCCTGCGCGAGCGCGCGGGCGCCGACGCGCTCGTGCTCACTCGGCCCGGCTCGGTCAACTGGGTGACCGGGGGCGTGTCGGACCCCGTCGATCTGACCGCTCCGCGCGACGTCGTGTGGGCCGTCCTTACTGAGGGGTCCCGGGCCCTGGTGACCACTCGGGTCGAGGCGCCCCGTCTCGCTCACGACTTCGACGTTGAGGCATCAGGCTGGGACC
This sequence comes from Actinomycetes bacterium, assembly GCA_021838005.1. Taxonomy (GTDB): domain Bacteria; phylum Actinomycetota; class Acidimicrobiia; order Acidimicrobiales; family RAAP-2; genus RAAP-2. The sequence continues at coordinate 15,124 of JAKCEK010000012.1, forward strand.
TCATCGGCGTGCCGTGGTACCGCTCGGAGGCGATGGTCGAGGCGGTCACCTCCCTCGTGGGCGGGCGGGCGAGCGTCCTCAGTGACTCCAGCGAGCTCGGCGAGGACGTCAGCGAGCAGGTCGTGCTCACCCGTATGGTCCTCTCGGACCCCGAGCGCGACGAGGTCCGCGAACTCGGCCGCGACGTGGCCCTCGCCCTCGACGGCGCGGTGGCCTCGTGGGTCCCCGGAGAGTCGCGCGACACCGAGATCGCCGGTGAGGTGGCCCGCGCACTGGTCCGTGTGGGGGCCCTTCCCGTCTGTCTGATCGTGGGCGGTGACGAGCGCCTGCGGAGTCTCCGCCACCCCTTGAGCGCGGGCGAGGTCGTCCACGAGGCGGTGATGGCGGTCGTCGTGGCCCGTCGCGGGGGACTGCACGTGGCGGCCACGCGGCTGGCCGTGGCCAGTGACGCCGATCCGATCATCCCCCTGACCCGGGAGCTGGCGTCGGTGGATGACGCGGTGCTCGCCGCGTGCGTCCCGGGGAGCACGTGGGGGAGCGCGGTCGAGGCGCTCGAGCGGGGCTATCGCACGATCGGGCGCGAGGGGGCCTGGGCCGAGCACTTTCAAGGCGGCCCCATCGCGTTCGAGCAGCGCGAGTTCGAGCTGGCCCCCGGACAGAACTCGTCGCCGTTCTGGGATCGGCCGTGCGAGGTGGGCTGCGCGGTGGCCTGGAACCCCAGCCTGAGCGGCGGAGCGAAGATCGAAGAGACGTATCTGATCGGGGAGTCCGGGATCGAGCCCGTGACTCGGGGTGTCCACGAGTGCGAACGAGTGAGGGTGGTGACGTGACGCAGAGCGACATGGTGAGAGGGTTGGGGACCCCCCGCGGCACACGGCTGATGGCCCGGTACGTCGACGAGCTCGCCGGCCCGCGCGCCAGCGAGAGCCGATTCGCCGACGGCGCCCAGGTGCGCATCGAGATCCCTAGCGTGGAGAATCCGAGCGCGCTGCGCGCCGTCGTCGAGGAGGCGCAGCGACACGACGTGATCGTCCACCGAGTCTCTCAGGGCAGCGGCGCCATGTTATTGAGCAAGTTCGAACTGTCCGAGATGGCGCGCATTGGAGCCGACGAGGGCATGGAGGTGAGCCTCTTTGTCGGGCCGAGGGAGGAGTACGGCGTCGGTGGGGGCGTGCGCAGCCCCGACGGGGCACTACTCAACGGACGCCTGCGCGGATTCGATCACCTGCGCTACGCGTTGGAGGACGTCCTGCGCGCGATCGACGTGGGCATCCGCGGGTTCCTCGTCGCCGACACCGGCTTGATGGAGGTGCTGTCGCGCATGGTGGCCGACGGGGAGATCCCCGCCTCGATCGTCTGGAAGATCTCCGCCGTCCTGGCGCCCTCGAACGCGGTGACGTTCCGTCAGCTCGTGGCCCTGGGTGGCACGACGGTCAACGTGCCGAGCGACATGTCGCTCACCGAGCTCAGCGAGATCCGGGCCCTCTCGGGCGCGCCGATCGACCTGTACGTCGAGGCCCCCGACTCGATGGGCGGAATGGTGCGCGGCAACGAACTCGCCGAACTCGTGACCGTCGCCGCGCCCCTGTACGCGAAGTTCGGTCTGCGCAATGCGCGGGCCGTCTACCCGGCGGGTCGCCAGGTGATGGACGACGTGGTGAACAACGTGCGCGAGAAGGTCCGCCGAGCGGCCATCGCCGTGGACATCCTCGGCGACGTGGCGGCCCACATCGTGATGTCCAAGCCCGGGGCGGCCGGCCTGGGGGTGCCCGAGCCGTGACCTTGCGCAGTGACCGGTGGGTGCGTGGCGACGACGAGGTCGCCCTCGACAGTCGGGTGGCCCTGCGAATGGGCGGCGCCCCGGTGCGGCCCGACGGGGGCCGCCCCCTCATCGGCATCGCCAATAGCGCCAGCGATCTGAATCCCTGCAACCAGCCCCTGGCCGACCTCGTCGGGCCCCTGCGCGAGGGCATTGACGCGGCGGGGGGTATCGCCCTCGAGTTCCCCACGATGTCGCTCGGCGAAGACCTCATGAAGCCCACGGCGATGCTGTACCGCAACCTGCTGGCGATGGAGCTCGAGGAGTCCCTGCGTTCCCAGCCCCTCGACGGGATCGTCGTGCTCGCCGCGTGCGACAAGTCGGTGCCGGGCGCCCTGATGGGCGCCTTCAGCGCGAACTTGCCCTGCCTGCTCGTGGTCTCGGGACCGCGCCCGGTCGCGCGCTTCGAGGGCCGACGCGTCGGGACCGGCACCGACCTGTGGCGCGCGTGGGACGAGCGGCGCTCCGGCGTCTTGGGCGACGAGCGGTGGCGCGAGCTCGAGGCCGCGCTCAGCCTCGGTAAGGGCACCTGCAACACCATGGGGACGGCGTCGTCGATGGGGGCCATCGCCGAGGCGCTCGGCCTCGCGTGGCCCGGTTCGACGACGGTTCCCGCGGGCGATCCGCGCCACGTCGGGACCGCGCGCCTGGTCGGCGAGCGCATCGTCGCCCTCGTCTCGAGCGGGGCGAGCGCCGCGTCCCAGGTGACGGCCAGCGCCGTGGCTAACGCGGCCACCCTCCTGTGCGCGCTGGGCGGCTCGACGAACGCGGTGATCCACCTCACGGCCATGGCCGGTCGCCTCGGCCACACCGTGGCGCTCGAGACGTTCGACACGCTGAGCCGGGCCGTGCCGGTGATCGTCGACCTCGAGCCCACGGGGTCGGGGCTGATGGAGGAGCTGGACGGTGCCGGTGGCGTGCCGTGCGTGCTCGGCGCGCTCGGGGACGCGCTCGACGGCGACGTCGTCCTGGCCGACGGTCGCACGACCCGCGAGGTCCAGCGGAGCGCCCCTCCGCCCCGCGATCCGGTGCGGCGCCTCGACGATCCCGTCGACGCCGGCGGGGCCTTTCGGGTGGTTCGCGGGAACCTCGCGCCCGACGGCGCCGTGATCAAGCGCTCGGCGGCAACTCCCGAGCTTCTGAGCCACCGCGGACCGGCCATCGTGATGCACGGCTACGACGAGATGATCGCGCGCAGCGCCGCCGGTGGCGAGGTGGCCGAGGACGCCGTGCTGGTGCTGAGCGGGGCGGGTCCGGTGGGGGGTCCGGGTATGCCCGAGTGGGGCATGATCCCGATCCCGGCACCGCTCCTGGCCCGCGGGGTTCGCGACGTGGTGCGGGTGACCGACGCGCGCATGAGCGGCACGAGCTTCGGCACGGTCTACCTGCACGTCGCCCCTGAGGCGGCGGTGGGCGGGGCGCTCGGGCTCGTGCGCGACGGAGACGTGATCCACGCCGACGCCGACGCCGGCGTGCTCGAGGTGGAACTGAGCGACGTCGAACTGGCCGAGCGCGCGGGGTCGCGGCCCCCCGGGCCCGAGTCGGGGCGCGGCTACGTCGCGCTCTATCGTCGCCACGTGACGCAGGCCCCGAGTGGCTGCGACTTCGACTTCCTGGCGCTCGAGGCGGGGCGAGTCCCGCGCCTCGAGGAGCCGGTGGTAGGCAGATCTTGAGGGGCCTCGGCCCGACAAGAGCGGGGCTCAAGGCGGGCTCCGGGGGAGTAGTTAAGGGGAACAGACGTTGAAAGCAATCAGATCGAGGTGGGTGGGGGTGGCCGCGGCATCGGCGATGCTCGCGGCCACGCTCCTCGCGAGCGCTCCGGCGCAGGCGAGTAGCAAGGTCACCCTGACCCTGTGGCAGAACTACGGCACTGAGCAGAACGCCGTGGCCACTAAGAACCTCATCGCCGCCTTCGAGAAGGCCAACCCGAACATCACGATCAAGGACGTGGCGCAGCCCGGGACGAATTACTTCCAGCTGCTCCAGGCCTCGCAGATCTCGGGTAACGGGCCGGACCTGGCGGTGATGTGGACCGGCGTGTTCGACCTCCAGTACCAGAGCCTGCTGGTCAACCTGAAGGGCAACGTTCCGGCGGCTGACCTGGCCAAGATGCAGAACCTCCAGTGGACGGCACCGAACTTCACCGCCGCGAACGGACCGTTGGTGATGCCGCTCGAGACCCAGTTCTACATCGGGTTCTACAACAAGGCCCTGTTCAAGAAGGCCGGCATCACCAGCGTGCCGACGGACTGGAGCCAGCTCTACGCCGACGCGGCCAAGCTCAAGGCCAAGGGAATCCTCCCCCTGGTCTACGGCAACGGTGGACAGGCGATCAGCACGGAGTTCTACCCCTGGTACGACATGAGCTACCTCATGATCGGGGCGCACTCCCTGTCGAGCTGGAAGAGCCTGTACGACGGAGCGATCCCGTGGACGGCCAAGGCCAACGTCGCCCAGTTGAAGAACTGGGCGAAGCTGGAGAAGCTCGGGTACACCAACAACGACGTGCTGACGCGCACCAACAACCTGCAGACCTTCGAGTCCGGGAAGGCGGCGATGCTCGTCGACGGCACGTGGGACACGGCGCAGTACACGTCCAAGATGGGTTCGAACGTGGCCGCCTTCGTGCCGCCGTTCTCGAACACGCCGATCAAGGGCGTCGTCGACTACCCGGGTGACGGTTTCTCGGTCCTCAAGAGCTCGAAGAACAAGGCCGCGGCCTTCAAGTTCATCGACTTCCTGACGACCAAGGAGGCCGGCACCATCATCAACAACGCCGGCCTGATCCCGGACATCAAGGGCATGACGACCTCGAACCCGGTGAACCAGGAGATGCTGAACTTCGTCACGCAGGACCACATGACGCCGTACCCGATGATGGACAACTTCGTCCAGGTCAACGTGGGCAACGCGGCGGACAAGGTCCTCCCGGCGGTTTTGGCCAACCAGCAGTCGGCGCTCTCGGCGCTCCAGAACATGGAGCAGGCCTGGAAGCAGCTGCCCCCCGCTCAGCGCAGCTCGACGAGCTTCGCCGGCGGTTGATCGAGTTCGACCCCGTGCCCCGCGTCGCGGGGCACGGGGTCGAACCCTCACCTTCGGAGGGAGAGATGACCGGTTCCACCCTGGGCGCGCGGGCTCCCCGCCTGACGCTGCGACGGCGCCGCCAGCTGGCGGGCGCCCTCTTCGCGTTGCCCGCGGTGGGTCTGGTCGCCGGGCTCATCGCCGTGCCCATCGGGCAGGCGATCTACTACTCCTTCACCCAGTGGGACGGCCTGACCTCGACCTGGATAGGACCGTCCACCTGGACCCAGGCCTTCCACAACCCGAACCTATGGACGGCGCTCGAGAACAACGCCTGGCTCCTGCTCGCCGTCCCGTTCGCGCTGGGCCTGCCGCTGCTCATCGCCATGCTGCTCCACCAGCGCGTCATCGGCTGGAAGATCTTCCGGTCGATCTACTTCTTGCCCACGGCCATCTCGTGGGTCGTGCTCGGCCTGGTGGCCGAGCGGTTCTTCGCCTATCAGGGAACGTTGAACTCCCTGATCCACTTCTTCGGCCTCGCGCACGTGAGCACGAACATGCTGGGCTACGAGTCGACCGCGCTGAGTGCCCTGGGCATCACGTTCGTCTTCACGATGATCGGCACGAACACGATGCTCTTCTTGACCGGCCTCGCCACTCTCGACACCAGCCTCGAAGAGGCGGCCCGCATCGACGGTGCGGGTCGCTGGCGGATCTTCCGGCACATCACGCTGCCCCACCTCAGCCGCTTCATCCAGCTCGCCTTCGTGATGACGGTCATCGCGCTCTTCTCGGCGCTGTTCAGCCTCATTTTCGTCATGACCGGGGGCGGACCGGGCTACGCCACGACCACCATGGAGTTCCTCATCTACCAGACGGGTTTCGCCCAGGGGGACTTCGGGACCGCCGCCCTCTACGGCCTCATCCTCTTCGTCCTCACGGCCATCGTGGGGATCGTGCAGCTCCGCCTGATCGGGTCGGACGAGTGAGCGTCGACACCCGCCGCGCCGCTCCCGAGGTCGCGACCGACGACCGCGCGCGCGTGCGTCGCGTCGGGCGTGGAGCGCTCTTCCTCGTCATGGTCGGCGTGGCCGTTGTGATGCTGTACCCGTTCTGGGTCATGGTCGTCGACAGCCTCAAGTCCGAGAACCAGTTCCTGAGCGGGCACGGCTTCTCGTGGGCGAGCTGGCGCACCCTCACCTCCACCATTCCCATCGCGCAAGAGGTCGTCAGCTCGACGATCATTTGCGCCGTGTCAATCCTGCTGATCTTGCTCGTGGGACTGCCGGCGGGGTTCGCCTTTGCGAAGCTCAAGTTCCGCGCCTCCGGCGTCATCTTCCTCGCCATCGTTAGCGCGATGATGGTGCCCCTCCAGGCGATCTTGATGCCGGAGTTCGTGAACATCACGCGCCTCGGGCTGACGGGCGGCTACACCGGCGCGGTGCTCGTGTACGCGGCCCTGGGCACCCCCTTCTCGGTCTTCCTCTTCGCGACCTACTTCCGTGGGGTGCCCGACGAGCTGATCGAGGCGGGCATCGTGGACGGGCTCGGGTACGTCGGGGCGCTGTGGCGTCTGGTGGTGCCGATCGCCATCCCGGCCATCGCGACGGTGACGGTGCTGCAGTTCATCCAGATCTGGGACGACCTCTTGGTGGGGCTCCTTTTCATCCAGAACACGTCCGAGCGCCCGATCACGGTCGGGCTGGCCGTCCTGGCGGCGGGGCGCACGACGTCGATCCCGGCGCTCATGGCCGGATCGCTGGTCAGCGCGCTGCCCGCGATGATGGTGTACCTGATCTTCCAGCGTTACCTGGTCAAGGGCCTCACGATGGGGATCGACCGGTGAGCGCCGCCCAGCGAGGGAGCGAGTAGTGGCAGAGATCACCTTCAGCGGTGTCACCAAGGTGTTCGCCGGCAACGTGACGGCGGTCGACAGCCTCGACCTCCACGTGGCCGATGGGGAGTTCATGGTCCTGGTCGGGCCGTCGGGCTGCGGGAAGACGACGGCGCTGCGCATGCTGGCCGGCCTCGAGGAGATCAGCTCGGGCACGCTCTCGATCGGCGGGCAGGTCGTGAACAACGTGTTGCCCAAGGATCGCGACGTGGCGATGGTCTTCCAGAACTACGCCCTCTACCCGCACATGACGGTGGCCCAGAACATGGGCTTCGCCCTCAAGATCCGCGGCGAGTCCAAGGCGGAGGTCGAGCGCAAGGTCCGCGAGGCCGCGACCATCCTGCGCCTGGGTGACTACCTCGACCGGCGCCCCCGCGCGCTCTCGGGCGGCCAGCGCCAGCGAGTGGCCATGGGACGGGCGATCGTGCGCAGCCCCCAGGCGTTCTTGATGGACGAGCCCCTGTCGAACCTCGACGCGCAGCTGAGGGTGGAGATGCGCGTGGAGATCGCGCGCATCCAGCGCCTGCTCGGGGTGGCCACGGTGTACGTGACCCACGATCAGATCGAGGCGATGACGATGGGCGACCGCGTCGCGGTGATGCGCGGCGGCCAGCTCCAGCAGGTCGCGCCCCCCCAGGCCCTCTACGACCACCCGGCCAACGAGTTCGTCGCGGGCTTCATGGGTTCCCCGCCTATGAACCTGCTGCGGGTGCGCACGTCCCCGTCGCGGGGACGGGTCGGGATCGCCGTCGGGGACCAGCGTCTCGACGTCCCCGCCGCCTACGGCGCGACGCACGACCTGCCCCGCGACGAGGACGCCGAGGTGGTCCTCGGGGTCCGGCCCGAGGACATCGACGTCGTGGGCAGCGACGTCAGCGGCCCCACCCTCAAGACGCGCGTGGAGCGCCGCGAGGCCCTGGGTGCCGAGATCCTGGTCCACCTCTCGGTCGCCGACTCGGGCCCGGCGAGCAGCGTCGCCTACGACGAGGACGCCGTCGTCTCCCGCCCGACGACGCTGGTGGCGCGGATGGCCCCCCAGGCGCGGGTCGAGGTCGGCGACGTCTTGATGGTACGGCTGAACGAGGAGCGGCTCCACTTCTTCGATGGGCGCGCCGGGGTCACGCTGCGCCGAGAGCGCGTGTGACCGGGACGCTCCCTCCCGAGCTCGACCATCAGGTCCTCGCGAGCGGGCTCGATCACGTCGAGGGGGTCTGCTGGGACCCGCGGCGCCGCTGTCTCTGGGCCGGCGGGGAGGCCGGACAGGTCTACCGGATCGACCTGGACGGGGCGGTGCGCGAGGTGGCCCGGGTCGAGGGCGGGGCCCTCCTCGGGCTGGCGCTGGACCGTGGCGGCGACCTCTACGTGTGCGACACCGCCAACCACCGGGTCTGGCGGGTCGACGGCGTCGGGCGGATCCATCCCTTCGGCGATCCGATGGACTACCCCAACTACCCGGCCTTCGGTCCTGATGGACGGCTCTACGTGTCGGACTCCGGGTCGTTCTTCGAGCCCACCGGCCGCATCCTGGCCATCGAGCGCGACGGCACCACCCACGACGTCTCACCGAGGCCGATCGCCTTCGCCAACGGCCTGGCCTTCGTCGGGCGCACGCTGTGGGTGGTCGAGTCCTCCACCCCCGGGGTGAGCGCGATGGACATCGCGGGCGGTCCCCTCGAGTTAGTAGTGAGGATGTCACGGTGCGTGCCCGACGGGCTGGCCGTGGACGGCGACGGCGGGCTGTTGATCTCGTGCTACCAGCCCAACCAGGTCTGGCGCTACAGCGCGCGCGGTGAGTTGGAGCTCTTGATCGACGAGTGGTCGGGGGAGC
>JAKCEK010000118.1 GCA_021838005.1 Actinomycetes bacterium
GTCCTTCACTTCGCGACTCCCTCCGCGCGGGCCGGCGCGCTGATCCTGTTCGCCCGCTCGGCCAAGGACGGATCGGTGGTGGTCGCATCGGTGACGCGCGTCTGGTTCTAGCCCGACGCCGTCGCCCACGCCCGGGTCGAGCCGTGCGGGCCCGCGCCGGTGCAGGATGGGCCGATGGCGGACCCGACTGAGCGCCCCGCCGAGGTGACGGCGACCGGGCTGAGCGACGAGGAGGTCGCCGCGCGGCTCGCCGACGGGCGCTCCAACCGCACCGAGACCGACACCTCCCAGTCGTGGGGCCGGATCCTTCGCCGCAACGCGCTCACCCGGCTGAACTTCCTCCTGCTCGTGCTGGGCGCGGCCACGCTCTCCACCGGTGCCCTCCCCGACGCCACCTTCCTCGCGGTCGCCGTCATTAACACCGTGGTGGGGGCGGTCGAGGAGTCCCGGGCCAAGCGACAGCTCGACCGACTCGCCGTGGTGAGCGCCCCGCGCGCCCGCGCCGTGCGCGCGGGGGGCGTCGTGGACCTCGCCGTCGAGGACGTGGTCCTCGACGACCTGCTCGAGCTGCGCCCGGGTGATCAGCTGGCCGTCGACGCGACGGTCCTCGAGGGTTCGGCCGAGGTGGACGAGTCGCTGACGACCGGGGAGTCCGAGCCCGTGGTCAAGGTCGCCGGGGACGACCTGCTCTCGGGGACCTGGGTCGTGGCCGGGGTCGTGCGAGCTCGCGTGACCCGGGTCGGGCACGACTCCTACGCCAACCGACTCGCCGCCGAGGCCCGTCGCTTCAGCCTGGCCGGCTCGGAGCTCGTGGCCGCGGTGAACCGCGTCCTGCGCTGGGTCACCTGGGCCATGGTCGTCGTGGGCCCGGTGCTCTTCTGGCGCCAGGCCCAGCACGAGCCCTGGCGCGTCGCGGTGCGCCTCGCGGTCGCGGGCGTCGTCGGGATGATTCCCGAGGGACTGGTCCTGCTCACCACCCTCGCCTTCTTGGCCTCGGCGGTGCGCCTCACCCGCGTGCGCACCCTCGTCCAGGAGCTCCCCGCGATCGAGACCCTGGCGCGCGTCGACGCCCTGTGCGTGGACAAGACCGGCACCCTCACCGAGGGGCGGGTCGCCTTCGCCGCGCTCGAGGCACGTGACGGCGGGCCGGACGAGGCCCGCGCGGCCCTCGACGCCCTCGCCCGCACGACCGGAGCGAACGCCACCCTCACCGCCATCGCCGAGGCCATCGCCCCGGCGTCACCCGGCTGGGCGGTGGAGGGCGCGGTTCCCTTCAACTCAGCGCGAAAGTGGAGCGCGGTGCGCGTCACCGACCACGGGACCTGGGTCCTCGGGGCGCCCGAGATGGTGACGGCCGACGACCCCGACGACCTGAGGCGCCTCGCCGAGACGTGGGCCGAGACCGGCTCGCGGGTCCTCGCCTTGGCGCACGGTTCGGCACCCCTCGAGGACACGCGCCTCCCCGGCGACCTTCGACTGGTGGCCCTCGTCGCCCTGGCCGAGCGGGTCCGCCCGACGGTGGCGGCGACCATCGCGTACTTCGGCGACCAGGGGGTCACGCTTCGGGTGATCTCGGGCGACGCCGTCGCCACGGTGCGCGCGATCGCCGAGGCCGTCGGCGTCCCCGACGCCGAGCGGGCCGTCGACGGCCGCGACCTCGACCCATCCTCGGCGGACTTCGCCACGGTGGTCGAGTCCGCGCGGGTCTTCGGGCGCACCACCCCCGAGGTGAAGCGCGAGATGGTCTCGGCCCTCCACGACCGCGGCCACACCGTCGCCATGACCGGCGACGGCGTCAACGACGTCCTCGCCCTTAAGACGGCCGACCTCGGCATCGCCATGGGCTCGGGCGCGGCCATCGCTCGCGGGGTCGCCCAACTGGTGCTGCTCGACGACGACTTCGACGTCATGCCCTCGGTGGTCGCCGAGGGCCGGCGGGCGCTCGCCAACATCGAGCGGGTCGCCGCCCTCTTTTTCACCAAGAACGTCTACTCGCTGGTGCTGTCGGTCGTCGTCTCGATCGTCGGCTCCACCTACCCCCTGCTGCCCCGCCAGCTCACCCTCGTCGGGACGGTCGCCATCGGCATCCCGGGGTTCTTCCTCGCCCTCGGACCCAACGACCGGCGCTTCGAATCGGGCTTCTTGCGCCGGGTCCTCACCCTCTCGGTCATCGCCGGGGTGGTCTCGGCCACCGCCATCCTGGGCGCGTACACGATCGCCGGCGCGAACGGCGCGCCACCCGCGAGCGCCCGCGTCGCCGCCGTGACGGCCGCCGCGGTGGTGACGCTCTGGCTCATCGCGGTCGTCTCGCGGCCGCTGACCCGCGCGCGGCTCGCGCTCGTCGCGGCGATGGCCGCCCTCTTCGTCGTCGCCTACGACTGGGGCCCGGCCGCGCGCTACTTCGACCTGAGTGCGCACCCCGCGGGCCCGACCGAGCTCGCGGCGCTCGGCCTGGGCCTCGTGGGGGCCCTCGTCGTCGAGACCGTCACCCGGGTCGGGCCCCTCCGGGAGCGGATCCTCCCCCCGTCGGTCACCGGTCCCCCGAGCGCGCGCCGGGCTCGTCGATCGACGCCGCGAGGGTGAAGTAGCTCTCTTCTTCTTGGTCCATGTGCAGGCGCAGGATCGCCTCCAGGCCGTAGAGGGCCCGGCGGACCTCGGCCACGTCCGACGGGCCGACGGGGGCGTGGTCGAGGTCGGCGGCGAGCTGGGCTAGTCGACGCGCGCGCGACACGATCTCGCGGTGGGCGCGACTCATCGTGGCCGTCGGGTCCACCCCGCCGAGGGAGTCGCCGAGCAGCGGGTAGAGGGTCGCCTCCTCCAGCCGCTCGTGGGCCACGACGTCGTGCTCGAGTCGCCGGCCGAGCGCCGAGAGGGCGTCGGCGAGCCCCTCGGGACCGGCGCGATCGAGCCCGTCCGCCACCGCCACGAGTTCGCCCAGCGCGGCCCGCTCGGGGCCGTGCTCGGCGCGCCGCGCGACGATCGCCTGCTCGGCCCGAGCGGTGAGGGGCGTCTCGGTTCGAAGGGGGCGCAGGACCCGCAGCGCGTTGGCGATCGCCACCACGTCGATCCCCTCCTGGGCGAGGGCCCCCCAGACCGCCGGCAGCAGGCCGGCCGTGGCGACCCCCATGGCGGCCAGTGAGAGGCCCATGCCCACCACGACGCTCTGGAGGGCGATCCGTCGGGACCGCGACGCGATCACTCGGGCGTCGGCGATGCGGTCCAGGCGATCCACCGTCAACACGACGTCGGCGGCCTCGGACGACGCGGTCGCGCCGCGCGCGCCCATCGCGATCCCCACGTCGGCCAGCGCGAGCGCGGGGGCGTCGTTGATGCCGTCGCCGACCATCGCCGTGGGCGCGGCCGCGCCCTCGGAGCGCACGACGTCCAGTTTCTGCTCGGGCGAGCACTCGGCGACGACCTCGTCGACCCCGACCGCGTCCCCCACGAGCTCGCCGATCTCGCGACGATCCCCCGTGACCATGACCACCCGGGCCACGCCGTGGCGGCGCAGGACCCGCAGGGCGTGGGCCGCGTCGGGACGAATCGGGTCGGTGACGAGCACGACGCCGCACGCTCGCCCGTCGAGGGCCACGTAGAGCCCCGTCGCCCCCTCCCAGTGGACCCGACGCCGGGCGACCCCCACCCAGGACGGGGCGTCCTCGGAGAGACCGACCCACTCGGCCGTGCCCACCGCGACACGCCGGCCCGTCACCAGGCCCGCCACCCCACGACCCGCCAGCTCGCGCACGTGGTCGGGGAGCTCGAGGTCGAGCCCGCGGCGACGGGCCTCGCGCACGACCGCCGCCGCGAGCACGTGGGTCGAGGTCTGGTCGAGGCTCGCCGCGAGACGCACGACCTCGTCGGGGTCACCCCCGTCGTCGGTGACGACCCCGGCCACCTCCGGCCGGCCCATGGTCACGGTCCCGGTCTTGTCGACGAGCAGCGTCGTGCAGCGCGCGAGACGCTCCAGCACGGCGGCACCCTTGACGACGACGCCGCGGCGCGCGGCGCGCGAGAGGCCCGACGCGAAGGCCACCGGCGCGGCCAGGATCAGGGGGCACGGCGTGGCGACCACGAGCACGGCCACCGCCCGGGTCGCGCCGCCGAGGGCCCCAGCGACGATCGAGACCACCGCGGTGGCGACGAGGAAGTAGAGCGAGTAACGGTCGGCCAGTCGGACGAAGGGCGCGGGATTGCGCTCGGCCTCCTCGGTGAGGCGCACGACGTGGGCGTAGGTGCTCTGGCTCACCTCGACGGTGACGGTCATCTCGAAGGGCGGCCCGGCGTTGGTGACGCCGCTGCGCACCGGGGTGCCCGGCTCGCGCGTGACCGGCAGCGGCTCACCGCTCAGCGCCGACTCGTCCACGACCGCCGACCCCGCGAGGTCGCCGTCGGCCGGCACGACCTCGCCGGTGGCGACGAGCAGCACGTCGCCGACCTCGACCTCGCCCGCCGGCACGGTGACCAGCCGCTGCCCGACCCGGCGGTGCGCCACGGTGGGGGCCCGCTCCACCAGGGCCCGCAGGTCCCGCCGAGCTCGCCCCTCGGCCCACGCCTCGAGGGCCCGCCCGGTGGCGACCATGACCGCCACGACGCTCGCCGCCAGCCGCTCGCCGGTGGCGAGCGCCCCGACGAGGGCGACCAGGGCGATGACGTCAACCCCGAGGCGACCGGCGCGCAGACTCGCCGTCGTTTCGACGAGGCTGTAGAGGGCGCCGAGGGCGCCGGCGGCGAACCACGCCCGCGACGACGGACCCGGGGCCACGCCGGCGACGCGCGCGACGGCCCCCGCGAGCAGGAGCCCCAGAGTCAGGGCGAGCATCACCGCCGGCACCGCGAGTGACGGGCGGGCGCCGGCCCGACGCACCGGTCGACTCAGTGCGGCGCGCGGATCGGCGGGTCCGGGGGTGTCACGGCGCGGTGTCGTCCGAGACCACCTTCCACCCCGTGGGGAGTAGGGCGAGCGTCGCGTAGGTGATGGCCGATCCCGTCACCGGGTAGGGGCGGTGGGTCACGCGGGCCATGACGGCCATCCGGGCGTTCTTCGGCACCACGCCGACGTAGCCGGCCCGACCCCCGCCGGGGTTCGCGCACCAGTGGGTCCCGACGCGCTCGAGCACGAGGTTGAGCACCCACATCCGGTTGCGGTAGACGGTGAGCGGCGTGAGGTGGCGGGCCCGGTAGTAGCGCACGAGGGTGGCCTTGACGACCGGGGAGATCGGCGTGAAGGGCCAGGTCGAGAGGGTCGGGCACGGCGCCAGGGTCGTCGCCGAGGACCCGACGTCCCCGGGGCCGACCGCGCCGAGCACGCCCGACGCGGCGACGCCCAGGGTGAGCCCGGCGACCAGTCCCCTCCAGCTCCTGACGACCCGCGTGAGGGGGGCTTGACCCCCGGTCGACTCGTGGCTCGCGCGCATGATGCCCCGTCCCTGGTCGTCCCGCCCCGCGACGACGACGCTAGGACCCACCGGCCGCCCTCCCCAGGGGCGAAGGTCACGTCCGGGCGGACCGCGCCCCGGGTGGCCCTCGCGCCACGGCCTTGCACCGACGCCGCGCGCCACGGCCGGTCGGGGACATCGGGGGCGAGCCCGTCCACCGCGACGCGGGATCGGCCGCCGGCCGCTCGACGCGCCCCGCCGACGGCGACGACTCGGTCACACGCGCGAT
>JAKCEK010000119.1 GCA_021838005.1 Actinomycetes bacterium
CAAGATCCTCCAGCGCGACTTCGGCGGCCACCGCTACGCCCGACTCGCCCACGTGGGCGACCGCACGGGCCTCGAGCTCATCCGCACCCTCCAGCAGAAGGTCGTCTCGATGGGCGCCGACGTCTTCATGGAGTGCAAGGTCCTGCGCCTCGTCCACGACGGCTCGGGCAAGGCCGCCGGGGCCGTCGCCTACTGGCGGGCCACCGGCGAGTTCGTCACCTTCGCCGCCAAGGCCGTCGTGCTCGCGACCGGCGGGCTCGGCAAGTCGTGGAAGTTCACGTCCAACTCGTGGGAGTGCACCGGCGACGGCCACGCCATGGCCCTGTGGGCCGGGGCGCGGCTCATCGACATGGAGTGCGTCCAGTTCCACCCCACCGGCATGGTCTGGCCGCTCAGCGTGCGCGGCCTGCTCGTGACCGAGGGCGTGCGCGGCGACGGCGGGGTCCTGCGCAACTCCGAGGGCCGGCGCTTCATGTTCGACTACGTCGCCCCGATGTTCCGGGCCGAGACGGCCGAGACCGAGGAGGAGGGCGACCGGTGGTACGAGGACCACAGCGCCGGACGGCGCCCGCCCGAGCTGCTGCCGCGCGACGAGGTCGCGCGGGCCATCAACACCGAGGTGAAGGCCGGACGGGGCAGCCCCCACGGCGGGGTCTTCCTCGACATCGCCAGCCGGCGCACCCCCGAGTTCATCCGCCGACGCCTGCCCTCGATGTACCACCAGTTCATGGAACTGGCCGGGGTCGACATCACCCGGGAGGCCATGGAGATCGGACCGACCTGCCACTACGCCATGGGCGGGGTGCAGGTCGACGCCGACAGCGCCGCGACCGCGGTGCCCGGACTCTTCGCCGCGGGCGAGGTGGCCGGCGGCATGCACGGGGCGAACCGCCTCGGCGGCAACTCGCTCTCCGACCTCGTCGTCTTTGGCAAGCGGGCGGGCGCGGGCGCGGCGGACTGGGCCGAGTCCGGCGAGGCCGCCACCACCCTGGACCGCGGCGAGGTCGAGGCGGCCGTCGCGGCCGCCCTGGCGCCCTTCTCCCGCGAGAGCGGTGAGAACCCCTACGACGTCCACCACGACCTCCAAGAGATGATGCAGGCCAACGTCGGCATCATCCGCACCCAGTCCGAGCTCGACGAGGCCCACGAGCGCCTCGGCGAGTTCGCCGAGCGGGTGAACCACGTGCGGGTGACCGGCGGGCGGGCCTACAACCCCGGCTGGAACCTGGCCACCGACCTGCCGAGCATGATCTCGGTCAGCCGATGCGTGACCGAGGGGGCGCGGCTGCGCACCGAGTCGCGCGGAGGCCACACCCGCGAGGACTTCCCCACCGCCGACGAACGGCTGGGCACGCTGAACTTCGCCCAGACCTGCCCCGGCGGGGCCTGGGACGGGGAGTACCGGATCGAGGAGTCCCCGCTGCTCGCGATGCCCGCGGAGTTGAAGGCCCTACTCGAGGAGGCGCACTGATGGCTGAGGTGACGATGCGGGTCTGGCGCGGCGACGCGTCGGGTGGGGAGTTCGCCACCTACACGCTCTCCCAGAACGAGGGCGAGGTCGTCCTCGACGTGGTCCACCGGATCCAGGCCACCGAGGCGCCGGACCTGGCGTGCCGGTGGAACTGCAAGGCCGGCAAGTGCGGCTCGTGCTCGGCCGAGATCAACGGCAAGCCCCGTCTCATGTGCATGACCCGGATGGACTCGCTCCCCGAGGGGCCCGTCACCGTCGCGCCGATGCGGACCTTCCCCATCGTCCGGGACCTGGTGACCGACGTCTCGTTCAACTTCGTACGGGCCCAGGAGGTGCCCGCCCTCCTCCCCCCGCCGATGCCCGAGGGCGGCTACGTGATGTTCCAAGAGGACGTCGAGCGCGGCCAGGAGTTCCGCAAGTGCATCGAGTGCTTCATGTGCCAGGACGTCTGCCACGTGATCCGCGACCACGAGGACAACAAGCGCCACTACGCGGGCCCACGCTTCTTCATCCGCTACGCCGAGCTCGAGATGCACCCGCTCGACACGAACGACCGGCGCGAGTACGTGCGCGAGGAGATGGGACTCGGCTACTGCAACATCACCAAGTGCTGCACCGAGGTCTGCCCCGAGCACATCAAGATCACCGACAACGCGATCATCCCGATGAAAGAGCGCGTCGTGGACGCCCACTACGACCCGATCGCCTGGCTGGGGCGGACGATCCGGCGCAAGAGGAAGGCCTCGGCCGCCGACGCGGCCGTCCAGCCCGCCCCCTAGCGTGGCCGACTTCCTGAGCCCGGCCTGGTTCGCCGAGCGCAACGCCGATCTCGCCCGCCGCGGCCCGACGGGGGTCGCGACGACGCTGCGGGTCGCCCTCGTCCTCGCCGACGCGCCGAGCGGCGCGCCCGGTGCGCTGACCCTCGTGCTCGAGCCCTCGGGCGGGCGGCTCGAGCCGGGCGACCCCGGGGTCGCCGACGTCGTGGTGACCCTCTCGGTCGACGACGCCGCGGCGCTCGTGGCCGGCACCGCCACCTCGACGGCGTCCCTGCGCGAGGGCCGGCTCCGCGTCCGCGGCAACGCCGCCACCCTGGTCCCGGTGACGGCCTGGCTGGCCGGGGCCGGCGCGTGACCCTCCCCCTCTTCGAGGACGACCTCGCCGAACCGGGGCTCATCGCCGGACGGGATATGCACCGGCGCGGCGCCGACCTGCCCCCGGTCGCCGTCTTGTGCTTCTTCCACGAGGTGCTCGCGGCCCTGGCGTCGAGCGGCGAACTCGTCGAGCGCTACCGGCTGCGCAGCGAGTTCGGCGTGAACCCGGTCTACGTCATGGCCGTCGAGGGCCGCGAGGTCACCGTCACCCACCCCGGCGTGGGCGCCCCCCTCGCGGTCGGCTTCACCGAGGAGCTGGTGGGCCTCGGGGTGACGACGCTCGTCGCCTGCGGGGGCGCCGGCGCGCTCGTCCCCCGCGAGCTCGGCCACGTGATGGTCGTCGACTCGGCCCTGCGCGACGAGGGCACCAGCTTCCACTACGCCGCGCCCTCTCGAGTGATCGTCGCCGACTCGGTCGGGGTGCGCGTCGCCACCGAGACCCTCGACCGCCTCGACGTCCCCTACGACGTCGGCCGGACCTGGACGACCGACGCCCTCTTCCGAGAGACGCCCTCGCGCATCGCCCGTCGCGTTGCCGAGGGCTGCGCCATGGTCGACATGGAGTCCTCGGCCTTCATCGCCGCGACCCGGTTCCTCGGGGTGCGCTTCGCCCAGCTCCTCTACGCCGGAGACTCGCTCACCGGGGACAGCTGGGACTCACGCCACTGGGTCCACGCGGGCGACGTGCGCGAGGGACTGCTGCGCGCCACCGCGCGCGTGGCGCTCGCCCTCGCCGACGCGGCCCGAGACTGACCGGTCGGCCCCCCGACCCGAACCCCGAGGCCGCCCGGCGTCCCGAGAGCCGACCCGACGACCCGAGTCGCGGCCGAGCGGGGCGCCCTCGAGGCGCCCTAGAGGCCGGCGACCACCGTCACCGACGGGAAGCCCCGGGCACCCACCGCGACGACGAGGTGCACCCGGCCCGCGGCTCGAGCCGCGAGGTCCCGGCGCAGGAGGTCGGCCACGGCCCGAGCGCGCGCGCGGCCCCGAGCGCCGTCGACGCCACCCGAGCGCTCGTGGCCGAGGACTCGAACCACCGTGTAGCCGTCACGGGCGATCATGGCGGCCGCGGCGGCCACCTGGCGAACGAGGCCCGCGGTGAGGGCCGCGCCACCCGTCGCGAAGGGGCCCACTTGGAGCGCCCGACGCGCGACGACGACCGGGAAGGTCACGCCCTGGCTCGAGGGCGCGTAGTCCGGGCTCGAGGGGGCGAGGGCGGCTGCCACACGCAGAGACCCCGCCGCGGCCGGGCGCCAGACGCAGGTCGCGGTCGAGGCGGGCGCGGGGACCCCCAGACAGCCGGGGATGGTGCGCCCGTTCGCACTGAAGGTGACGGTGCCCGGCGTCGAGACGCTCGCCGTCAGCGTGAGGGGCGCACCGGTCACGGCCACGCTCCCGGGGCCGCTCACCACCACCCGCACCGTCGAGGCGGCGGGCTGGACGGTGACGGCGAGCGCCGACGACGTCGAGGGGGCGTCGGAGGCGTTGCCGGGAGCGAGGGACGCGCCGAGGGTCACCGCGCCGACGGTGGCCGGGGACCAGGCGCAGGTGGCGGTGGTCGTGGCCGGAACGCTCGCGCAGCCGGGGATGGCGCGCCCGTTCGCGCTGAAGGTGACCGCTCCGGGCACTGAGACGGTGGCGGTCAGCGTGTCGGGCGCACCGAAGACCGGCGACGCGCTGGCGGCCACGAGGGCGGTCGAGGTCGGTGCCCGCACCGTGGCCGAGGTCGCCAGGCTGACGAGCGCGCCGTAGGAGGCGTCGTCGGCGAGGAGGGTCGACCCGGCGCCCACGAGCCACGCGGGGGCGTAGGCCCCCCGGACCTGGTACGCGTTCTCCAGCGCGAGAGTGGAGGGGGAGAACTGGTCGTAGGACCCGAAGGAGGCGGTGGTCGCCCAGAGCGAGCCGTTGACGTCGGCGACCGCGAAGAGCGTCGTCGAGGGCACGGTGGCGTGCGCGACCACGGTGAAGTCCGGCGCGGCGTACTCATAGAGGTTCGCGCCGTCGACCGCGTAGACGTCGATGCCCTCGACGGCGACCGCGATCTGGTCGTTCTCGGAGGTCATCGTGGTCGGCGCGACGTTGGCGAGGGCGCCCGTCGTCGGATCGAAGGTCATCCACTCGTAGTAGTTGTTGTTCGCCTGCCACACCAGAGTGACGAGCTGGCCCCCGACCATCTCGAGGAGCCGAGGCAGTTCGGTCGTGGGCGTCGACCACACGGTCGCCGTCCCGCTCGCGAGGTCGAGTCCGACGATCTTCCCGTCCGCCATCGAGCTCACGTAGGCCGTGGTCGCGCTCAGGGCGATGCTGTACTGGGACTGCGGGGAGGTATCGGCGTAGGCGAACACCGCCGACTCGTCGTAGGCCGCCACCGTCGAGGTCGCGACGTCGAGGACGTAGATGGTGCGGTTGCTGACGGTGACCACGTAGGCCCCGTTCGAGGCGATGGGCAGGTAGCCGTCGCACGACCCCGGGTTGCCCGGGAGCGCGAAGAGGGCCTGGAAGGACCCGGACTCGGAGAACTCGACGATGGAGTTGGGGGCCCTGGACGCGGCGCACCCGCCACTCCCCTCGCCCCAGACGTGGGTGCCGTCGTTGACCACGAACCCGATCAGGGCCGAGGCGTTCGTGTACAGCGCGACGGGCGTGACAGCCAGCGTGGCCGCCCCCGACGTCGTCGCCCACGCCCCGGGCGCGACCAGGGTCGCGCCGATCGCGACCACCGCCGCGAGGGGGCCGAGACGACCCCACCCGCGCCTGCGGGACGTCCCGCGCACCCACGAACTCACCACGTCGTCTCCCCCGGATCGCACCCTCGACGAGCGGGCCGAGAGTACACCGGGTTCACCCGAGACCGGTGGCACCGGCCCCCGACCACTCAGGTTGCGGGGTCGGTCCGGCCCAGGGCCCTAGATGAGGCCCAGGGCGCGGACCTCGTCGCGCTCGGCGAGCAGCTCGTCGGTGGTGGCGGCGACCCGCTCGCGAGCGAAGTCGTCGTGGGCGAAGCCCTCTTTCACCGTGA
>JAKCEK010000120.1 GCA_021838005.1 Actinomycetes bacterium
CCGGGCGGCGGGCCACCACGTCGCCCGCCGAGGTGGCCACGTCGACGCCGTAGGTACCGGGCACGACGTGGAGGTGTCCGTTGGTGTAGATCGCGAGCGAGTTGACCGGGACGTCGACCGCGAGGGTGGTCGTGGCGCCGGGGGCGAGGGTGACCCGTCCCACGCCGCGCAACTGGGCGAAGGGCTCGCCGGTGGCGGCGGGGTCGCGGACGTAGACCTCGACGACCTCGGTGCCCGCACGCGACCCCGTGTTGGTCACCCCGACGCTCACGTGCACGTGTCCGCCCGCGAGGGTGACCCGCGTGCCCGAGAGGGCGAAGCGCGTGTAGGAGAGTCCGTAGCCGAAGGCGAAGAGCGGGCGCACTCGGTGGGCCTCGTACCAGCGGTAGCCCATCTCGAGCCCGGCCACCCCAGTGCCGAAGTGCACGACGTCGTTGACGCCGGGGTAGGCGCGCGCCGAGGCGAGGGGGCTCTGGGCGAGCGAGCGGGGGAAGGTGACCGGGAGCCGCCCCGACGGGTCGACCGCCCCGGTCAGGACCGCGCCGAGGGCGCGGCCCATCTGCTCGCCCCCGTACCAGGCCTCGACCACCCCGGCCACCGAGGACAGCCACGGCATCGCGACCGGGTTCGAGGTGTCGAGGACGACGATCGTGTGAGGGTTGGCCCGAGCGACGGCCTCCACGAGGGCGTTCTGGTCACCGGGCAGCGAGAGACCGGCGAGGTCCGCGCCCTCGCCGGCCGGGGCGCCCACCACGACGACGGCGACGGCCGCGCGCCGGGCCGCGCGCACGGCCTGGGTGATGGCCGGCGACGCGTCGGCGAGGCCGAGGGCCGGGGCCCCCTGGCGCACCACGCTGAACCAGCGCAGATCGACCGTGTAGGCGTGCCGTGGCGCAAGGCGCACCGTCGTGGTCACGACGCGCGAGGCGTGCAGGCCGGGCGAGGCGATCGCGAGCCGGCCGTTGATGCTGAGCCAGGAGTCGCCGACGGTACGCAGGCTCAGGACGTAGAGGCCGGCGTGGGCCACGCGCAGGGTCGTGGCGTAACTGCTCCACCCCCGGCCCGTGCCCGGAGCGTCGGCCGTGATGACGGCGTTGGTGACGTTCGCCGGCTGACGGACCTCGAGGTGGGCCGCGCGGCCGGCGAGGGAGATCGAGGGCAGGGTCGTCGTCGGGTGGTCGGCCAGGGTGCGCAGGGACTTGAGCGCGAAGGTGGCCGGGGCGCCCGCGGCGTAGGTGACCCGACTGCGCGGCCCGAGGGCCGCGGCGAGTCCCTCGATGGGGGTCACGACGAAGGGCGCGAGCACGTGGGCGCTGCCCTGGCCCGTGGTGAGCGGAGAGCGCGCGTAGGCGCCGATCACCGCGACCGAGCGGGGGTGCGCCAGCGGCAGGACGTGGCGCGCGTCTTTCAACAGCACGACGCCGGCCTCGGCCTCGGCGAGGGCGAGGGCGGCGTGCGCCGGGGTCAACGCGGGGGCCAGCGCGTCGATGTGGCGGGGGTAGGCCACGAGGCCGTGAGAGAAGAGCGTGAGCAGAACGCGTCGCGCCGCCCGGTCGAGGGCGCGCGCGGCGAGCCGGTGGTTCTCGACGAGCCAGACCAGGGAGGGCCCGTGGACGCCCTTGACCATGTCGAGCCCCCGCGAGAAGGCGAGGGCGGTGTTCTTCGTGGCCCGCAGGTCGGCGCGCACCACGCCCGTGAAGCCCCAGCGCGCGAGGGCCCCGTAGAAGTAGGGGCTGTTGCAGGGACGAACGCCGTTGACGAGTCCGGTCGCGCACATCACGGCCGCCACCGGCGCCCCGCGCACGATCGCTCGGAAGGGGGCGTCGTAGAGCTCGACCAGCGCGCGACGGCCGATCACCTGGTCGATCCGGGCCCGGGCCGTCTCTTGGGTGTAGCCCCCGAGGTGCTTGAGCATCGTGAGGTCCCCCGAGGCGTCGATGCCCCGGGTGAGCGCGAGGCCCATCGTGGCCGTCAGGTACGGGTCCTCACCCAGGGTCTCGTAGAGCCGGCCGCTCAGGGGCACCCGGTCGAGGTTGAGCTCGGGGGCCTGGACGACGTCGATGCCCTTGGCGCGCGCCTCGGCCCCGAGCGCGGCGCCCACCGCGCGCGCGAGCGCCGCGTCGAAGCTGGCCGCCAGGTCGAGCGCGCTCGGGAACTGGGTGACCCCGGTGACGCGACCGGCGATGCCGACCGGCCCGTCGGACAGGGTGAGGGCCGGAAGGCAGAGCTGCGGGATGGGGGTCGTCATGTTCTCGATCCCGTCCCCGTTGTGCAGCGACACCAGGGTGACCTTCTCTCCCAGGGTCAGACGGGCCGCGACCTCGCGCGCGAGGACCACCGGTGAGGTACCGCGGCGGGCCTGGGCCACCCAGGGGCAGGCCGCGGCGTTCGGCCGCGGCGTCGATGACGCGGGCCGGGTCGCGCCCCCGGGGGCGGCGAGGGCCAGCGACGCCGTGACCAGGGCGACGACGAGGAGGGGGCGTCCCGCGCGACTCACCGCGAGCGCCGAGGGCGAGGTCCGGACCCCGGCCGTGGCCGGCCGAGGTCCGTCGTCCCGTGAGGGCGTGGGCGACGACACGAGGGGTGTCGGGGGCTCAAGACAAGCGAGTATAGGTTTGGCGATCTGTTGAGACCCTGACCAGGATTAAGAGTCCCGTAAGGGTCGGCGTGTCCGGCCCGGGACCGGCACGGGTGGCGCCGTTAGGCTGGTGACCATGGTGGCGCAAGGTGTCGACGCGCGGGGCGTCCCGGCGGGGTTCGCCCGCAGACGGCGTGGCTGAGCCGAACCGCTCGGGGATCGACCGCCAGATCGGAGTGTGGCCCCGGCGCCCCCGCTCGGCGACCCCCGGGGTCGGAGAGTCGCCCCTGTGGCGCAGCGCCGAGACGGGCTCGCTCGAGACTCTCTTCCCCCCGATCGCGGACTACGCCTTCCTCTCGGACTGCGAGTCGACCTGCCTCGTGGCCCCCACCGGGTCGGTGGAGTGGCTCTGCCTGCCCCGGCCCCACGACCCCAGCGTCTTTGGGACCGTCCTCGACCGCGCGGCCGGGTCGTTCCGCCTGGCGCCCGTCGACAGCGCCGTGCCGGCGCACCGCCAGTACGTGCCGGGCACGATGGTCCTCGCCACGACCTGGCAGACCCGCGGGGGCTGGCTGATCGTCCACGACTTCTTGGGCATGGCCCCCTGGTACCGCGAGGGGGACCGCACCAACCACCACAAGCGCACCCCGGGGGACTTCGACGCCCTCCACTGCCTGGTCAGGGTGGCGACGTGCCTGCACGGCAGCGTGGACGTGTCGCTCAACTGCGAGCCCTCCTTCGACTACGGCCGTGACGACGCGCGCTGGGAGTACACCGGTACCGCCTACGACGTGGTGCGCACGACCAACGCCGAGTCGCCCCAGCTCACGCTCACCGGGGACGTGCGTTTCGGTATCGAGGGGCGCGCCGTGCGCGCGAGGCGCCGGCTCAACGAGGGCGAGTCGGTCTTCACGGTCCTCAGCTGGTCCGACAGTCCGTACCCCACGACCCGCGAGGCGGTGGAGGAGTGCCGGACCGAGACGAGCCGCTTCTGGCGCGACTGGATCGACGGCGGCCGGTTCCCCGACCACCCCTGGCGCGAACTGCTCCAGCGCAGCTCGCTCACCCTGAAGGGCCTCACCTACGCGCCCACCGGGGCGCTGCTCGCCGCCCCGACGACCTCGCTGCCCGAGGTGATCGGGGGCGGGCGCAACTGGGACTACCGCTACACCTGGGTGCGCGACGCCTCTTTCACCCTGCGCGCGATGCACGCGCTCGGCTTCGACTCCGAGGCCGACGACTTCCTCGCCTTCTTGGGTGACGTGCTCGAGCCCCACAGCGAGACCGGGATGGCCGCGGCCCGCCACCGCCGTCGGCTCAACGTCCTCTATCCCGTCGACGACGGATTCCACCCGGCCGAGGCCGAGCTCGACCACCTCACCGGCTACGGCGGCAGTCAGCCCGTGCGGGTCGGCAACGGTGCGGTGGACCAGCTCCAGTTGGACATCCTCGGGGCGCTCGTGGACTGCGTCTTCGAGCACACCCGGTCACGCGACTCGTTGAGCGAGCGGTCCTGGCGCATCGTCGTCCAGTCCGTGGAGGCCGTCCTGGAGTCGTGGAAGGAGCCCGACCGGGGCATATGGGAGATCCGGGGCGAGCCCCAGCACTTCACCTTCTCCAAGGTGATGTGCTGGGTCGCCTGTGACCGGGGGGCCCGCTTGGCCGCGTTGCGCGGCGAGCGCGAGCGAGCCGAGACCTGGTGGGCCGCGGCCCAGGAGATCCACGCCGACGTCTGCGAGAAGGGGATGAGCGAGCGTGGCTACTTCGCCCAGTCCTACGGCAGCGACGACGTCGACGGGTCGCTGCTGCTCCTGCCGATGATGGGATTCCTGCCCGGCAGCGACCTGCGCGTGCGACGGACGGTCTTCGCGATCGCCGACGAGCTGGGCGACGGGGCCTTCGTCAAGCGCTACGCCACCGACCGCACCGACGACGGACTGGAGGGCGAGGGCGAGGGGTCCTTCACCGTGTGCTCCTTCTGGATGGTCTCGGCGCTCGTGGAGATCGGCGAGCTCGATCTCGCGCGGGCCCACTGCGAGAAACTGATCAGCGCGGCGAGCCAGCTCGGCCTTTACGGCGAGGAGCTCGACCCGCTGACGCTGCGCCACCTGGGGAACTTCCCCCAGGCGCTGACCCACCTCTCGTTGATCAACGCGGTGCTGCACGTGATCGAGGCCGACCAGCGCGGCAACGACCCCCAGAACCCGATCGCCGGGTCGCCGAGCTGGTGGCACGCGGCCGGCGGCGACGACCGACCGAGCACTCTGGGGGGCTGATGCGAGACACTCGAGAACGGGAACGACCGTGACGCCCCGCCCGGACGGCGCCGCACCGACGACGACTGAGCCCCGGGCGGACCTGGTGGTGGTGGCCAACCGCTTGCCCGTCCAACCCGACGCCGAGGCCGGCGTGAACGGCTGGCGGCCGAGCCCGGGCGGGCTGGTCTCAGCGCTGACCTCGGTCCTGCAGCGCGGCAACGGGCTGTGGATCGGCTGGCCGGGGACCTCCCAGCACCGGCACGTGCCCGCTCACTACGAGGGGATCCGCCTGAGGGCCGTGCCGATCTCGGCCGACGAGTACGAGACCTTCTACCTGGGCTTCTCCAACGCCACGCTCTGGCCGCTCTACCACGACGCGATCCGACCGCCGGCCTTCCACCGCACGTGGTGGCAGAGCTACGTCAGGGTGAACCGACGCTTCGCCGACGCGGTGGCCGAGACGGCCGCCCCGGGGGCGACCGTGTGGGTCCACGACTACCAGCTCCAGCTCGTGCCGCGCATGGTCCGCGACCGCCGGCCCGACGTGCGGGTGGGGTTTTTCATGCACATCCCGTTCCCCCCGCTCGAGCTGTTCAACCAGCTCCCGTGGCGGCGCGAGATCGTCGAGGGGCTGCTCGGGGCCGACCTCGTGGGCTTCCAGACCCGCCAGTCGGCCGCCAACTTCTCGCGCCTGGCGCGCCGGCTCACCCCGGCCGACGGCACCGACGCGCTCGTGCAGTACGAGGGGCGCCGCGTGCGCACCGGGGCCTTCCC
>JAKCEK010000121.1 GCA_021838005.1 Actinomycetes bacterium
GGCCCTCGAAGCCGCCGACTACTGCCTGCGGTGGTTCGGCGACTACTTCGCCATCCCCTATCCGGGCGACAAGCTCGACATGATCGCCGTCCCCGACTTCGCCATGGGCGCGATGGAGAACCTCGGCTGCATCACGTATCGCGAGACCGCCCTCCTCGTGGACCCGGCGACGGCGTCCCAGGCCGAGCGTTTCCGCGTGGTCGAGGTCGTCCTGCACGAGATCGCCCACCAGTGGTTCGGCAACCTCGTGACCATGGAGTGGTGGGAGGGGATCTGGCTGAACGAGGCCTTCGCCACCTTCATGCAGCTCATCTGCACCGACGCCTTCCGTCCGCAGTGGAAGACGTGGGTGGGCCAGAACTTCTTCCGCGACCTCGCCCTCCAGATCGACGGCCTCTCCTCGACTCGGGCTATCGAGTTCGAGGTCGTCTCGCCCGACGACACCCAGGCGATGTTCGACGTGCTGACCTACGAGAAGGGCGCGTCGGTGCTGCGCATGCTCGAGCAGTACCTCGGGGCCGAGGTCTTCCGTGCCGGGATGCGCCACTACGTGGCCCGGCACCAGTACGCCAACGCGCGCACCACCGACCTCTGGAACGCCCTGGAGGAGGTCTCGGGTCAGCCCGTGCGCGAGATGATGAACAGCTGGATCCTCCAGGGCGGACACCCGCTCGTGACCTTCGCCGACGGCGAACTCTCACAGATGCCCTTCAGCTACGCGCCCAAGACGCCCGACAGCAAGATCGGGGAGCGCTGGCTCGTCCCCGTGGCGACCCGATCGGTCGCCGGCGGTCCCCCCAGCCTCCACCTCCTCGAGGGCGGACCCGCCCCGGTCACCGACGCGCCGCCGGTGGTCGCCAACGCGGGGGGGTGGGGCTGCTACCGCACGCGCTACGGGCGGGCCGAACTCGAGGCGCTGGCGCCGCACATCCCCGAGCTCGACGAGCTCGAACGGACCACCCTGGTCGACGACGGGTGGGCCGCGTTGCTCGCGGGGCTGTCGACCTGGGAGCAGTTCCGCCTCGTCATCTCCAACCTGGGCGACCACGACGCCCCC
Organism: Actinomycetes bacterium; assembly: GCA_021838005.1. GTDB lineage: Bacteria > Actinomycetota > Acidimicrobiia > Acidimicrobiales > RAAP-2 > RAAP-2. The sequence goes on from JAKCEK010000121.1 coordinate 1,058, forward strand.
ACCGCGTGGGAGGCGGTCGGCTCGGCGCTCGATATCGTCCGTCGCCCGCTCGACGCCGCCCAGCGCGCCTCGCTGGTGGCCCAGGTGCGCGCGATCGTCCAGCCCCAGTTCGAGCGGCTGGGGTGGGACGCGAGACCCGAGGAGGACGAGCTCACCCCGAGGATGCGCGCGGCGGTGCTGCGCCTGCTCGGCGGCATCTGCGAGGACCCCGAGGTTCGCGCCGAGGCCGTGGGACGCTTCGAGTCCGGACCGCTCGAGGGGGACCTCGCGGGCACGGTGCTGCGGATCGTGGCGAGCCTGAATAGGCCCGGCGACTACGAGACCTACCTCGAGCGCTACCGGGGCGCCGCCACCCCCCAGGAGGAGATGCGCTACCTCGGCGCGCTGGGGTCGTTCTCCGACGAGCGGGTGGGCCTCGACGCGGCCCGGCGGTGCTTCGAGGAGTTCCGGGCCCAGGACGCGCCGCTGATCCTGCCCCTGCTCACGACGAACGAGGTGTCCGGCCCGGCGGTGTGGCGCTACATCGCGCACCGGTGGGATGACGCGCACGCCCGGTTCTCCCCGAGCCAGATGGCTCGACTGGCGAGCGGCACGCCGACCTTCCTGTCCGACCCCGCACTGGCCGCGGAGGTCATCGCCTTCCACACCGCGCACCCGGTGCCCGGGGGCTACCCGGCCTCGGTCGAGCAGCAGCTCGAGCGGCTGCGCGTCGGGCTCACCTTCGCCGAGGCGATACGACGTCAGTTCTAGCGCGGTGACCCTGGGCACCTTCCTCGGCGTCGCCGCGGCGATGTTCCTGCTGGAGCTGCCCGACAAGACGATGATCGCGACCATCGTGATGGCCGCGCGCACCCGCCCCCTGCCGGTGGCGCTCGGCGCGTCGGTGGCCTTCGTCGTCCAGATGGCCATCGCCGTCGCCGCCGGGGGGCTCGTCACCCTCCTGCCCACCCGGGTGCGCGAGATCGTGGTGACCGTCCTCTTCTTGGGCGGCGCGGCCTACCTGCTCTTTTCCAAAGAGGAGCGGGCCGAGGCCGCCGGCGAGGCCGAGGCGGCACGCGAGCGGCGCGCCGGGGCCTTGCGCGAGGCGGCCACCGCCTTCGGGGTGATCTTCCTCGCCGAGTTCGGCGACCTGACCCAGATCCAGGCCCTGAGCTTCACCGCCCGCACCCACGCCCCCCTCGAGGTGTTCCTCGCCTCGGTGATCGCGCTCGTCTCGGTGGCCTTCATCGCCGCCTACGGGGGCCGCGCGCTCGAGCGGCGGGTCTCGCTCGCGTTGATCCGCCGCCTCGGCGGGCTCGTCTTTCTGGGCTTCGGCGTCTACTCGCTCGTCCAGGTGGTGCGGTGAGCCGGCGCGACGAGCTCCTCGCGCTCGCCCGCTCGACCAAGGGGTTCATGCCCGACGACGAGGGGCTCGCCCTCAGTGCGCACGCCGAGCGGCTCGGGCGCGGGCGGCCCGGGGGGACCTGGCTCGAGGTCGGCGCGTGGTGCGGCAAGTCCGCCCTCTACCTCGGTCTCGCCGCCGAGGCGTCCGGGTCGCTGCTCTACTCGCTCGACCACCACCGCGGCAGTGAGGAGACCCAGCCGGGCTGGGCGCACTTCGACCCCGAGCTCCTCGACGAGCGCGACGGGCGGCTCAACACGCTGCCCCACTGGCAGCGCACCGTCACCGACGCGTCCCTCGAGGGAAGCGTCGTGGGGATCGTCGGGGAGTCGACCCTCGTCGCGCGCCACTTCGCCCAGCCCCTCGACCTGCTGTTCATCGACGGCGGCCACGGCGAGGCCGTGGCCTGGGCCGACCACCGCGCCTGGACGCCCAAGGTCGTGGCGGGCGGGCTCCTTATCATCCACGACGTCTTCCCCGACCCCACCGACGGCGGCCGTCCGCCCTACGAGATCTACCTCGACGCGCTCTCGACCGGCTTCACCGAGGTCGACGCCGTCGGATCGCTCCGGGTGCTCGTCGCGTCGGGTTAGGCCCGCCCGACGGCGCAGCCCGGCTCGGCGAGGTCCTCGACCGGCGCGAGGGGGGACTCGTCGTGGCGAAAGAGCCTCGCGCCACCGGTGCGCGAGGTGAGGGCGTCGGCCGCGAGCACGACGGCCGCCGCGGTGTAGGTCGTGACCTCGCGGTGGGGGAAGGTGACCGCCCCGGGGTAGGCGAGGCCCGTCCAGTAGGCGCCGTCGGTGCGCCGGTGACGCGTCGTGAGGGCGAAGAGCTCGAGCGCGCGGTTCGTCTCGCCGATCGCGTCGAGGGCCAGCGCGCACTCGGCCGTCTCGGCCGCCGTGACCCAGTCGTTGGTCGAGACGCAGCGCACCCCGAACCCCTCCATCACGTGACGCTCCACGCCCCCGTCGAGGCGAGCCGCGGCGCGCGCGCCGGTGAGGGCCCCGCCGAGGACCGGGTAGTACCAGTCCATGGCGAACTCGTTCTTCGGCGCGAAGGCCCCGGGGTGGTGGGTGATCGCGTGGCCGAGCCGTCCGGCCGCCGCGAGCCAGTCCGGCCGGTCCCGACCGAGCGCGCGCGCCAGCGCCTGCGCGCAGCGCACCGACAAGTAGACCGACGACGACCCCGCCAGCAGGGCGTAGCCCTCGCGGCGTCCCTGGGCGTCGAGGGACCAGGTGACCGTGCCGTCGGGGCGCTGGTGGGCGAGCACGAAGTCGATGGCCCGCTCGATCGTGGGCCAGAGCGCGGCGACGAGGGCCTCGTCACCGGTCACGAGCAGGTAGTGGTAGACCCCCACGGCGACGTAGGCGCACACGTTGGTGTCGAGCCGGGCGTCGCGCACGCGCTCGCCGAGGTAGTAGTTGAACCAGCTCCCGTCACCCAGCTGGGCGCGCGCGAGCCAGTGGTAGGCGGCGCGTGCCGCCTCGAGGTGGCCGGCGACGGTCAGACCCATCGCGCCCTCGACGTGGTTCCACGGGTCGCAGTGCCCCCCCGGGAACCAGGGGATCTGCCCGTCGGGGCGCTGGCAGTCGGCGATGACGCGGGCCGTCGCCGCGAGCTCCTCGGCGTTCAGCACGCCCGGCACGGAAAAGAGGGCGTCGGTCGTGGTCACGGCTTGCGCAGGTAGTAGACGAGGGACTTGCCCATGACCGGTGAGAGCGCCGCCTCGGCGGCGCGGGTGAGCCGGGGCCGCTTCACGATGTCCCACACCAAGAGGCGGTGGTAGGCCCGGACCGCCGGGTGGTCGTCGTTGGTCGGACCCACGAGGCACTTGAGCCACCAGTACGGGCTGTGCAGCCCGTGGGCGTGGTGGCGGGCGTAGGGCACGAGCCCGGCGCCGGCGAGTCGCTCGAGCAGCACCGAGCGCCGGTAGATCCGCACGTGACCCCCGGGCACGGTGTGGTACTCGTCCGACAGCGCCCAGTTCACCAGCTCGGGGAAGAAGCGCGGGACGGTGATGGCCATCGTCCCCCCGGGGCGCAGCACGCGGGCCAGCTCGGCCACGGCCGCGCGGTCGTCGGGGATGTGCTCGAGCACCTCAGAGCAGATCACCCGGTCGAAGGCCCCGTCGGGGAAGGGCAGCGCCATCGCGTCGCCCTGGACGACCGCCGCGCGGGCCGAGCCCGGGGCGAGCTCCCCGGCCTCGGCCATCGCCACGAAGGTCGCCAACACCCCGTCGACCTCGTCGCGCCCGGCGTCGAGGGCCACCACGCTCGCGCCCCGGCGGGCCGCCTCGAAGGCGTGTCGACCGAACCCGCAGCCGAGGTCGAGCACGGCGTCGCCGGCCCTCAGGCCGAGACGGTCGTAGCGGGCGGTCAGCATCAGTCAAAGACCATCGAGGCGGGCAGCGGCGCTCCGCGCAGGATCGCGTCGTAGCAGGCCGCCGTCCCCCGGGCCGTCACCTGCCAGGTGAAACGGGCGATCACCCGCTCGCGGCCCCGCGCGCCCATCGCGGCGCGCCGGGCCGGGTCGTCGAGGAGCCGGCGGATCGCCCCGGCCAGGGCGTCGGGGTCGTTGGGCTCGACGAGCAGGGCCGCCTCGCCGTCGGGACCGACGACCTCGGGGAGCGCCCCGCCGGTCGTGGCCACGACCGGCACCGCGCAGGCCATCGCCTCGATCGCCGGCAGGGAGAAGCCCTCGTAGAGGCTGGGCACGATCGCCACCTCGGCCTCGCCGTAGAGTCGGGCCAGCTCCTCGTCGCTCACCCCCGAGACCGTCGTGACGAGGTCCTCGAGCCCGAGGCGCTCGAGGGTGGTGGCCACCCGGCCACCCGGCCGGGGCCGGCCGATCACCACGAGCTCGAGGGGCCGCTCGGTGCGCAGCTTGGCGACCGCCTCGAGCAGGGGGACGAGCCCCTTCATGGGCACGTCCGAGCTCGTGGTCACCATCAGCCGGCCGGGCCGCTTCACCACGTCCTCGTGGGGCCGGTACACCGTGTGGTCGACTCCCACCGGCACGACGGTGAGCCGCTCGAGCGCGACGCCGAGCTGGTCGTGGATGTCGGCGCGCGAGTTGTGCGAGACCGTGAGCACGGCAGGCAGGCGGCGCGCGACCCGGGTCTGCATGCGTAAGAAGCCGAACCACCGGCG
>JAKCEK010000122.1 GCA_021838005.1 Actinomycetes bacterium
AAGGGACTGACCTCCTCGATCCGCTCGAAGGTCGTGTAGCGCTGGTGGCAGCGCGCGCACTCGCGTCGCCGACGGATCGCGACGCCGTCCTCGGCCAGTCGCGAGTCGACGACCCGGTCGTCGTCGGCCGAGCAGTAGGGGCACCGCACCATGTCACGATACACCCGATCTTCCCGGAAAATCACGGGCAATCAGGGGATGAGGATGTGCTCACCGACGACGACCACCCTCGAGTGCAGCTCGGCCACGAGCAAGGTGCGCGCCCCGGCGGGGTCGACCGGGTCCATCGCGCGCGCGATGCCCGCGAGGGTGTCGCCCGGCTGGACGACGTAGAGCTCGCCCGCGGCGAGCACCGACGAACCCGCGAGGTCGCTCGAGAGCCCGGTCGCCGAGGTCGCCCCGAAGCTGTGGCCGGGGACCGCGAGCACCGCGAGGGCCGCCACGACGAGCGTCGCCAGGGCCACGGTGCGTCGGCGCGCGCGCGCCCGGCGCCGACGCGCGAGGCGCTCGGGCAGGGCGAGTGCGCCACCACCGTGTCTGACGGGGCCGGTCGGGGCGATCGGGACCAGGCGCAGCGACGGCGCCTTTTGTTCGGGGCTCTGGAGGATCTCGACGGCGGCCATGGCGACTCCCTGTTCGACGAACACCTGTTCGTACACTATAGCGAACGGGTGTTCGTTTCAAGGGGGGTCCGTCCCGATGTCTCTTCTCTCCTACCTGGTGAGGGGGATCATCGCGCCGACCCGTCCGAAGGCCCGGCGCTCCGCGGCGCTCTGGCGGCTGGCTCCGCGCAGCGCGGCCCGGGCCTCGGCGAGGGTGCGCGCCAGGATGACCCCGCGGCGCTCGACGAGCCGGGCGCACTCGAGCGCCAGGGCCTCGTCGGGGTGGTCGTTGGAGTCGGTCACCTGCCCGTCGGTCACCCAGACGACGGGCTCGCCCCGACGCCGTTCGGCGAGCGCCAGGCGCAGGGCCGGTCCGTCCACGCCGTTGCCGACGTTGCCCGAAGGGATCGACGTCGCCACTCGCCCCCCGGCGACCAGCACCCAGGCGTTCGGGGTCACCCCGTGGTCACCCGGCCGGTGACTGTAGCCGAGCACCAACGCGCCCGGCGAGAGGCGCACGAGCCCGGCCAGTTCCTCGACGTCGATCGCCATCGACCCCGACTGGTCGACGAGCACGACACCGCCGACGGCCCGGACCGGCCGGACGAAGGCCCGCCGCAGCGGGTCGGTCGCCAGCCGCGACGGGTAGCGCAGGTCCACGCCCGTGACCGAGGGACGGACCCGGCGCAGTGCGGGGACCGGGTCGCGCGCCAGGGCGCGCGCGTCCACGAGCGCCAACTCGGCGAAGCGCCCGCTCGGCGGACGCCGTCGCCCGTCGGCGAGCGCGCGGGAATAGCGGCGCACCTCGTCGGGACCGAGCGGCGCGCGTGCGCCCGAGGCCCGGGTGAGCAGCCGCGCGACCTCGAGGGTCGCCTCGACGAAGCCCCGCGGCCGGCCCACCTCGTCGAGCGCCGTCGCGCCCAGGCGCTCGCTCGAGAGCCCGCCGACGCGCGCCCGAGCCGCGCGCACCGTGGCGCGTAGCCCGGCCACCCACTCGGGACGGATCCGACGCACCCCGGTGAGGAAGGGTCGCTCGGCGCCGGTGCCGGCGACGGCAACCGCGAAGCAGACCGCCTCCGCCCAGTCGCCGCTGGCGGCGACCCGCTCTCCCCCGGCCCGCTCGCTCCCGTCGACCAAGCGCGCGACGTCGTAGCCGAGGCGAGCGAGGAGCTCGTTGACCCGCAACTCCTCGGCGCACTCGAGCGCCCGGGCGTCCACCTCGACGAGGGCGTCGGCCAGGTGGCGAGGGTGCGGACTCACCCGAGCGTGGAGCAGTTCGTGCGCCCGGACCACCCGGGCGGTGGCGTCGGCGCCGAACGGGACCTCGAGGACCCGCGCCACCAGGTCGCAGCTCGCTCGACCGCGGGCCGCCGCCCCGCGCTCGACGCGCCACGGCCCCGGAACGACCTCGTCCTCACGGCCGGTGACGAGCTCGGGGAAGACGCTCACGCGAGCGCGGCGATGGCCAGCGCGTCGAGGACGTCGGGGGCCGCGGCGCCGAAGACGACCACGGCGGCCCGCTCGGCCCCGAGCCGGGCCCGCAGGCGGTCGAAGGCGTAGAAGCGGCGCAGCGACACCCGTCGCGCGGACGGCCCGAGGGAGCCCGCGAGGGCCGGTGCACGCAGGTCCGGCGCGAGTGACGCGACGGCGGCCGGGTGGGGCCGGTCGATCCGCACCCGCACCGCGAAGCGGTCGAGCAGCGACGCCGGCAGATCCTCCACGTCGTCGGCGTTCGAGGTCGCCACGACCGAGTAGCCCGGTCCCGGCGAGACCCACTCGAGGCTCTCGGGGTGGCGCCAGCGCGCCGAGGCCGAGGAGTCGGTGACCGCGAGGAGCGTGGCCAGGGCGTCCCCCGCCGCCCGATCGACCTCGTCGAGCACCAGCCGCCCACCGCGGCCGCCGTCGGCGCCCCACGCGCGGATCGCCGGTCCCTCCCGCCAGGCGAACCGGCCACCCTCGCCGGGCATCCAGGTGCCGGTCACCTCGGCACCGGTGAGGTCCTCGGTGCAGACGATGCGCTCGGCGGGCGCGCCGGCCCCGACCGCGAGGGCCGCGTAGGTCTTGCCCGTGCCCGGCGGCCCGTAGAGGAGGAGCCGGTCCACCCCCGCGTCGAGCACGTCCTCCACGTCGCGCCAGCACGACCCCAACTCGTTGTCCACCTCGACCCCCCTTCGCGACCCAACGGTCGCACGGGCCTAGGCCGAGGCCGGGACGACGCCGTCCTCTTCGGGGGTGAGCGACGAGCGCAGAGTGAGCATGAGGCCCCCGCCGACGAGCGCCGTGATCCCGGTGCCGATCGGCCACCAGTCACCGAGGTGCAGCCCGTAGTAGAGGGCGGTGATGGCCGGGGCGAGGGTCCCCGAGACACCCCAGGCCGTGCCGGCCGCCGCGTTGTAGCGACCGCGCAGGTGCTCGGGGGCGATCTGGTTCACGAGCGCCGACCCGGCCGGCTGGAGCATCGTCTCGCCCACCGCGAAGACCACCTGGGCCAGACACAGCGAGATAACCGCGACCACGACCGGCAGGGCCAGCGATGCCCCCAACGCCGCCCAGAAGACGAACCACAGCAGGCTCACCAGAGCCATGGCCCGCGTGCGGCTGTGACCCTCCATCCGATTGAGGATCCAGAGCTGGCCGACGACGATCGTCAGGGTGTTGAAGAAGAAGGTGATCCCGATCACGTGGATGCTGACGTGCAGGTTGTTCACGATGAACAGGCTGAGTCCCGAGTCGACCGATCCGTAGCCCCCCAGGATGAGCACCAGGCTCGCCACGACGTAGCGTCGCAGACGGCGGTCTGAAAGGACTACCCGCCACCCGTCTTTCGCCCGAGCGTCGTGGTGCGCGTCGTGAACGGCCTTGCCGTGGGCCAGCAGAGTCGCGAAGATGATTCCCGCCGCCACCGTGACCGCGGCGTCGAAGAGGTAGAGCACAGTGAAGCTCTCGGGGTGGCGCAGACTCACGATCGAGGCCGACACCAAGAGTCCCATGCCGATCCCGAGGTTGACCATCATGAAGTTGACCCCGTAGGCCCGTTGACGATGGGTCTCGCGAACCAGCCGGGCGATCAGCACCGCCCCCGGGCCCCAGCCGGCACCCTCGAAGATGGTGATGACCAGGGCCACCACGACCGCCTCGGTCCGGGTGTGGATCGTCGTCCATAGCACGAGGCCCACCGCTGAGGCGAGGTAGGACCCGATGCCCACCCCGACCGGACCGAACCGGTCGACCAGGGTCCCCCAGACGGGCCCGGTGGCGAGTCCCACGATCGCCGTCGCCGTGAGCAGGAGCGTCGAGAAGGTCGTGGAGAACCCCCGCACGTTGTGCAGGTAGACGACGAACATCGCGAAGGCGAGGCCGTTCCCGAAGCAGTTCACGAACGTGCTGAGATAGAGGCGGCGCAGTGGGCCGCGGATCTCGCGCCGGAAGTCGGCGGGGACGAGCCGGTCGAGGAGCTCCATAGGGCGACCCAGGCTAACGACCCGGTGTGACCCGAGTCGCCGTTGTCACGGGATTGTAAGGGACCCGCTCCCGCGAGCCGGGCCCTACGCGCCGGTCTCGACGTCCTCGCCGAGGTAGACCGCGCGCACTCGAGGGTCGACGAGCAGCTCCGACGCCAGGCCCGACAGCACGACGCGGCCGTTCTCGAGCACGTAGCCCCGGTCGGCCAGGCGCAGCGCGTGCGCGGCGTTCTGCTCCACCAGGAGCACCGTGGTGCCCGAGGCGCGGATCTCTCCGATGATGCGAAAGATCGTGTCCACGATCATCGGGGCGAGCCCCATGGAGGGTTCGTCGAGCAGTAAGAGGGTGGGCTGGCTCATGAGCGCCCGGCCGATCGCGAGCATCTGCTGCTCGCCCCCGGACAGGTTCGAACCCAGCTGCTTACGTCGTTCCTTCAGGATCGGGAACGTCTCGTAGATCCGCTCGAGGTCCTCGCTGATCGAGCCCCGGCGGCGGAACGCCCCCATCTCGAGGTTCTCCTCCACCGACATCTGCGGGAAGATCCGCCGGCCCTCGGGGACGTGGCTGACCCCGAGCTTGGCGAAGTCGTGGGCCCGGGTGTGGCTGATGTCGCGGCCCTGAAAGGTGATCGACCCGCTGGCCGGCGACTGGAGGCCCGAGACCATCCGCAGCGTCGTGGACTTGCCGGCTCCGTTGGCGCCGAGCAGCGTCACGATCTCACCCTCGTTGACCTCGAAGGTGATCCCGTGCAGGGCGGTGATCGCCCCGTAGCGCACGACCGCGTCTCGCACCTCGAGCATCAGGCCGAGGCCTCCACCGAGGTACCCAGGTACGCCTCGATCACGACGGGGTTGGTCCGGATCTCCACGGGGGTCCCCTCGGCGATCACGCTGCCAAAGTTCAAGACGTAGAGCCGTTCGGCGAGGGACATCACGAGCTTCATGTCGTGCTCGATCAGCAGGATCGTCACGCCGAGCTCGTCACGTACCCGGCGGATCAGTCGGGCGAGGTCGAGCTTCTCGGACGGGTTGGTGCCGGCCGCCGGCTCGTCGAGCAGGAGGACCTCGGGCCCGGTCGCGAGGCCGCGGGCGATCTCGAGACGACGGCGCTCGCCGTAAGAGAGCGAGGCCGCGATCACGTTCGCCCGGTCGGCGAGCCCCACGAAGCGCAAGAGGTCGGCCGTCTTCTCGTCCGAGCGCCGGTCATCGTGGCGGGTCCGCGGGCCGCGGACCATCGCGCCCACAACCCCGAAGCCCCGGTGATCCTCGGCGCCGATCTTCACGTTGTCGAAGGCGCTGAGCGCACTGAACATCCGCGAGGCCTGGAAGGTCCGGGCCACCCCGGCGCCGGCGACACGGTGGGCCTTCTTGCCGATCACCGACATCGAGCGCCCGTCGGCCCGGTGGAACGTGACCGTGCCCTCCTGGGGCTGGTAGACGCCCGTGAGCGAGTTGAACAACGACGTCTTGCCCGCGCCGTTG